>NZ_MVOI01000006.1:0-300000 GCF_002283555.1 Rubrivirga sp. SAORIC476 | reverse complement strand
CTGGAGCTCGACCTGCCGCAGGCCGAGGAGTTGGGCATCTTCCCGAAGGACCTCTGGACGTTCACCGTCGTCGGCGACCGGGCACGCCTGGAGGCGACCCAGATCATTCACGGCTACACCTTCGAGGTGTTCGAGGACTACGAGAGCGACTTCACGATCACTCTCAGCCCGTCGAACCAAGACGAGTTCTCGCTCCGTCGCCAGTAGACGGCCCGCCTGCCGACGACTTGCTGCGTCGGCAGCGCTCGGAGCAGTACACGACGGCCTCCCAGTCGCGCGCCCACTTCTTGCGCCACGCGAAGGGACGGCTGCAGACGGGGCACGTCTTGGTGGGAAGGTGAGGCTTGCGATGGGCCACTGGGGCGCGGAGAGCGCGGAGAGCGCGGAGAGCGCGGAGAGCGCGGAGAGCGCGGAGAGCGCGGAGAGCGCGGAGAGCCAAGGTGCACCCGCCTCGGCACCGAGGTGGGCGGAGTCGGAGACGGAGTGGAACTTTTCATGGCCGTGGCGACCTCACTCCTCACTCCTCACTCCTCACTCCTCACTCCTCACTCGTGACCGTCCGCCAGATCGCCGCCGTCAAGACCGCCCGGTACGCCGTGCTGGGCCCCGAGGACGGCCCCGTGGATGAGGTGTGGATGGCCTGCCACGGCTACGGCCAGCTGGTGCCCTACTTCGGGCGTCACTTCCGCGCCGTCGAGCGACCGGGGCGGCTGGTGGTGGCCCCCGAGGCGCTGAGCCGGTTCTACGTCACGCCCGTGGACGCGGCGCCCGCGCGCGACCGCCGCGTCGGGGCCACCTGGATGACGCGCGAGGAGCGGGCGTCCGACATCGCCGACCTCACGCGCTACCTCGACGACGTGTTCGTGGCCGCCTGCACCCGTGCCGACGCCGACCCGCTCGCGGTCCGCCTGACCGGCTTCGGGTTCAGCCAGGGCGCGGCCACCGTCTCCCGATGGCTGGCCCGGAGTCCGCTGCTGGCGCGGCGTCCGCGGCGTGCCGACCGGTTGATCCTGTGGGGCGGTGGCCTGCCCCACGACCTCGACCTCGGCGCCGAGGCGGGGTGGCTCACCGACGCGGGCGTCACACTCGTCGCGGGCGACCGCGACGGGTTCGCCACGCCCGCCCGCGTGCTGGAGCAGGAGGCCCGGCTCCGGGCCGCCGACGTCCCGGTCGAGACACGGACGTTCAGCGGTGGGCACCGGCTGAACGACCGCGTCCTGCGCGATCTCGGCTAACGGAGGACCGTCAGTTGGCTGGTCGTGACCGCGCCGGCGCCATCGACCAGCCGGACCAGGTAGACGCCTGCCGACCACCGCGACGCATCCAGCGGCACCTCGTGCGTCCCGGCTGTCTGCGGCCCGTCGGCCAGCGTCGTCACGCGGCGGCCCGTCGTGTCGAACACGTCGAGGCGGACGGTCCCGGCCTCGGCGACCTCGAAGGCGACCACGGCCCGGCCTCGGACCGGGTTCGGGCGAGCCCCCATGACCAGCGCCGACGCTTCCGAGGACGCGCGCACCGGCGCCACACGCGCGGACGACGACGACCGCAGCGTACCCGGCTCGAAGACGGCGTAGCCGACCAGTTCTTGGGCGTGCGAGGTCTCGTCGTCGGCCGAGCGCTCCTCCTGGAGCAGCAGCCGCGCGCCGATGCGACCCGTCAGGCGGACCCGGACCGTCACCGGGTCGGCCTCGGCGATCGACTGCGTCGCGGCCAGGATCAGGGCGCTCGTCGAGACGGTCGTGCCGTAGCGGGTCCGCGTGATCGAGTCACCAGCGCGGACCCGCTTGGCGACGGCCGGGCGCGACCCGCTGCCCACACCCGCCTCGATGGCGACCCAGGCGACCGTGGCCGGCGCCAGGGAGGGGCCGCCGGCCTCCTGCTGCACCAACCGGACCTGCGCCCGGTCCTCCCGCACCCGCAGCCGCGCCGTCACCACGGCGTCGGTGTCGATGGCCTGGGCGAACACGATCGGCGCGCCCGGGAAGGCCGTCGCGTAGTCGATCGACCCGACGCCGTTGCCGTTGGTCGTGGTAAAGCCCGCCTCGATCCGCCGCCCGTCGTCCAGGGTGTGGACGCCCTCCTCGACCACCAGGTACGGGATGTCGAGGTCGAGGTGCGTGCCGTTGAGGTAGGGCCACTCGGCAAGCTGGATCTCGAACCGGTCGGCCGTCACGTCACGCACGCGCGGGACGGCGGGGCTGGCGACCTGTTCCGAGGAGAACGAGGGCGCCACCACGACCGGGCTCGTGTAGGCCCGCTCCAGGAAAATGGGGTAGAAGCGGCCGGGCTCCTGCTCGGGCCAGTTGAATACGCCGATCTCGCCGATGGCCGCATTGCCTCCCGACGTGCCGTCGACCGTCACTTCGACCGCAGCCGTGTTGTTGTCCTCGTCGCTCTCCGCGACCTGCTCGTCGGCGTCGACCTCGAGGACGATGTAGTAGGTCCCGTCGGCCGTGCCTTCGGGAATGGTCACCGTCGCCGAGTCGTCCGACTCGTCGTCCGCGTCGACGCCGTCGTTGTCGATGTCGAGCAGCACGTCATCCGCGGGGTCGAGCACGGGGTCGGCCGAGAAGTAGAACCGGAGCACGAGCGGGCCGGTGTTCTCGTCGCCGACGTTCGAGATCGCGTAGTCGAGGGTCACGTCCTCGCCGGCCATCGGGTCGCCCGACGTGAGCGTGCCCGAGACCACCAGGTCCGCGCCGCCGCCGCCGCCGCCGCCGCCGCCGGGCACCCCGACCTCGACCGAGGCGGTGTTGTTGCCCTCGTTGGTCTCCGCGACCTCGTCGAAGGTGTCGACCTCGAGCAAGATGTAGTACGTCCCGTCAGCTGTTCCTTCAGGGATGGTGACCGTCGCCGAGTCGTCCGCGTTGTCACCTGCGTCGATCCCATCGTTGCCGATGTCGAGCAGCACCTCGTCCGCCCCGTCGATCGTGGTGTCGGAGGAGAAGTAGAACCGCAGGGTCAGGCTCCCCGAGTTCACGCCGCCGACGTTGGACACCGTGTAGTCGAGCGTCACGTCCTCGCCTGCGTCGGGCCGGGACGTGCCGACGTCACCGTCATCCGGGGCGACCGAGGCGGAGACGACCAGGTCCGGGCCTGGCCCGCCGCCGCCCTCACCGATCGTGATGGCGTTCGCGCCGACGTTGTTGGTCTCGTCCGTCTCGAAGACGAAGTCGTTCGGGTCGACGACGGCGAGCACGAAGTAGTCGCCGTCGGCGATGCCAGAGGGCAGGTTGAACTGCTCGGAGTCGCCCTCGCTCTCGCCGGCTTCGACGTTGACCTCCTCGGCCTCGAGGAACTGGTCGCCGTCGTCGAAGGCGGCGTCGTTGGAGAAATAGAACGCGACGGGCACGTCCTCGACGTCCTGGTCGCCGGAGTTCGTGACCGTGTACTCGACGGTCACCCGGTCGCCGGCCTCCGCCTGCTGGTCCCCCTCTTCCAGGAACGAGGAGATGCGGAGGTCGGGCTGGGCGGCGGGCGCAGCGGCGACCAGCGCCACGAGCGCGAGAGGGAAGAGTCTGGAGAGATGCATGCGTGTCCTGAAGTATGAGCAGAGAGCGAGGTGGCCATTGGGGCACGGGCGGCGGCTCCGGCCAGTTTCCCGGCCCTCGGCGAAATGCCTCCCAGGGGGACGATCTCGTCATTCACCTGATCACAGTCCCTCGTGAACCCCGACGCCGTCGCGCGCGTCGCCGCTGTATGCCCGCTCCTCTCCCCCCTGCCCCTGCCCCTGCCCTCGGCGAGCCGACGAGCCATCCTCCCGTGGGCCGGTTTGCGCCGAGCCCGACGGGCGACCTCCACGTGGGGAGCGCGTTGGCCGCGCTGGCGGCCTGGGCGAGCGCACGACGCCAGGGCGGCCGGTTCGTGTGGCGAGTGGAAGACCTCGACGGACCGCGCGCCGTCCCGGGCTCGGCCGAGCGCCAGATCGCGGACGCCCGATGGCTCGGTCTCGACTGGGACGAGGGCCCGGACGTCGGCGGACCGGACGGACCATACCGTCAGTCCGAGCGCAGCGCGATCTACGAGGCTGCGCTGCGACGCCTCGCCGACGGAGGCCACCTGTTCCCCTGCCGCGTCTCGCGCGCCGACCTCCGCGCACTCGCGAGCGCCCCCCACGGCTCTGACGGCCTCCCCCCCTACCCTGTCAGCCTCCGCCCCGACGCCCTCCCGGCCGCGTGGCTCGACGACCCCGCCGCTGTCGCCGATGCGGCCCTCCGATTCCGCGTCGAGGCGGGCACGGTCGCGTTCACCGACCGCGTCGTGGGCGAGGTCTCGGAGGACGTCAGCACGTCCGTGGGCGACTTCGTGCTGAAGCGCCGCGACGGCGTCTACGCGTACCAGCTAGCCGTCGTCGTGGACGACCTCGCGATGGGCGTCACCGAGGTCGTCCGGGGGATGGACCTGCTGGACTCGACCGCCCGGCAGATCCGCCTGATCGAGGCCCTCGGCGGGACGCCCCCGACCTACGCCCACCTCCCCCTGCTGGTCGGCGCCGACGGCGAGAAGCTGTCGAAGCGAGACGAGGGCCTCACGGTCCGCTCCCTCCGCGAGGCCGGCGTGGCGCCCGAGGCGCTGGTCGGCTGGCTGGCGGCCGCGCTCGGGCAGGGCGACGCGCGCCCGCGGACACCAGCCGCGGTCGCCGCCACGTTCGAGATCGGCCGCGTGCGTCCGGCACCCGTTCCCGTCCCGGCCGATCTTGCGCACCGCCTCCACACGCCCTGAAGCCCGAGCCGCCCCACCACGCCGATGTCCGCCCCCGTCTCTCGCCTTCTTCTGCTCGCCGTGCTCCTCGCCGCGCCCGGTGCGGCGGCCCAGATGCTGCCCTCCGGCACATGGACCGGCACGCTCACGGACGCCGACGGCGCTCGCCATGCCGTCAATGCCACGCTGGAGCGTTGCGCGACGGGCTTCACGCTCGACCTCAGCGTCGCCGGGCGGACCGCGAGCGTCCCCGAGAGCGCTCCAGCCACGTGGCAGCGCGGGCGGCTCCGGTTCACGACGAGCCGCCTCCGCCTGCCAGGCACGATCCTGCCCCGCCCCCTCGCCTGCGACCTCTCGTCGGACGACGCGGGCACGCTCCGCGGCATGTGCGCCACCGGCAACGCGCAGGTCCGCATGGAACTGACCCCTCCGGCGGACGGCGCCTTTGGCTGCGACTGAGCGCGCCCGCCTCGGGCCCGAGGCGGAGCAGGCTATGCGGTCCGGCCCCGCCACGACCGGTCGCCCGCGAAGCGCCGCCGGGCGGCGTAGACGAAGAACAGGCGCTTCGCGCGGGCCGCACGGCGAGCGTCGGCGACGGCCCAGCCCGCCTGCGCGGCGTTGGCGAGGACCGACCCGCCCGCGAGCGTCGCCGCGACGGTCTGGGCGAGCACGTCCGGAGAGGCCAGTGCGACCGTCAGCGCTGGCGCGGCGAGCGGCACGAACTGGCCCGGACGCTCGGCGTAGCGCGTGACGAGTTCGCGGAGGTAGCCTACCGTCGCGACCGCGTCCTCGATCTCGGCGACCGCGGGCGCCACCTGCCGCTGGTAGACGCGGTCCGCCTCGACGGCGAAGTCGGGGTCCCAGGCCGCTGCGGCGACCTCCGCCGCGAAGGCACCCACGGCGGCGCGGAACCGCGTCAGTGCCGCGTCCAGGTCGGCGCGGATGTCGAGCACCTCGGCGACCGTCGCCCGGTCGAACAGCGGGAGTCGCTGCAGCACGTGCGCCGCGAGGCCGCCGTCGCGCGCCCGGTGCGCCCGTGGCTCCGACACGCCGAGGCGCCCCGACGCCACCGCGCCGCGGAGCCCGTCGGCGGTGGCCCCGTCCAGCAACGGCGTGGTATGGCCCTGCGAGACCGCATCCGCGACCACCCTGGCGTAGGTCTCGGCCGCCGCCTCCGCGAAGTCCGACGGCCCGGCGATGGCCCCGACGCCGAGCGTCTCGACCGTCAGACGCCCTGCCGCGACGGCCGGGCCCAGCGCCTCCAGTCCGCTCTCCACGAGAGCCTCGGCCAACGCGCGGCGGTAGCGCCGCCACCAGGCGTCCACCGTCAGCCGGACCACCTCGGGGTCGACATGGGGGGTGTCGACGACATGGGCCAGGCGAGCGGGCGCGTCACCGAGGCCGAGGTCGTCGGCCAGCCCGGCGAGCACGGCGAGTCGCGACCCCACCGCCGTCGGGGTGTGATCCCGCAGGCGCAGCAGCAGGCTCGCGGCCGGGCTGCACAGCGTGACACGGTCTCCGTAGAGCAACGCCGCCTTGACGAGCGGGAGGCCGACGCCGAGGTCGGGCGGGAGCGCCGAGCGCGGCGGCCCGACGCCGACGGTGAGGTCCATGACGGGCGCGGTGGGGAGGCCGCAGGGTCGCACGCCCGGGTGTCAGCGGCCGGTCATGGGAGCGGTGCACTAGCGACGGGTTCTCCCAGGGACGCGCCACACACCTGTCACACCTATCCCAGATCTTTGGGCTCCGCCCAATTCGCCCGCCTCGGGCCCCCTCCGGAATGCGTCGACAGGTCATCGAGAAGCTGGAAATCCTCGCCGACGCGGCCAAGTACGACGCCTCGTGCGCCTCGTCCGGCGGCACACGCAAGAACTCGCCGACCGGCATCGGCAACAGCACGGGCGCGGGCATCTGCCACTCGTACACCGAGGACGGCCGGTGCGTCTCGCTCCTCAAGGTGCTGTTCTCGAACGTCTGCATCTACGACTGCGCCTACTGCGTGAGCCGCCGCTCGAACGAGGAGGTCGAGCGCGTTGCGTTTACCGTCAAGGAGGTCGTCGAGCTGACGATGGGGTTCTACAAGCGGAACTACATCGAGGGGCTGTTCCTGTCGTCGGGAATCTTCGGCGACGCCGACACGACGACTGAGAAGCTGGTCGCCGTGGCCCGGTCGCTCCGCCACGACCACCTCTTCAACGGCTACATCCACCTCAAGGTGATCCCAGGCGCCTCGCCCGAGTTGCTCACCGAGGCCGGGCGCCTGGCCGACCGCCTGTCGGTCAACGTCGAGATCCCGAGCGAGGCCGGGCTCAAGCAGGTCGCGCCGGAGAAGGACTACCACCAGGTGTTCGCGCCGATGGGCCACGTCCGCGACCGGATCGACGCGGCCAGGGAGGAGCGGCAGAAAGACCGCCGCGCGCCCCGGTTCGCGGCGGGTGGCCAGAGCACCCAGCTCGTGATCGGGGCGACGCCGGAGACGGACCGCCAGATCCTGGAGCTGACCGACGGGCTGTACTCGGAGCAGAAGCTCCGGCGCGTCTACTTCTCCGGCTTCGTGCCCCTCGGCGGCGACGACCGCGTGCCGGACCCCGAGAGCTATCGCGCCCCGCTCCACCGCGAGCACCGCCTCTACCAGGCCGACTGGCTCCTGCGCAAGTACGGCTTCGACTTGGACGAGGTGGCCCCGCCTGGGTCCGCCAACCTCGACAGCGACATCGACCCGAAGACGGCCTACGCGTTGCGATTCCCGACCCTCTTCCCTGTCGACGTCAACACGGCGCCGATCGAGTGGCTCCAGCGGGTGCCCGGGCTCGGCATCCGGAGCTCGAAGCGGATCGTCGCGGCGCGGCGGCGCGGCACCGTCCGCTGGGACGACCTGCGGGCGATGGGCGTCGTGATGAAGCGCGCCCAGTACTTCCTGACGACGCCGGACCACAAGCCTCACCTGATCGGCTCCGACCCCGGCGCCGTCCGCCGACGGATCGTGGGCGGCAAGGCCGAGGCCCCCCAGCTGTCGCTCTTCGCGCCGGCGCCGCTCGTGATGCCAGCGCCGCTCGCGAAAGCGGCACCTCTCGCGAAGGCGGCCTAGCCGATGTCCGAGCATCCCGCCTTGCCCGTCGACCCGCACCTTGCCGTCGAGACCGACGGCACGTTCGCCGGCCTGCTCTGCGCCTACGCCGAGACGTACCGGCGGGGCGCCCTGCCCGCCTCGGTGGGCCTCGCTGGAGAGCGGGCGAGCGGGACGCTGTTCGGCGACACCCTCCGCGTCGAGACCGAGGCGACCGTGGCCGACCGCGTCGAGCGAGGGCTGGACCGCGCGGTGCCGGGGCTCGTCGGGCGGCTCCGGCGGGCGGTCCTGAGCGAGCGGCCGGGCATCGAGGTCGCCGTGCTCCGCCTGGCCGACGCCGTCCGCGTGGAGGGCAAGGCGGTGGCCGACGACTGGACGTTCGAGCCTGCGCGCGAGGTCGGGCGGTGGGCCGGGCGCGTCGGCCGCGAGGCGCACCGGATGGAAGCGTTCGTCCGCTTCGAGGAGCACGTCGCGGACGGCGTCGAGACGTGGACGGCGACGGCGCGGCCCGAGTACCACGTGCTGCCCATCCTGCACCCCCACTTCGAGGCGCGCTACCCGACGCTGGCGTGGCGCATCGTCGACGCCCGCCGCGGGCTGGCGCTCGTCCACACGCCGGCTCCGGAGCGCGAGGCGGGGGCGCCCGCGTCCCGCATCGTCCCGGCCGTGACGCTGGGCCTCGCCGACGAGGCGCCCGACGAGGCGGCGTACCAGACGATGTGGAAGGCGTACTTCCAGGCCGTCACCATCCCCGAGCGACGCAACCTCAAGCTCCACCTCCGGCACGTGCCCAAGCGCTACTGGCCGTACCTGACCGAGAAGCAGCCCGCCGTGCCCCTCGTCGCCTCGGCCGCGGCGCCGGTGCCACGCGCCGCCGTGCCCGCCTCGGGCCCGAGGCCGAGCTAGCCAGCCTCGGCGTCGGGCTCGACCAGGGCCGCCTCGGACGGGTCGTCCGGGTCGGCGGCCTCGCCCTCCACGAACGGGCCGATGTAGAGGCGCTGCAACAGCACCCGCCCGACGCCCAGGATGGGGACGACGAGCAGGATGCCCAGGAAGCCGGTCAGCGCGCCCAGCACGATCTGCCCCGCGACCACGAACGCCGGCGCGACGCGGATCATGGCGCCCTGCACCTTGGGGGTGATGAGGTTGCCCTCGACCTGCTGCGCCGCGACGGCCAGCCCCAGCGTCCACAGCCCCGTCGTCGTGCCCTCGGCAAAGCCGACGATGATGGCCGGCGCCCACCCGATGAACGGCCCGAACGTGGGGATCACGGTCAGCACCGCCGCGAACGCGGCCAGCGCCAGCGCGCCCGGTAGCCCGATCGCCGTCAGCCCGACGACCGCCATCAGCCCCAGCACGGCCACCGCGATGCCGACGCCTTTGACCCACGCCAGCAGCACCGTGCCCATGTCCGACAGCACGTCCTCGACGAACGGCTGGTGGTCGCGGTCGAACAGCCGGTCCACGGCGCCCGTGTACTGTGCCGGGGAGGCGGCGGTGTAGACGGCCACCACGAGCACCACCAGCGCGCCCGAGAGCACGCCCGCCGCCGACGAGAACCACCCGAGCAGTCGACCGCCGACGGCGTTCAGGTCGGACGGCAGCGAGAGGGCGCCCTCCGGCAGACCGAGGCGCGCGCGGGTGGCCTCCAGAAACTCGGGCGCCGCCCCCCAGAGCTCCGACGCCTCGGCCATCAGGCGAGGGCCGCCCAGCGCCGACGCCGACGCGATCGCCCCGATCACGGCCAGCACCACGCCCGCCAGCGCGGCGCCGCGTGGCACCCCGGTTCGCTCCGCGAGCCACTGGCTCGCGTGGAAGAACAGCACCCCGATGGCGACGCCCAGGAAGACGAGCAGCACGGCCTGGCGTGTGGTCCACAGCACGAACAGCGCCACCACGGCGAGCGCCACCAGCACGACCACGTAGCGCGCCCGCTGGCGGAAGGAAACGGACGTGTCGAGCGGGGTCGGGCGAGGCGTCATGCCAGATCCGACGCGCGGCGGGACGCTGGGGTCCGGCTCACGCCCCCGACCGAGGATCCCCCCATACCGTCTCGAAGAGCGCCAGCGGCGGGTCGCCATCGACCGTCCCGGCCCGGCGCATCCCGACGTGGGTCAGCACCCGCTGCGACACCCTGTGGTCAAGGCCCGTGATGGCGAGGACCCGGTCCATCCCGAGGTCGTGGCGAGCGTGCGCCAGCGTCGCTCGGGCCGCCTCGGTGGCGTAGCCGCGGCCGTGGTGGCGGGCGAGCATGGCGTAGCCGAGGTCGGGCGCCTCCAGCCCCTCGCGGCGTAGGAGGCCGCAGATGCCGACCGGCTCGCCGGTGTCGCGGAGGGCGACGCGGTAGAGCCCGTGCCCGTGCTCGGCGTAGCTCGCCAGCGGGCCAGAGCGGAGGTACCCCTCTGCGTCGGCGACGGTGCGGACGCCGCGGTCGCCGATGTGCTGGATCCAGAGCGGCTCGGTGAGCAACTCCGCGATGAAGGGCGCGTCGGCGAGGGTGAGCCGGCGGACGCCGAGGCGGGCGGTCTCGAAGAGCGTCATGCCCGAAGATCGGACGGATCGCGACGGTCCGCATGGGTTCACTCTCCTGAACCTGTATCTTCGGCGCGGCCGTTCGCGGTCACCTCGGGGCGTAGCGCAGCCCGGTAGCGCGCCTGCTTTGGGAGCAGGAGGTCGTGGGTTCGAATCCCGCCGCCCCGACATGGATCTGGTAGGCGACAGGGTCTTCGGAGACGACGTGCCGCATCCGGTGGCCGTTGGCACAGAGCATGACGCACTTGTCGAGTTCTCGGCGGCGTCGGTCTGCAGAGAACAGCCGAAGCTTCGTCCACTGGTAGTCCTTCGCCGATGGGTCCAGATGATGGAACTCGAAGGCGTCCGGGTGGAACCGACCGCCGCAGTCGGCACAGCGCCCGCCGAGGCGTTCGACTTCCTCGATCTTGATCCGGCGCCAGCGCTCGACGCCCATTCGGTTGAAGCACGCCTTGCACCGCGACTGGACCTTCGCCCCGGATCGGTAGAAGTCGCCCAGGGGGAGACGCTCCCGACAGTCTGAACACATCCTAGTTTCCATTGTCCGCCCCGGTAGCTTAATTGGATAAAGCGACGGCCTTCTAAGCCGTTGAGTCCAGGTTCGAGTCCTGGCCGGGGTACACGTGACGCTCCGCAGGGTTCTCATACGCACCCGGGGTGGTCGTCCGTAGATTGCCCGCATGGTGCCGTGGCCGAGGGGTTAGGCACAGGTCTGCAAAACCTGCTACACCGGTTCAAATCCGGTCGGCACCTCCCGCGCGATGGGCCTCTAGAGGCCTCGAAGCCCACTTCTACACTGAGTAGGGGTGGGCTTCCTCGTTGGCGTCAGCGTCCAGTGCTACGATACTGCTACGATTTCCAGCCCCTCTATGGGGCCGGTGGCCTGGAGGGAGTGGGTGGGGACGCAGCCCCCCTTCTCATGGCGAGCCTCTTCAAGCAAGGCGACCTCTACTACGCCCAGTTCTTCTGCAAGCACCTCCGCCCGCAACGCAAGCGGGTCCCACTCAAGACGACGACGAAGCCAGAAGCACGAAGGAGACTGGCCGAGTTAGAGCGCCGGTTCGCGGATCAGGAGTTCAACCCGTGGACCGATGACCCATGGGCTCCGAAAGAGCAGCCACCTCAGGAGCCAGAAGCCACGGCCCCAAGCGACCTGACTCTTGGGGATGCCGTTGCGGCCTACCTCGAAGCCCACGACCACCTCTCCCCGTTCACCGTCCAGACCTACTCGGACATCCTGAGCGTGTTCGAGGCCCACGTCGGCAAGGACACGCCAGCGTGTGCCCTCTCGGCGGACCACGTAGCCTCACTGCTGGCGTCGAGGTCCGTCAAGCTCATCACGAAGCACAAGTACCGGAACCACATCGGCTACCTCTACCGGTGGCTGGTGAGAGACGGAGTGCTGAATGCGGACCACACCAAGGCCGTCCGGCTCCCCAAGCTCCCCGAGCAGGCGCCGAAGTCGATGACAGACGAGCAGGTCGAGGCCTTCCTCGCCGCTGTCGAGTCCTTCAGCGCCATCACCCGACGAGATGGAAGGGCCGTGGACTGGTCATGGATTGCAGACGTGGTGAGGGCCAACGTCTGGCTTGGCCTCAGGAGAGGGGAGGTCTGCGCGCTCCAGTGGCACCACGTCGATATCGAGGCCCGCGTGCTGCTGGTCAGGAACGAGGACGGGTTCAAGACGAAGTCGGGGAAGGAGAGGGCCATCCCCATTCCGGGCCCCTCGCTCACCGTCATCGAACGGCTCCAACAGTCCGCTGAATCCGGACCCGTCTTTCGGACCCACCAAGGTGAGGCCCCTCGACTCCATCAGTTGTCACGGGGCTTCTCGAAGTTTAGGAAGCTGGCAGGACTGCCGAACGAGACAAACTTCCACTCGACTAGGCACACTGCGCTGACGCGGCTTGCTAAGAAAGGGGTCCCGGTGGAGGTCATTCGTCAATTCGCTGGCCACTCGTCTATTGTCGTCACAGAGAGGTACACCCGGATACGCCCTAGTGCTGCGCACAGCATAATTAATCAGGCCTTACTAGAGACCTAGCCCAAGACCCGCCGCAATCAACCTATATACTATTGCAAATAGCAATATATGTCGACCAAATGGCCCCATGACGGTGACACGGTGCACGCGGCTACTCTACATTATCCTCCCATGACCACTCAGCCATACCTAGGGGTCTTCTTGGCTAGATTGTCCTGCCGCCCATTCGGAGTTAGCTCCCTGCTCTCCTCGTTCCACCTCTCCTGGCCAAGCCGCCTTGTGCTGCGGAATGCCTAGTAGGACGCCTCCGACGAGCCTGCCCCTTTCCTCATAACTATCACTCGCAAGGCATGAGAACCTCAGTTGGCGAGCTGAACGGCCCCGACTGGGAGTCGCTGTGCCAGAAAGTCTTGCGCTTGATGTACGTGAACGACGGGTATCACGAGGTGCCGGCGCGCTACGGCGGAGACCTGGGAATTGAGGGGTACACCCAAACAGGAATTGTATTTCAGTGCTACTGTCCGGAAGGAAACCCAACTGATAAGGAGCTGTACGAACACCAAAGAGATAAGGTCACCAGGGATATTGCCAAGTTAAAGAAAAATCGCCACAAGATATATGAAATGATCGGGTCTAGCACAATACGCCAGTGGCACTTCCTGACTCCCGCCTACTCTAGCAGGCATCTGCTTAGTCACTGCGCAACCAAAGCCTTAAAAATTAAGAATATAGGGTGCCATACTATAGACTCTAATTTCTCTATATGCATAAAAGTAGAGGAGGACTACACTGCGCAGATTAGCGAAATAGTGAATCACACGGGCTTCTCAATCAGCGCCTCTCTCGACCCTGTCGACGCTACGGCGATCGAATCATGGAATGACGCAAATAGCGAACATGCGTCAACAATACGCTCCAAGCTAGAGAAGGCAGTGCCGGGCCATCCGCGCATGGAATTACTTGTGTACAACAATATCAGTCAGTATCTGACTGGCCAGAGGGAATTGGAGCGTATCAGATCCCAGTTCCCCGACCACTACGAGAGCATAGTTAGACTGAAGCGCCAACAGGACGTATTGTTAGAGATGAACTCCGTGACGACAAGTCTCCCACCCGGCGACCTCCTGAAAGAGACATTAGACGACTATAAAAATGATTTGAACAGACTCCTTGCTGGATCGGCAGATATCCCAACAGTAGGGCTATTGGCAAACGAAGCTATTGCAGATTGGCTCATTCGATGCCCTCTCGACTTTTAAATATGCACAATCAGTATAGCACACTGTTGCCACTAGATGATCTTGCAGGCTTCACCTTTGCAAGAAAGCCGGTATCGGTACCAGCCGACCTGAGGCTCCACTGGAGAATTGCCGAGACACTTCTTGTACTTAGACTATGCTCTTTTAAATCTAGCTCGTCTGTAATGAAATTGCAATTGTTCAATTGGGCTCTGAGGAATCAAGAGGTTAGAGCCAGGGTGATCGCTGCCATGAGCGGAGCGAAGCCGTCATTCGGAGGATCAGTACTCCACTTGGATCCTGCCGTGAATCGGGCTGTCGATTTTTCCCTAGCCACCGGCTTGACTGGCATAGGCTCGCCGGGGAAAATCAAACTGCTTGAGAAGGGACGAGACCTAGCGGACCGGGTCCTTGAGGATGACACCCTGCTGTCAGCGGAGAAGGCTTTCTTGACTGAGATAGGCAAGAAGATATCAGAGGCAAAGCTCTCGTCTACCATCAACGCACTCTTCTAATGCAGAGGCTACATCTCCGCGCGCTTCGTGTCTCCGTCTCGGCCCAGGATGGACTGTTCGGCACAGAGATCACCTTTGAACGCGGGCTGAACATAATCCGCGCTGACAACAGCAGGGGGAAAAGTACTATCCTAAATTCTATTCTATATGCGCTTGGCTTAGAAATATTGTCGGGGAGAAAGGGTCCAGAGTCGATGAAGCCCGCCCTCAGAGACCACTTCTCGTCCGATGGAGAGGACCATCAGGTCCTAGAGTCGTTCGTTGAACTTGAGATTTCAAATCAATTCGATGCGGTTGCCACGATCAGGCGACAGATTGTCGGCGACTCAGATTCTCGCCTCGTTCTAGTTACTCTGGCCCAGGGCCTCACTGGAGCTAATACATCCGTTAGCACCCCCTCCAGGCCTTACTACCTCCACGACCCTGGAGCTGCCCAGCGCGAGTTGGGATTCCACACTTTTCTAGCCCGTTTCCTAAATCTCGAACTGCCCAAGGTAGCGACCTATCGAGGTTCTGAGAGCATCTTGTACCTTGAGTGCCTTGCCTCACTAATGTTTATTGAACAGGTTCGGGGCTGGTCTGCAATTCAGGCCACCACCCCAACTGCCTTTGGTATACAGAATGTTAAAAAGGCCGCAACTGAATACCTATTAGATCTTGACATTAGAGACGTGGAGAGACTTAAGAAGGAAGTAGAAATAGAAAAGGACCAAGTCAGATCGGAATGGAAAACCATGCGCGCTGCTGTCGAGTATCTAGCACGACAGTCAGGTGGTGTCGTGGCCAACCTGTCAGAAGTCCCAATTGTTGAGTTTAACGATGAGCTAGACTTCATATTCATTCCTACCCCGAGCGGTGAGGAGTGGGTGTCACTGCAAGATCACATGCAGGTCATCAGATCCGAGCACGAGGAGATCCAAGTAGCTGTGCAGGGCGACATTGCCTACGCATCCTCAGAACAAACGATGCTTGCGGAAAAGCTGCACCAGCTTGAGACAAGGTTATTGTTCAGTGAAGCCGCCTTGGATGCCGAGCGTTCTGATCTATTCTCTGAGGAGGCGTCATTATCTCAGCTGGAACAACAGATTGAATCAATTGAGTCTGACATAGTTAGAAATGCTGATGCTATAAAGCTAAAATCGTACGGGGCCTCAGTAGACGATCTTATTTCTCTGGATGAATGCCCAACTTGCCACCAGGGAATTGCCAATGTCCTATTGGAGCAGGGCGACGGTGTCAGCCCCATGACTATCGAGGAAAACATCCAGTTCCTGAAGCAGCAGAGAGTGGCTGCCCTTGTGGTGCTGGACAAATCCCGTACTGCCACTGAAGCAAGGAGGGCTATTGTAGCCACCCATCAAGTGCGAGTTAACGAACTCAGGGTCTCGATACGAGATCTGAAGTCTCAGCTTACTGCCGGCGTTGATCTTCCAGACCTGTCACTGCTGCGCAAGCTTGTTCAGCTTGACGAGACAATTCGCCACCTAGAACAAGTTTATGAAGAGACCTTGTCCCTGTCGGTTAAGGCAAGCGGCTTGTCTAATGACTGGAGAGAAATACTAGTCAGGGAGAATGCGCTGCCCAGGTTTTTGTTTTCCGATGAGGACGAGGCCAAGTTGGCGCATTTCACAGAGTCCTTCAGAGACAACATAATAAACTTTGAGTTCGGAAGCGATGACCCCATGTCTATCGACATATCCAGAGATAGTTACCGGCCAACAAAGGATGACTTCGAGATGATATATGATGCCTCAGCAAGTGATAATATCAGGATAATATGGGCATACACTATTGCCATGCTGGAAACATCTATTCAGTTCTCAACCAATCATTGGGGCATATTGTTTTTTGATGAGCCGGCACAACAACAAGTGTCAGATGGCAGCAGGGATTCTTTTTACTCAAAACTATCGGGCCTAGAATCTTCGGACTATCAATGCATTGTGACGACCAGTGAAAGCAGAGACTATTTTGAGTCCTCACTAGCTGACAGAGAATATTCCCTAACTGATTTCGACTCATTTATAATTGACAGGATGTAGGCCATCATTGACTTAAGACAAACCCTTGGCGCGATGCTTTACGCCATGTTGTGAAACGGCGTTTCCATGGCTGATGACTCCTGTGAAGTGCGGAAAACGAGGCCATAGGTCGACTCTTGGCGTTGGACGAGAAAATATGTGAGACTGCGTGACAGAGCGCTACCCCCCCAATGAGGCAGATCTGGCGACTCGGGCTCGTTCTCCCCATATACAATAGGACACTATGGGCGCGAGGTACCTGCATGCTAAACTAAATGCCGCTTCTCTTGCGTGAGACCGGGACACCTAGATGTGTCGCAAACATATACAGCTTGTCAATAAATGGGCGACATGCTGTATAGCTTTGCTCCCATCTGAAAATTTTCCAAGAGCGCGCACCGACTACTCCACCGAACTACCCCCCCTTGCGCTGGGCTTTCAAAAGGCCCCGTGTTTCCCTCACCACCCGCCCCGCAGGGGGGCAAATTCCATGGAGACCTACACCTACGACGGCGTCACCTCGACGCCCGTCACCAACCTCAGACTCGTCGTCGCCGAAGCCCTTATGGGGAAGGTGGCCGACGAAGACACGGAGTCCGTCGCCTACACCGTCGTCGTCGGCACTGACGGCGATGGCCGCCCAATGACCGACGAGGTCACGCGGCGGCTCATCCGACAGGACCCTGATGTGCTCGACAAGTACGCCGACCTTCTCGTCCTCGACTCCGAGTACACCGACGGCGCGGCCTACGTGACCGTCGAGCAGTACGTCCGCGTGGCCTATCCAGCTTTGGGGTCTCAGCTCTCCCGGTCCTCGAAGGCCGCCGAGTTGCTGGCCTCGCTGGGGATCGAGACCGCACCCTCTGACGAGGGCAGGATCCGCCGGTTCACGACGAACGAGAAGCTGACCGGCCCATACGCCGCCCTCCAGCCTTCTCAGATCCTCGCGCTCCTGCGAGGCCTCGGCGGCTACCTCCACACGCGGAGGACACTCCGTCCTGACCGGCTCTTCCGGCCGGAGGATCTCGCGGCTCTGGCCTCGATGCCGACAGTTGAGGCTGAGGCCTCGCGAGCCCGGATGCTCCACCAGTGGGCCTCTCGCGTTGGAGACAGCCCTGTAGTGGCTGCCGACGGCTCGCAGGTCTACTCGTCCACACGCCTCGTCCTCGGCGTTGAGGAGCGTGCCACGGATCCTCAGGCGGTCCAGGCCTACTACATCGATCAGATCCGCGCGGACCTCGAAGACGCGGGCCCTCACGAGCCCACGCCGTACAGCCTCGCCGTCCACGGTGACGGGGCCGTCGTCATCTGACATCCAAACGCCCCTTCCAGGGGACCCACCGAGAGGGGGGCGCTGCTCTAGCGAGTGGCGCCCCTCTCTCTTTTTGTACCACCTGCTAACTGACGTGTACCCCATGTCGGGAGGCGACACCCTACCCACTCATGAACACCAACGAGAACACCGCCCTCCCAATCCCCTCTGGGGACGGAGCCACGGGCACCGTCATCGTGGACCACTCGACGGGCCACGTCTCCCACCGGGACATCGGAGCCATCGAGGCCACCGAACTCGACGGGATCACCATCAACAGGACGAAGACAGGGATCAGCCCTTTCGTCCCCATCCTCAAGACCCCGACCCACTCCCAGAACTCGGGGACCCTCTCGGGCTACGCCGTCGAGATCGAGGACGACGCCTCACCCACCGGGTACCGCCACGTCGGGAACGTGAGCAAGAACTACCTCCTCCTCTCCAACGAGGAGGTCCGCGAGTTGGCCTGCGAGATTGCGGTCCAGTCCGGGATTGCCTTCAAGGAGTCCCGGATCTTCTGGGACGGCGCCCGCTTCTGCCACATCATCGACTTCCTGGAGACCGAGGCCGTCGAGGAAGGCGACGAAGTCGGCCTCTCTCTCATCACCCGGTCGAGCTACGACAAGAGCTGGCGCTATGAGTGCGCCCTGATGGGGAAGCGGTTTGTCTGCGACAACGGGGCCATCTCCGGCGAGTTCTTCGCCCGGGTCTCGTTCAAGCACCTCAAGCCGAGAGCGTCCGACGACGAGGGTCCGAAGGAGGAGGCCTGGAAGGGAGTTGTACGCCAGGGCCTCACGGTCATCGACAGGGCTCCCGACGACCTCCACAGGTTCGTGCAGGGCCTGAGACTCCTGAGAAAAACGGGACTCACCGACGCCCACCTCCGCGAGGTGTGGGGTCGACTCCCGACGATCGGGGACTCGATCAAGGGCCAGGTCGTGAGCCGGTACGTGGCCCACGAGGAGCCAACGCTGTACGGGCTCTTCAACGCAGGCACGAACGTGTTCTCCCACCGGGAGAAGATGACGGCCGCCGACTTCTCGAACAACGACGCCTTCACGTCGGGGCTCTTGGGCTACGCCTTTGAGTCGCTGAACTGAGCCCGTCCCTCTGATCCACTGACCCTGAGGTCCCCTGCCGTCTTCGGATGACAGGGGACTTCTGCTTTCCCCCTCTACACCATGCCACGAGTCCACACAGCCGAGTCCTCCACGACCCCGGCCACGACGACCCACGACAGACCCGCCAGGATCTACCCCATCGAGAACCTCCTCACGATCCAGACCCTCATGAAGAAGCTGAACCTGACGCCCGGCGACTGCCTCAGTCTGCTGGCCGAGATGCTCGAAGACCTCGACCGTCAGATCACCGACCACGAAGCGGAAGGAGACGGGTTGCCTTTCCCACCGATGTAGCTCTTGGTTACCGCCGTCTGGCTCCTGAACTGGAAGTCAGACGGCATAAATCACCTACGTCCTCGTCAGGACCTACGCCTGACGTTGATCCTCCTCTGAACGGGCTTCGCCCCACGGGTGTAGGGCCGTCGTCCTCTGCGGCCGTTGATCTTCGGGTTCTCCTTGTTCAGCAGCCGCCGGAGTTCATCGGCTACTGCCTTCTCTTGGCGAGCTACAGCGTGGGCCTCGTCCTCGGCTGAGCGCGGTTTCCCGGCCCTACGTGCTCGCAGGCTGTGCTTCTCGTTTAAGCGGTCTGAGGCCGTCCTGCGGCCCTCTGTCTTGCTGATTGGATCGGCGCTGGCTGCCGGGGGCGGCTTGGTTCTCATGGCTGGGCTCTGGATGTCCGTTGTGCCCCAAATCCCATCCACGTTCGTGCCAAGAGACGGCCAGCGGAGGGCCTTCGTGTTGATCAGAAATGAGAGCCTGTAGCACTCGGGACCCCGCGCAATTGAGTAACAGGCCCCACAAGCTAGGAGAGACGACCAAGGAGAGAGGGCGACGGAGACCCCTATCCTTTAGACGAGATGGGGCACACCGTCGAATGTGGCCACATGGGCCGCAGGACGCGATTTGAAGGCTCTGTGGTCCTGAAAACAGGGTCGCCAATGGAACTGATGGCGTTCCTGGTGTCTCAGACGAAGTCCTTGGTTTCGAGCTTCGCGTAGGGCATGTCTTCTGCCTCCCGGGCTCTTTCTATAGCCTCGGGCGGCACCACCCCCAACGTCACAATCCCGTCGTGCTCGTTGGAGATGGGGACTACGCCATAGTCCGGGAGGATTGTCGTGAGTCGATGAATGAACGCGGCCTCCTTCCCTTGCAAGAGGAAAGCTGCCAGTTTGCGCTTCGCCTCTCGGATGTTCTCGCGTTCGTCGCCTATCTCTCGGGTCCAGTGGAACTTCATCTGCAAGGCGTTCCTGACGAGCCTACCCGTGCGGTTTGGCTCCGCGTTCTGGGGAACCCATTCTTCCTCCAAGTAGCGGTGCCACTCCTTCACACGAGCGCTGAAGGGCTGAAGCACCTCCCGCGTGTCCTTCAGTGCGTCGGCTGCGCTGGCGAACACAGGGGATAACTCGGGGCCGATGATCTCGTCCTTGGTCGAGACGCCGAACTCGTCGTAGAACCCCCACTTTACGGCCCCGTCGCTGTGGTAAAGCGAGTTTGGAAGGTGAGCGCCCATCACGAGCGCATAAAAGATCGCCTTCCAGGTATCCACCGTGAGTCCAGCACGGTCGGCATACATCTGTTTGTCGGCGCTGAGGTAAGTGTCGAGCCACGACGTATCAATCCCAGCGTCGGAGAGGAATGCCCGGAGGATATACGCTTGGCTCGACTTGAGGTCGTAGTTGAGCACTTCGGGCACCCCTTCGAGATCGCGGTACAGCCGGGCCTTCATCTCACGAGAGCAGGACTGGGCACCCCCGCCGCGTTGGCTCAACCTCCCGGTGCTCTGGACTGAGTACGCGAGCCGGTACCTGTACGTCGTCCCTTCGACTAGCTGCGGCTTCTGACGAAGGATGACCGAGTAGCAACGAATGTCTCCATCTAGGCGAGCGCGAGGCCGCTCCAGCCATCCTGGGATTTCTTCCTCGACACCGAGGCTCTCTGCGTACGAGACACTGTCCTCACGCTCACGGAGGTGTTCTTCTACGGCCGCTCGGTTGAAGTAACCGTACTCGAACGTGTGGATAGCCTGTTTGACCAAGAGAGGGTGAGGCTTCCCATACTCGTTCGTCGTCTTGTGCTTCTGAGGGCGTCCCTTCTTTCTTCCCGTTTTGGGATCCACGAACTCCGCCTCCAGGTCGGCGACCATCAACCACCTTGCCCTGTCCATCACTTCAGGCGGAATCTTCCATTCCCTCGACTTGCCCCTTGTGAACTGATGCTCCTTCATCAGCAAGATGCCATCCTCGACCATACTATTATTATCCGCCTCTGGAAAGAACTGGTCGAAGAAGGGCTTTGACACAGGAACCCACATGTTGCCTCCAGGCCGAGCAGAGAATAAAACATGGTAGAAGAACGTCTTGGAGCCCTCGTTGTAGCCGTCAAGGACACTGTCGAAGTACGCCTTAGCTCGGAGTGGTATGTCTTGAAACTCTGTCAGGTGGGCGTCCGCTGACAGCCCACGAGCGTCGATACGCCTCAGTTGATGGCCATCTAGCTCTTCGCGTGTCGTCCCAAACAAATCGGTCCTGCGGGATGGAGGTGGCCGTCCAGTCTAGCCCAATCCGAGAGATGGAAGAGGAAGCCGCTCGACGCCAGCGCCTTATCATGAGGGCAGCTCTTTTCCACACTGTCCCCGCCGCACTGCTACGATAGTGCTACGAAGTGGGGCTTGTTGCAGGCTCGACGCGCCCGAAACCGCCCATGGTGCCGTGGCCGAGGGGTTAGGCACAGGTCTGCAAAACCTGCTACACCGGTTCAAATCCGGTCGGCACCTCGCTCGAATCGCCGCTTCGGTACATCCCCGGAGCGGCGATTCTGCGTCTGGCCCCTTCCTGGAGAGCGCCTGCTCCCTGTTCTTGCCTGCCGGACCGAGCCACAGTTTGCTGCGCCGAGCCGCCGGAATGAGACGCCCTCTGGGTCCAGAAATGACGTTCTTTCCACCGGAAGCGCTTTTGTTTGCCTTCCCCCTTGCGCGACCGCCGGTCGGTGCCCCTACCTTGACGGCCGACAGCCCTCCTGTCCCCCACACCGTGACCCGCTCCTCCCACATCATCGCCCCCGCCGCCATGCGCTGCATGGGGATGATTATGTGTATGGCCCGTTCGGGCCAGGAGCGGTCGCGCCTCGGGCGCCGGTAGACACCACCGGCACTCGCGTCTGCAACCCCTTCTGGCCTGGGCCGGAGGGGGTTTTCTCGTTTCCCCCGACCCGGTCCTCCGCCTCCGCCCCCCACCCTCCCTGCCATGAGCGACCGCACCCTCCACTTCGACACCCTCCAGCTCCATGCTGGCCAGGCCCCGGACCCGACCACCAAGTCGCGGGCCGTGCCGATCTACCAGACCACCTCGTACACGTTCGACGACGCCAGCCACGCGGCCCGGCTGTTCGGGCTGGAGGAGTTCGGGAACATCTACACCCGAATTATGAACCCGACGACCGACGTGTTCGAGCAGCGGATCGCCGCGCTCGAAGGCGGCGTCGCCGCCCTCGCCGTGTCGTCGGGCCAGTCCGCCCACCTGGTCACGTTCACGACGCTGGCCCAGGCCGGCGACAACATCGTCGCGTCGAGCCGCCTGTACGGCGGGACGTACAGCCTGCTCAAGGTCACGCTCGGCCGCCTGGGCATCGAGACGCGCTTCGTGGACGAGGAGACGCCCGAGGCCTTCACCGCCCTCGCCGACGAGAACACGAAGGCCTTCTTCGCCGAGACGCTGGGCAACCCGGACCTGACGGTCCCCGACTTCCGCGGCCTCGCCGACGCCGCCCACGCCGTCGGCGTGCCGCTCGTGGTCGACAGCACGTTCGGGCAGGGCGGCTACGTCGTCCGCCCCATCGAGCACGGCGTCGACATCGTGACGCACTCGGCGACCAAGTGGATCGGCGGGCACGGCACGTCCATCGGCGGCGTGATCGTGGACTCGGGCAACTTCGACTGGCGCAACGGCAAGTTCCCGCTCTTCACCGAGCCCAACGAGGCCTACCACGGGCTCGTCTTCTCGGACGTGTTCAACCCGGAGAGCGACTTCGGCAACATCGGGTTCATCATCCGGGCGCGCGTCGAGGCGCTCCGCGACCTGGGCCCGGCCCTCTCGCCGTTCAACGCGTTCCAGCTGCTGACGGGCGTCGAGACGCTCTCGCTCCGCGCCCAGCGGCACGCCGAGAACGCCAACAAGGTGGCCGCGTGGCTGGAGGCGCACGACGCCGTCGAGTGGGTCTGGCACCCGTCTCTCGAAAGCCACCACAGCCACGAGACGGCGAAGAAGTATTTCCGCGAGGGGGCCTTCGGGAGCGTCCTCAGCTTCGGCATCCGCGGCGGCGCCGAGGCGGGCAAGGCGTTCATCGAGGCGGTCGAGCTGGCCAGCCACCTCGCCAACGTGGGCGACGCCAAGACGCTCGTCATCCACCCGGCCTCGACGACCCACCAGCAGCTCTCGGACCGCGAGCAGCGTGCGGCGGGCGTCAAGCCGGAGCTGATCCGCGTGTCGGTCGGCCTGGAGTACATCGACGACATCCTGGCCGACTTCCAGCAGGCGTTCGAGAAGACCTTGGTCGCCGCATGAGCCCTCGCCCGCACGGGTCGTGTCCCCCTCGGTGCCGGGTGAGTGGCCGAGGGCGGGCGAGCGATCGGCCCGTGCGGGCGGGCCCCGTCCAGGTGGCGAAGTGGTGAACGCGGCGGTCTGCAAAACCGCTATCCGCGGGTTCGATTCCCGCCCTGGACTCTCTCCTGTCTCCGACGTCATGACCCCGACCTCCTCTCCTCCGCCCCTTCCCGGGCGGTCTCCGGCGCGCCCCGCTGAGGCGGATGGTCTCCAGACCGTCCGCCTCGGGCCGTTCATGACCGAGGCCGGAGCCCGCCTGCCCGACGTCACGGTCGGCTACCGGACGTGGGGCACGCTCGACGCCGACGCGGACAACGCGGTCGTCGTGTGCCACGCACTCACGGGTGACACCGACGCCGCCGCGTGGTGGCCCGGGCTCGTGGGCGCCGGGCGGCTGGTCGACCCGGCGCGGCAGTTCATCGTGTGCGCCAACGCGCTCGGCTCGTGCTACGGCACCGACGGACCGGGCACGCTCGACGCCGAGGGGCGGCGCCTGGGGAGCCGCTTCCCGCGCATCACCGTCCGCGACCAGGCGCGGCTGCACGCGCGGCTGCTGAACAAGCTGGGCGTTCGCGAGGTGGCGCTCGCCGTCGGCGCGTCGATGGGCGGGATGCAGGCGCTGGAGCTGGCCCTCGTCGACCGCGAGGCGGGGCCGGACCGCGTCCAGCGGCTCGTGCTCGTGGGCATGGGCGCGGCGCACGGGGCGTGGCAGATCGGCATCGGCGAGGCGCACCGGATGGCCGTCCGCGCCGACCCGCGCTGGCGCGGCGGCGACTTCCCCGCCGACGACCCGCCCGTCGACGGCCTGGCCGCGGCCCGCGCCATGGGCATGATGACGTACCGCTCGGCGGCGCTCTTCGACGAGCGCTTCGGCCGCGACGCCCACGAGCCCCGCTTCGAGCCCGACGACCCGCGCTTCGCCATCGAGAGCTACCTCCGCTACCAGGGCGCCAAGCTGGCCGCGCGCTTCGACGCCGGCGCCTACGTCCGCCTGACCGAGGCGATGGACGGGCACGACGTGGGCCGAGGCCGGGGCCGGGAGGACGCCCCGACCGCTCTCGCCCGGCTCGCCGCCGACGCCCTGTGCGTCGGCATCTCGTCCGACCTCCTGTACCCGCCTGAGGAGTCGGCCGCCCTCGCCGACCTCCTCCCCAACGGCCGCTACGCCGAGCTCGACTCGCCCTTCGGCCACGACGCCTTCCTGGTGGACTTCGAGGCGCTCGACGCGCTCGTCCGCCCCTTCCTCGCCGACTCCGGCTTCTTCGCATGACCGCCTCTCCCGCCTTCCACCCCGCCGCCCCCGTCGCGGGCAGCCCCGCCCGCCCCCTCGATGTGTACCTCGCGGGCGTCGGCACCGTCGGTCGCGCGCTGCTCGGGCAGATCGCCGACCTCGCGCCCGGGACCCTCCGGCTCGTCGGGGCCTGCACGCGGAGCCGGTCTGGCCTCGACCTCGGCGGCCTCGACCCGGCCGCGCCCGCCCTCGACCCGGCGCCCCCCGACTGGCCCGCCATCCTGAACCGACTGGCCGCCCGTGCCGCCGGGGCGCCGGTCGTGTTCGTCGACGCCACCGGCTCGCCCGAGGTGGCCGACCTCGTCGAGCCGATGCTGGCGGCCGGGGTGAGCGTCGTCACGCCGAGCAAGCTGGCGAACACGCGGTCGCAGGCCGCCTACGACCGCCTCCGCCAGCTCTCCGCGACCGGTGCCGTCCACTACCGCTACGAGACGACGGCGGGTGCCGGGCTGCCCCTCGTCCGCCTGATCGAGGACCTGGTCGCGACCGGCGACCGCGTCCAGAGCATCCGCGGCGTCCTCTCGGGGACGATGACGTTCCTGTTCGGCCAGATCGAGCGCGGCGCCTCGTTCTCGACCGCCGCCCGGCGCGCCTTCGAGCAGGGCTACTCCGAGCCCGACGTGCGCGACGACCTCTCCGGCGAGGACGTGGCCCGCAAGCTGCTTATCCTGGCGCGCTCGGCCGGGCTCCGCGTGGAGCGGAGCGATGTGGAGGTCGAGAGCCTGGTCCCATCCGAGGCCGTCGGCGTGCCGGTCACCCTCGTCCCCGACGCGCTCGCCGCGGCTGACGCCGACTGGTCCCGCCGCGTCGCCGAGGCGGAGGCGGAGGGCAGGCGGCTCCGCTACGTCGGCGAGGTGCGGGTGGAGGGCGGGCGCCCCCAGCTCCGCGTCGGCACCGTGGCCGTCCCGGCGGGCTCGCCGCTGGGCACGCTCTCCGGCGCCGACAACCTGGTCGAGATCACGACCGAGCGCTACGCGGCCTCGCCCATCGTCGTGCGCGGCCCCGGCGCGGGCGCACAGGTGACGGCGGCGGGCGTGCTGGCGGATGTGCTGGCCGTGGCTCGCGCCGTCGCCGAGTGACGCCCAGCCACGGCCCAGCGCGCGGCCGCATATGTGGGAGGGTCTATCTGTCGCCGCTGAGCGCGGCGGATGGGGGGAGCGTCCCTCCATGACTCTGCGCTGAGCCGGAGGGAACGCCGCGTCCCTCGCCGGCCCGCGCGGGACCGAGGGATCCCGGCCGCCCTGGAAGCGGTTCGGCGACCTCCCCCTTCCCTCGACCCGACACATGACTCGTTTCTTCCCCCTCCTCCTCGGCCTGTTCGTCGTCGCCTCCGCCTGCGCCCAGGACGGCGGCATGGACCACTCCATGGACCACGACGGCGCCATGGCCGACCACCACATGATGCCGCCCATGCGCGGCACCGACGACGCCCGCGTCAGCCCCAACGGCGGCGTCATGACCACCGTCGGCACCACCAACGTGATGGTCCACTACGGCCGCCCCAGCCTCAACGACCGGACCTACTTCGCCGACGGCGCCACGCTCGCCCCCGCCGGCAGCGTCTGGCGGACCGGCGCCAACGAGGCCTCCGCCATCACCTTTGCCGGCGACGTGATGGTCAACGGCACGAGGGTGCCCGCGGGCACCTACGGCCTCTTCACCATCCCCGGCGACACCTGGACGGTCATCTTCAACACGACCGCCGAGCAGTGGGGCTCGATGAACTACGACGAGGCCGCCGACCAGGCCCGCGTCATGGCCGAGCCGATCACTGACGCCCCGATGCAGGAGCAGTTCGAGATCCGCTTCGCCGACGTGACCGAGGACTCGGCCACGATGATCCTCCACTGGGGGACCGTCGGCGTGCCGGTCACGATCACCGAGGCAGGCATGTAGGCCCCGGCCCCTCGCCGCCGCCGTGCGCCCCGCTGGCTGTCGCTGGCGGGGCGCGTTGCGTCTGCCCGCCTCGGCACCACAGAGGGCCCAGTCAGCGCTTCGTGCCGACCGCGATCCGGGCGGGCCAGGCCATCGCGACCTCGCCCTCCCCGAACTCCCGCCGGAGCTGGTCGACGACGCTCGCCCCCAACGCCTCCCACTCGGCAGCACTCAGTTGCTGCCGGAGGAGCACCAGCGGCGCCGAACTCCGCTCGTTCGTCTCCCAGAACGCCGCCACCGAGGCGGCGTCGGCCCGGTGCTCGACGGTGTGGACCGCCACGTCCTCGAAGCCCGCCCCCTGCAGCGCGTCGATGAGCGACTCCGGATCGCCGAACGGGGCGGTCTCGTCGCCGAAGGGGAGCCACGGCAGGTGCGCCTTCATCGCCCGGAAGCAGGCGCTCAGCAGCGGGATGCCGCCGAGCGGCGCCCAGCTGGACACCGCGATCCGCCCGCCCGGCACGAGCACACGGCGCGCCTCGCGCAGCCCGGCCCCAGGATCCGGGAAGAAGATGAGGCCGAACATCGAGAAGACCGCGTCGAACCGGCCGGCGTCGAACGGAAGCGCCTGCCCGTCCGCCTCAATGGCGGTGACCGTCCCGACGCCCGCCTCGGCGACCCGGCGGCGCAGCGTCGCGATCATCTCGGCCGCGAAGTCGACCGCGACCACCTCCGACGCGTGCTCGGCGGCGAGCAGTGCCAGGGTGCCCGGCCCCGCCGCCACGTCGAGCACGCGCGCCCCAGGGGGCAGCGCGGCCAGACGGAGCGCGTCGCGCGCGTACGCCGCGAAGAGCGGGACCAGATCGGCGGTGTAGCCGGTCGCGACGGCGTTCCAGACGTCGGGGCGGGAGAGCGGCGAGACGGACATGGCGCAGGCAGGCAGAGCGGTGGCAAGGTCGCCACCGAGGAAACCCGTCGCCGGTTTTCACGCCCTCCGGTGGACCGTCCGGCGCGCTCCGGCGTACGTTCTTGATCCGACAGTTTTCCGGCCGATACCGAGGCCGTCTCCCCCTCCGACCATGAAGTTTACCGTCTCCAGCGCCGACCTCCTCCGGGCGCTCTCGACCGTCAACGGGGCCGTCCCGTCCAAGAGCACCCTGCCCATCCTGGAGTGCGTCCTCTTCGAGCGCGAGGAGGGCACGTTGCGCATCGCCGCGACCGACCTCGAGATCTCGATCGTGCAGCGGCTGCCGGTGACCTTCGAGCAGAACGGCACCGAGGCCAAGCAGCGCATCGCCGTCCCGGCGCGCCGCCTGCTGGACACGCTCCGCGCGCTCCCCGACCTCTCGGTCACCGTCGCCACCGACGCCGAGTTCAACATCGAGCTGACCACCGACCAGGGGCGCTACAAGATGGTCGGCTTCGACGGGGGCGACTACCCGGCGCTGCCGTCGCTCGACGGTGCGCAGGCCATCACGGCCGAGGGTGCGCTCGTCAAGCACGCCATCGACAAGACCGGCTTCGCGGCGAGCAAGGACGCCCTCCGCCCGGCCATGATGGGCGTGCTGTTCCAGGTCCGCCCGGAGAACGCGACCATCGTCGCCACCGACGGCCACCGGCTCGTCAAGCTCGTCGCCGACGGCATCACGGCCGAGCAGCCCGTCGACGTGATCGTGCCCGCGGGCGCGCTCGCGCTGGCGGGCAAGGCCGCGAGCGAGGGCACCTGCACGATCCGCATCGCGTCCGGCTACGTCGGCTTCGACTTCGGCGACACGCAGGTGATCGGGCGGCTCATCGAGGAGCAGTACCCCAACTACGAGGCCGTCATCCCGGTCGAGAACGAGAAGCGGCTGACGGTCGGCCGCGACGCCATGCTGGCGGCCGTCCGCCGCGTGGCCCTCTACTCGTCGTCCATGACGCACCAGATCCGCCTCGCCCTCGGCGCCGACGCGCTGACGGTCTCCGCGGAGGACATCGAGCGCGCCTCCGAGGCCAAGGAGCGCGTCCTCTGCGACTACGACGCCGAGCCGATGGAGATCGGCTTCAACTCGCAGTACCTCCAGGAGGTCTTGTCCAACGTCGACGGCGAGGACGTCGTGTTCGAGTTCTCGTCGCCCAACCGCGCCGGCGTCGTCTCCCCCGCCGAGGGGGCCGACGGCGAGGAACTGCTGATGCTCATCATGCCGGTCATGCTCAACACGTACGCGTAGGCGCCTCTGCCTCGCGCCGCTCTGCGCCCCGGTCGACCCACGTCGGCCGGGGCGTGTTCGTGTGCTGGCGATACGACGCTCGACGGCCGCACCGAGGGCGGCAGGGCCATACAGTGAGACAGCCCCACGACACGGGACGTGCGGCCGTCTGCGCCGGCCTCGGGGCCGAGGCGGGCCGCCCCGGATCGTCCTTTGGGCAGGTATGGGCTACGAGGTGCAGGTGGATGCTGGCTCCAGTCCCCCGTACCGACCTGCGATTCGCTCTAGGTGCACTCCTCGGACGGGACCCGCACCGGCGCGTCGGTAGCCTGCCCGGTCGGCTCCGGGAGCCAGGCCCACACGAAGGCCGCCATCAGCAGGATCATCACCGTCGAGGCGGTCGTGTTGGCCGGGTAGCCGTAGGTCGCGTAGAGCACCCCGCCCAGCGCCGCGCCCACGCCCGTCCCGATCTGCCCGACGGCGATGGTCAGCGACAGGAACGCGCCGCGCTGTCGGCCGGGCACGAGCGCCGTCAGCAACGCCTGGAGCGGCGCCATGCGGAGCGAGAAGAACCCCATGATGGCGATGTAGAGCGGGTACGCGACCCACCGCTCGACGACCACGAACGGCAGCGCAGCCGTCACCACGGCCAGCCCGAGGCACGAGGCCAGAATGAGCGGCTTCCGCCCGATCGCGTCCGAGAGCGTCCCGGCGCGCGGACTCACGATCACGCTCACGATGCCGCCCACCAGGAAGAGCGTCGCGATGAAGTCGAGCGGCAGCCCGAACACCGTCAGCGGCTCGCCGAAGAGCGACACCTCCAGCGGGAACTGCGTCGTCAGCCACTGCGGGAGGTAGACGATCAGCAGCCCCAGTCCGAAGTACATCAGGAAGTAGGTCGCCGCGGCGGCGCCCGTCCCGCCGGGCCCGACCAGCAGGTCCCAGTACTGACGCAGCGACCCCCGCACGGTCGGCCGCGACGCGGACAGGCGGACGTCCGGCTGGGGCACCACCGTCAGGATGAGCACGAACGCGACGGCCATCACGGCGGCGAACGCGACGAACGGCATCCGGAAGCCGTACGCGACGGCCAGCGCCCGCCCCAGCGGGATGCCCAGCACGAGCCCGAACGGGACGCCGCTCATCACCCAGCCCGTCGCCCACCCGCGCCGCTCGTACGGGAACGCGTCGCCGACGTAGCTGACCGCGGCGCCCGACAGGATGCCGCCGCCCGCGCCCGCCAGCACGCGCATGCCGAGGAGCGTGTCGAACGAGTCCGCCAGGCCGTGCAGCGCCAGCGCCACCACGAGCGCCCCCGAGCCGACGATCAGCACGCGCCGCCGGCCGATCCGGTCGGAGATGGGCCCCATCACGAGGGCCGCGAACGCCAGCACCCACGAATACACCGACACCAGCAGCCCCAGCGGACCGGTGCCCACGCCCAGTTCCTCCCCGATGAGCGGCAGGATCGGCGTGATGATGATCGTCTGGCTGGCCGCCGTGAAGACGAGGAGCCAGAGGGCGAACAGGGTCGCCGTGGTGCGAAGCGGGGAAGTCGGCAGCGTCTGTTGCAACAGGTGTCGGAAAGAGACGGCGGGACGGGAAGAAAGGTTCGGTCGGCCGATGGCGGGGTGCCCGCCTCGGCGCCAAGGCGGAGCGCGCGACGCAGAAGGGCCGTGGCCCGGCTCCCGCTCGCCCGGAGCGCCGCAGAGGGCAGGCTATTCAGTGGTCCTTCATCGGAATCTGAGGTGGGTAACGGTGGGGTAATGGCCGGGTAACCGCGACGTAACCCCGATCCGGTAGCGTGACTCCCGACGGGCAGAGAGGCCCCCACGGCCTCTCGCCACCTGCATTCGCTCGGCCCCGGCCGGGACTCCCACACCTCCTCTCCCCATGTCGCTTCAGACTCCCCGCACGCCGCGGGCCCTCGGGCAAGCGCGACGCCTCGCCGCCCTGCTGGTCCTCCTCCTCGCACCCGGCCTCGCCGCCGCCCAGACGGGCGTCCTCGCCGGGACCGTCGTCGACGGTGACTTCGGGGGCGGGCTCCCCGGCGCCAGCATCCTCGTCGTCGAGCAGGGCACCGGCGCCGCGACCACCATCGACGGCGAGTACCGGATCGACCGGCTGCCGGTCGGGTCGTACACGGTCCGCTACTCGTTCGTGGGCTACGCGACGCAGGTCGTGACGGGCGTCGAGATCGCCGCCGGGCAGACGCAGACGATCAACATCACGCTGACGACCGACGCCACGCTCGCGGAGGTCATCGTCGAGGCGGAGGAGATCATCGCGACCAACAGCGAGGCCGGCCTGCTGCGCGTCCGCGCGCGGGCGGCGCAGGTGTCGGACGCCATCTCGGCCGAGACCATCGCCCAGAGCGGCGCCTCCGACGCCGGCGACGCCATGGAGCGCGTCACCGGCGCGAGCGTCCAGGGCGGCCAGTATGTCTTCGTGCGCGGCCTCGGCGATCGCTACGCCAACACGCAGCTCAACGGCGCCGTCCTCCCCACCGCCGACCCCGACCGCCGGGCCGTCCAGTTCGACCTCTTCCCGGCGGGCTTCCTGGAGAACATCGTCACGCTGAAGACCTTTACGCCGGACAAGCCGGGCAGCTTCTCCGGCGGCCTCGTCGACATCACGACGCGCTCCTTCCCGGACGCGTTCTCGTCCTCGATCTCGGTCTCGTCCGGCTTCTCGACCGAGGCGATCCCGGGCGACGCGTTCCTCGTGGACCCGGTGCAGGGCGTCAGCCCGTTCCGGTTCGGCGCGGGGGACCTCGCCATCCCGGACCTGCTCGCGAACACGCCGCGCGAAGCGTTCACCCGCCCGACGACCCGCCTCGACGGGCCCGACGGGCCGGGCACCGGGCCGCTCGTCCGCCAGGACGCCGCCGCCTCGGCCGCGCTCAACGACCTCTCGAACGCGCTCACCCCGATGGTGGCGCCCTCGGAGGGGACCATCCCCGTCACGGGCAGCTTCTCGGCCTCCATCGGCGACCGGATCCCGCTGGGCGGGAACGCGCTCGGCTACATCGTCGGGCTGACGGCCGACCAGGGCGCGAGCTACTACGACAACGGCACCCTGTCGCGCGTCGACCTGACCGGCCGCGACGCGACCTCTGGCCTCGTGTCCGTCGACACGACGCAGTTCCGGACGGACCGCCGCGCGACGCAGTCGGCCACGATCGGCGGCATCGCGAACCTCGCGTACCGGCTCGGCAGCACCAACGAGATCGCGCTCAACACGCTCTTCAGCCACGTCACCGAGAGCGAGGCGCGGACGCTCGATGGCGTCGACAACGTGCTCGGCGAGGGCACGCCGGTGACCGACATCGTGACGGGCTACACCGAGCGGACGCTCACCTCGGCACAGCTCCGCGGCGAGCACGTCGCCCCGCGCCTCGGCAACCTGGAGGTCGACTGGCGCGCCAACGTCGCGCGGACGCTCCTCGACCAGCCGGACCTCCGCCAGGCGGCCATCCGCGCCTCCGAGCGTGAGGACGACGACGGCACCGTCACCACGGCCTACTCGCTCGTCGGCACGCCGCCCGGACCGCAGCGCTACTTCCGTGACCTCGACGAGCAGCTCGCCAGCGGTGCGCTCGACCTGACGCTCCCCTTCCGCGCCTTCGGCAGCGGGGCGCAGCTCAAGGTGGGCGGCCTGGCCGAGCGCACCGACCGCGGCTACAACGAGCGGTTCTTCTTCTACGAACTCGACCGCGGCGTCGCCCTGGGCGGCACCGACGGCACCGCCCTGGGCGCCTATCTCTCGCCCGACAACGTCGGCGTGGTGGACACCCGCACCAACAGCGCCGGCGAGATCACGCGCTACGAGTTCGGCCACTTCCTCGTTGACGCGACGCGCGACCAGAACCAGTACGACGGCCAGTTCGACGTCGGCGCGGCCTACGGCATGGCCGAGGTCGGCCTGGGCCGCCTCCGGCTGATCGCGGGCGCCCGCTTCGAAGCCTCCCGCCTGTTCGTCGCCTCGCAGGCCCTCGCCGCCGACGACACGCCCGAGGACCAGCGCGTCACGCTCGACGGCACCGACTACCTCGGCACCGACCGGCGCTACACCGACGTGCTGCCGTCGCTCAACGTGGTCCTCGGCCTCTCCGACCGGATGAACCTGCGCGCCGCCGCGACCCGCACGCTCGCCCGGCCGACGTTCCGCGAGATCGCCCCGGTCACGACCTACGACTTCACCTCCGACGGCGCCCTGCAGGGCAACCCGGGCCTGGAGAGGACGCTCATCACCAACCTCGACCTCCGCTGGGAGTGGTTCAACGCGCCCGGCCAGATCCTCGCCGTCAGCGGTTACTACAAGCGGCTGACCAACCCCATCGAGCGCGTCATCACGGACGCCGAGAACGGCGCCACGTCGTACGCCAACGTGGACCAGGCGGACGTCCTGGGAGCGGAGTTCGAGGTCCGCCAGCGGCTCGCCCTCTTCGGCCTCGGCGGCGTGCTCGGCGAGCGCCTCTCGCTGGGGGCGAACCTCTCGCTGACCGCGTCCAGCATCACGATCTCGGACCGCGAGCTGGAGGCCCGCCGCGAGCTCAACCCGAACGCGTCCGACACGCGCGACCTCCAGGGCCAGAGCCCCTACCTGCTCAACGCGAACCTGACCTACGACGACGCCCTCCGCGGCACCTCCGCGGGCGTCTTCTTCAACGTCTCCGGCCCGCGCCTGTCGCGCGTCGGCAACCCCCTGCCGGACGTCTACGAGCGGCCCTCGCCGCAGCTCGACCTGACGGCCTCGCAGCAGCTCTTCGGGCGGTTCACGCTCAAGGGCTCGGTCAAGAACCTCCTCGGCTCGACGTACCGCGAGGCCTACGACGTGAGCGGCCTCACGCTCAACGGCGTCACCGAGGTCTCGCCCTTCCTCGAGTACGCCCGCGGGACCTCGTTCTCGCTCGGCATCTCCGTCAACCCGTCCTTCGGGATCGGGTCGGCGGCGTCCATCCCCGCTCCCGGTGCCTCCACCGGCGCTCCCCTCGGCTCAGACGACTAGTCCGGGCCCTCTCCTCCCCCTTCTCGTCCCATGCTTCGCTTCGCTACGACCGCCGCCCTGGCGCTCCTGATCGCCTTCCCGGCGCTGGCCCAGGCCCCGACCGCCACGGTCTCGTCCGACATCACCACCAACACGACGTGGACCACGGGCGGGGTCTACCTCCTCGACGGCCTCATCTTCGTCCGCCCCGGCGTCACGCTGACCATCCAGGAGGGAGTCGTGGTCAAGGGCAAGGCCGTGCCGAGCGCCAGCACCGGCGACCTCGCCTCCGGCCTCGTCGTCATGGTCGACGCCGACCTCATCGCGAACGGCTCGGCCGAGGCGCCCATCATCATGACGGCCGAGGCGGACAACGTGGACGACCCGAACGACCTCGGGCCGGACGACCGCTCCGAGTGGGGCGGCCTGATCGTGCTCGGCCGCGCGACCACCAACTCGACGCCTGCCATCAACAACATCGAGGGCGTCCCGGCCTCGGACGACACACGCTTCGGCTGCGACGGCACCACGTTCGTCTGTGACGACGACGACTCGTCGGGCTCGATCCGCTACGTCTCGGTCCGCCACGGCGGCTTCGGCTTCGAGCCCGACTCCGAGATCAACGGCATGACGTTCGGCGCGGTCGGCCGCGGGACGGTCATCGAGTACGTCGAGGTGTACGCCAACTCGGACGACGCCTTCGAGTTCTTCGGCGGCACGGCCCAGGCCAAGTGGCTCGTCGGCGCCTTCTCCGGTGACGACACGTTCGACACGGATCGCGGCTTCCGCGGCAAGTTCCAGTTCGGCCTCTCGATCAACAACCCGGGCAACGACGCCGGGCGCTGCTTCGAGAACGACGGCGGCGTCTCCAGCCTCGGCGGCGAGGATGCGACCCCGTTCTCGAACCCGGTCTACTCCAACATCACCTGCATCGGCGCCGGTATCGGCGCCGACGACACCCAGCTCGGCGAGGACGGCAACTCGGCCGCCATGCAGCTCCGCGACAACACGGGCGGGCGGATCTACAACTCGATCTTCACCGACTACCCCGGCTCGGCGCTCAACCTGGAGGCCCTCTCCTCCGGCGAGGACACCGAGAACCGCTTCGGCAGCAACGTCGAGGGCACCGACGACCTGATCATCGCCAACAACCTGTTCTTCGGGTTCGGCGCAGGGACCACGTTCGCCGACCTCGTGGACGACGACTCGGACAACAGCGCCGCGCGCCAGCAGGCCATCGAGGCCGCCGTGGCCGGGGCGAACGCCATCGCCGACCCCCAGCTGGCCAACGTCGACCGTGAGTCCGGGCTCGACCCGCGCCCGCTCGCCGCAGGTGCGGCCGCCACCGGCGCGTCGTTCACGGGCAACGCCCTCGCGGGCGACGCCTTCTTCACGCCGGTCGACTACCGCGGCGCCTTCGCGCCGACCTCGTCGGCCGGGGACGCGTCCAACGCGACGTGGCTCGGTGGGTGGACGGCGCTCTACCAGAACGGCACGCTTTCGGGCCAGTCGGTCGCCACGGCCGGTGGCCCCGCAGCCGCGGCCTTCGCGCTCTCCGTGGGTCCGAACCCGACGCGCGGGGACGCGACGGTGCGCTTCTCGCTCGACCGTGCCCAGCGCGTCCAGATCGCGCTCTACGACGTGGTCGGCCGTCGGGTCGCCGTCGTCGCCGAGGGCACGTTCGGCGCGGGCGACGCGACCGCCTCGGTCGCCACGGCGGACCTCCCCGCGGGCGTCTACGTCCTCCGCCTCCAGGGCGAGGACGCCGCGGCGACGCGCACGGTGACCGTGATCCGCTAGCCTCGAACCTCGGCCGCGGTGGCCCGTCACTCGCCGCGACTGAGCCAGAGCGCCGGCCCTCTGTGGGAGGGGGCCGGCGCTCGCTCGTTTGGCACGCTCCCCCTGTCTCGGTGCCGAGGCGGGGATCGGGTCGAGGCGCCGTCGCATGGGCGCCACCGAGGCCCGGCGGGCCCTGTCGCCCGACACGGTAGCGTAACGCTCCGGTCGCACTCGGGTTATCCGTTTCCAGGGCGTGAGGGCCACTTTGGAAGCCTCCCCCCCGGATCCCGAATGACGACCTACCGGACGATCTTCCTGTCCGACCTCCACCTCGGCATGCGCGGCTGCCAGGCCGACCGCGTGCTCGACTTTGTCCGCCAGCACGACGCCGAGCGCTGGGTGCTCGTCGGCGACATCGTCGACGGCTGGGCGCTGGCGCGGTCCTGGAACTGGACCCAGGCCCACAACGACGTGGTGCAGAAGCTGCTCCGGGAGGTCCGCAAGGGCGCCGAGATGGTCTACGTGCCCGGCAACCACGACGGCGCCGCTCGCCAGTTCGCCGGGCTCACGTTCGGCGGCATCCTCGTCCAGCGCGAGTGGATCCACCGGACGGCCGACGGGCGGCGCCTGCTGGTGCTCCACGGCGACGAGTTCGACGGCGTCGTGCGGCTGGCCCCGTGGCTGAGCACGGTCGGCGCGCGGGCCTACGAACTGTCGCTGGCGCTCAACACGGTCGTGGCGCACGTCCGCGAGCGGATGGGGCGGCCGTACTGGTCGCTGGCCGCCGCCCTCAAGGACCGGACGAAGAAGGCCCTCCAGTACGTGGACCGGTTCGAGGAGGCCGTCGCCGCGCTGGCCGCCGAGCGGGGCGTCGACGGGGTCGTGTGCGGCCACATCCACCGGCCCGAGGTGCGCGAGATCGCGACCGGCGACCGGACGACGCTCTACGCCAACTGCGGCGACTGGGTCGAGAACTGCACCGCGCTGGTCGAGCACCACGACGGCCGCCTGGAGATCGTCCGCTGGACGGGCGTCCTCACGCCCACGGTGGCGACCCGCGGGGACGGCCTCGCCCACTCCTTGCCGCCCCGCCTCGCGCTCGCCGCCGAGGCGGCCGGGGTCGGCCTCCCGCTCGCCCTGACGGACCGATGACGCCCGCCCCGCTGCGCGTCCTCTTCGCCGTCCAGGGCGAGGGGCGCGGTCACCTCACGCAGGCGCTCGCGCTGGCCGCCATGCTGCGCCGCCGCGGCCACCAGGTCGTCGGCGCGCTGGCGGGCACGAGCCGCTGGGGCGACGTGCCGGACTTCTTCCGCCGCGACCTCGGCGCGCGCGTCGAGACGGTCGAGAGCCCCGGCTTCGTGGCCGACGGCGACGGCCGGATCCGCCCGCTGGCGACGCTGGCCGTCAACCTGTGGCACGCGCGGCGCTACGCGCCCAGCCTGGACCGCATCACGGCGACCCTCGACCGCCTCGAACCGGACGTGGTGGTCAACTTCTACGAGGGGTTGATGGGCCTCCACGCGGTCCTGCGCGGCACCGACGCGCCCGTCGTGGCGGTCGGGCACCAGTTCATGACCGACCACCCGGAGTACCCGCTCCTGCCCGGCCAGCCACTCCAGCGCGTCGCCATGCAGGGCTACACGGCGTTGGTCGGCTCCGGCGCCGCGAGCCGGCTCGCGCTCTCCTTCTACGACGCCCCGGACCACGGCGCCACGCGCGTGACGCCGCCCCTGCTCCGCCCTCAGTTGGCCACCCTCGCCGACGTGCCCTGCGACGGCTCGATCCTCGTCTACCTGATGGAGCCCGCGATGGCCCCTCAGCTGGTCGCCTGGAGCGACCGTCACCCGGAGGTCCGGATCCACACGTTCGCGGCGATGGCGCCACACGCCCACAGCCCGTCGCTCACCTTCCACGGACTCAGCGGAACGGCCTTCCTCCAGCGGATGGCGGCGGCCCGCGGCGTCGTCTGCACGGCGGGCTTCGAGACCGTCTCCGAGGCGATGTGGCTCGGCACGCCCGCTCTCATGGTGCCGACGCCGGGCCACTACGAGCAGCGCTGCAACGCCGTCGACGCCGAGGCCGTCGGCGCGGGCGTCCGGTCGGACGTGCTCGACCTCGACCCGCTGCTGGCCCTCCTCGACGGCCCGGCGCCAGACCCCACATCGTTCCGGGCGTGGGTGGCGAAGGCCGAGGCCCGCGCCGTCGGCGCCATCGAGGAGGCCGCCGGACGCTCCCCCGTCGGCGGCGACGGCGCGGGCGACGGCCAGCGAACGGCCGACGTGCCGACGGTCCGCCCCGCGCGACGTTCGGGCGTCTGACCGCCCCCGCCTCGGGGCGCCCCCCGAGGCGGGAGGGACCGGGTCAGAACAGGTCGCCCGAGCCCGGCATGTCGTCGAAGCCACCCTTCGGGTCGGGGCCGTACTCGTTGGGTCCCGCATCGCCCTCCAGCACGAAGAAGTAGATCAGGACGAGGTTGACCAGCGGGATCAGAGCCAGCAGTGCGAGCCAGCCTGTCCGCCCGGTGTCGTGGAGGCGTCGCACGCCCAGGCCGATGGACGGCAGCATCACGGCCAGCGAGTAGAGCATCGAGACGATCGAGGCCAGCGAGTCGGAGACGACACCCACGACGATCGTGATGACGATCGAGATCGCGAAGTTGATCAGCGCGAACATCCAGAACTCCTTCCGGCGCGCGCGACCTTCGAAGTCGAAGTAGTGGTTCTGAAGGACGTTGAGGTACCAATCCATGGCAGCGGTGGGTGGGTGAGGGAAAAAGCGGCCGGGGCCACAATGGAGATACGGCAAAGGGCGCGTATGGCAAGCACACGCCCCGATCGGGAGCCCAGCGCGCGGCGCGCGCCGGTACCTTTCGGACCTTCCTCCGCCCCGCTCCGATGTCGCAGATCCCGTCCACGGGCACGCCCCAGTCGCTCCCCGCCGACCCCGAGATCACGCCCGCCCTCGCTACCGAGCACGGCCTCACCGACGACGAGTACGCCCGCGTCCTCGACATCCTCGGACGGACACCGACCTATGCCGAGCTCGGCATCTACTCGGTCATGTGGTCCGAGCACTGCTCGTACAAGAACTCGATCGCGCTCCTGAAGACGCTCCCGCGCGACGGCGAGAAGCTGCTGGCCGCTGCGGGCGACGAGAACGCCGGGCTGGTCGACATCGGCGACGGGCTGGCGGTGGCGTTCAAGATCGAGAGCCACAACCACCCGTCGGCCGTCGAGCCCTACCAGGGTGCCGCGACGGGCGTCGGCGGCATCCAGCGGGACATCTTCACGATGGGCGCGCGGCCGATCGCGAGCCTCAACTCGCTCCGCTTCGGGAGCCTGGACAACCCGCGCGTCCGGTTCCTGTTCGACGGCGTCGTGCGCGGCATCGGCGGCTACGGCAACTCGTTCGGCGTGCCGACCGTCGGCGGCGAGGTCGTGTTCGACCCGGCCTACGAGGGCAACCCGCTGGTCAACGCCATGTCGGTCGGCATCGTCAAGGTGGGCGAGACTGTCAGCGCGACCGCCGAGGGCGTCGGCAACCCCGTGTTCATCGTCGGCAGTGCGACCGGCCGCGACGGCATTCACGGTGCCACGTTCGCCTCGGTCGAGCTGTCGGAGGACTCGGACGCGATGCGCCCCAACGTCCAGGTGGGCGACCCGTTCACCGAGAAGCTGCTGCTGGAGGCGACGCTGGAGGCCATCCGGACCGGCGCGGTCGTCGGGATGCAGGACATGGGCGCGGCGGGCATCACGTGCTCGTCGTGCGAGATGAGCGAGAAGGGCGGCGTCGGGATGGACCTCCAGCTGGAGAAGACGCCCCAGCGCGAGACCGGCATGACGCCCTACGAGATTCTGCTCTCGGAGAGCCAGGAGCGGATGCTGGTGGTGGTCGAGAAAGGCCGCGAGGCCGAGGTCGAGGCCGTCTTCGAGAAGTGGGACCTGCACGCGGTCCAGATCGGCGTCGTCACCGACACGGAGCGCGTCCGCGTGTTCTGGCACGGCGACCTGGTGGTCGACGTCCCGGCGGAGTCGCTGGTGCTGGGCGGCGGCGCGCCGGTCTACCACCGCGAGACCTCCCGCCCGACCTACCTCGACCGGACCCAGACCGCCGACCTCGGCGCGATCCCGGACGTGACCGAGGAGACGGCCGGCGACACGCTCGTCGCGCTGATGGGCGCGCCCAACATCGCGTCCAAGCGCTGGGTGTTCGAGCAGTACGACACCGAGGTGCGCACCAACACGGTCGCCGGGCCCGGCCCGACCGACGCGGCGGTGATCCGCCTCAAGGGCACGACCGGAAGCGAGGGCGGCGAGCGCGGGCTGGCGATGAAGACCGACTGCAACGGCCGCTACGTCTACCTCAACCCGCGCCGCGGAGGTCGGATCGCGGTCGCCGAGGCGGCGCGCAACGTCGTCTGCGCGGGCGGCGAGCCGCTGGCCGTCACCAACTGCCTCAACTTCGGCAACCCCTACAAGCCGGAGGTCTACTGGCAGTTCACCGAGGCCGTCGGCGGGATGGGCGACGCCTGCCGCGCCTTCGAGACGCCGGTCACGGGCGGCAACGTGAGCTTCTACAACGAGAACCCGGACAGCGCCATCTTCCCGACGCCCACCATCGGGATGGTCGGGCTCGTGGCGGACGTCGAGGCGCACACGACGACGGCGGCCTTCGCCGCCCCCGACGACGTGCTGATGCTCGTCTCCCCGGCCGGCTGGTGGCAGACGGGCGGCATCGAGGGCAGCGAGCTGCTCGCGACCGTCCACGGCCGCACCGAGGGCGACGCGCCCCACCTCGACCTCGACGAGGAGCGCGCCATCCAGGCCGCCGTGCTGGCCGCCATCCGCGCCGGGCTCGTCCGCAGCGCCCACGACGTGGCCGACGGCGGGCTGGCGGTTTCGCTGGCCGAGTCGTGCGTCTTCGCCGGCCTGGGCGCCGAGGTGGCCCTCCCCGACTCGGGCGCCCGGCTCGACGCCGTCCTGTTCGGCGAGGCCCAGAGCCGCATCGTGCTCTCCGTCGCCCCCGACGACGCCGAGGCAGTCCGCGCCCTGGTCGCCGAGCACGGCGCGCAGGCGACGCCCATCGGCACCGTCACCGATGGCGGGCTCGTGATCTCGGTCGGCGCCGAGCGCGTGGTGGACGTAGCGGTCGAGGCCCTCCGCGAGCCCTACGACACGGCCATCCCGCGCGCCATGGGCGAGGCCGTCGCGGCGGTCTAGCGCGGGGTGACCTCACCAAAGGATCCGGAGTACGCCGCCACCGTGCGCCTCCTGCGCGGGGAGGCCCGCCTCGGCCCCCCGTTCGACCGGCTGGCCGCCGCCGTCGAGGCGACCTGGGGCGTGCGCGTGGTCAACGTCGTCCACGACCGGTCCCTCCACGGGCGCCCGCGGCTCCAGGTCCTCGTCTGGGACGAGGACGATGTGGTGCCCTTCCGGGACGGCGCCGGATTCGACCGGGAGGCCCAGGCCGCCATCGCGGACCGCTTCAAGAGCCTCCTCGGCTGGGCCTCACGCCTCCGCTACTCCACCACCGACCTGTTCGTGGTGTTCGCCGCGTTCGCTCCGCTCGCCCGGTGGGAGGCGGTCGGCCGCGTGACCGAGGCGGACCTGGAGGCCCGCATCCGGGACGCGGGCGTGCCCGACTTGTGGGGCGTCAAGACGTGCTTCGACGGGATCGTCGTGTTCGTCCACACCGACGCCCAGGTGACCGAGGCCGAGGCTCGAAGGGAGGCATGCGTGGCCGCCGTCCTCGACCTGCTCGGGCCGCACGACCCGTTCGGGGTGCTCACCCCCGACACCCTCCGGCTCTCGTTCGACTCGAAGGAGCGGTTCGACCGGGACTTCGGCGGGAGTTGGTTCGGATACTGGCGCTGACCCGAGCTACGCCAGGGCCTCTGCCGTCTGCGGCGCCTCCGTCGGCGTCGCGTCGCCGCGCGGGAGCACCACCGTCACGGCCGTGCCCGCGCGCCACCGGCTCTCGACGGACACCGTGCCGCCCATCAGGTGGACGAGCCGCTGCGTGATCGCCAGACCGAAGCCCTGTCCCTGCCCCGGCGACTTGAACCCGTCGAACAACGTCGCCATGGCCGCCTCAGGGATGCCGATGCCCGTGTCGATGACGCGGATCGCGACCGCGTCGGCGTCGGCGTCGACCTCCACGGTCACACTCCCGACCTCGGTGTAGCGGACCGCGTTGCCCACGAGGTGAGCGAGGATGCGGCCCAGCGCGTCGGCGTCGAGCGTAGCGGGTAGGGACGCGGCGAGGGGCTCGACAGTCAGCGTCAGGCCCTGCGCCTCGGCCTGCGGGCGGGCCTGCTCGATGGCGCTCTCGACGGCCGCGACCACGTCCAGCGACGCCGGGCGCAGCGTCTCGCGCCGGGCGTCGAGCGTGGCGAGGTCCAGCACCGAGTCGAGCGTCGAGAGCAGCCGCTGCCCGCCCGCCGCGATGGCGTCCACCAGGCCGCGCTGGCTCTCGTCGACCTCGTCGCGCAGGATCTCCGTGAAGCCGACCACCGAGGTCAGCGGCGTCCGGATCTCGTGGCTCATCGACGCCAGGAACTGGCTGCGGACGCGCGCCGCTTCCTCGGCCTCGTCGCGAGCCGCCACGAGCGCCGCCTCCCGAGCCCGCCGCGCGCCCACGTCGCGCCCGACCGACACCGCCCGCCGCGCACCGTCCTCCCCGACGAGGCGGGACGCGAGGTCGAGCAGGATCGGGTCGCCGCTGGGGCCGCTCACGCGGATGTCGGACCGCGCCTGCCCGTCGGCCTCCAGCGCGGCGAGGTGACGGCGGAGCATCGCCCGGTCGGCCACGGCGACGGCGTCGAGCAGAGAGAGCGACGGCGTGTCGGTCGCCACGCAGAGCACGGCCCGGCCCGCGGCGTTGACGCGGAGCGCCCCCCCGTCGGTGTCGTGGAGGAGCATCACGTCCGCGGCCTCATCGAACAGGCGGCGGTGGAGTGCGTCCGAAGCCTCCACTGCGGCCCGCGCCCGGCACTCCCGCGTGCGGACGACCCACCCGGCGGCAGCGGCTCCCACGAGCAGACCGAGGGCGACGCCCAGCCCGGCCGCGAGGTCGGGCGAGAGCGAGAGGAGGGCGAGGAGGCCGGGCGAAGAGGCGGTCATGATCAGGCAGGGACGCCGAAGGCGGGAACGGAAGGCGACACAGCGGGCGGGCCGAGCGCAGGCGGCGCGGGGATCTGGGGGATCGGGCCGGGCTCGTCAGGGGCATTGTCGATGGGAGCCTGCATCGGGAGCGCGACCTCGAAGAGCGTCCCCTCGCCCTTGCGGCTCCAGACGCGGATGTCGCCGCCCATCAGGTCGGTCAGCCGCTTCGTGATGGCCAGCCCGAGGCCGGTGCCCTCGAAGTCGCGGCCGTGGCCGTCGGACTCCTGCTTGAAGGCCTCGAAGAGCTCGGGCAGAAACTCCTCCGAGATGCCAACGCCTGTGTCCTGGACGCGGATGGCGAAGAACTCGGGCGCCACGTGAAGCGTCACGCGGACCTCGCCACGCTCCGTGAACTTGATCGCGTTGCCGACGAGGTTGGTCACCACGCGGCTCAGCGACGAGGCAGAGTGCACCGCGGGCACCGCCGCCGACGACGACTGCAGATGGAGCCCGATGCCCTTCTGCTGCGCCAGCGGCGCCAGCAGCGACACCGAGTCGCGCACGAGGGCCGCCACGTCGATGGGCTCGGGCACGATGCCGGCCCGCTCGGCGTCGAGGCGAGCGAAGTCGAGGATGTCGTTGAGCGTGTCGAGCAGGCGCTGCCCGCCCGTGCGGATCGTGTCAGCGTACTCGTAGAGATCCTCGGGGACCTCCTCGCGGAGAATGTCGGCGAAGCCGAGGATGGCCGTCAGCGGGGTCCGGATCTCGTGGCTCATGTTGGCCAGGATGGACGTCTTGAGCCGGGCGGCCTCCTCGGCCTGCTCGCGGGCCCCCTCGGCAGCCGAGATGGCCGTCAGCAGGCCGTGCTCGTAGGCGCGCCGCTCGGTCACGTTTCGCGCGACCGACACGAACGTCCGCCCCTCGCGGAGGCGGCGCGTCACGATCTCGTACGGCACGCGCGAGCCGTCAGGCCGGGACAGCTCCATCACCCCCGAGGCGGCTCCCTTCTGGTCCGCCTCGGCGAGGTGGGCCGAGGCCTCGTCCTCGTCGGCCAGTTCTGAGAGACGCACCGGTCGTCCGTCCGCCCGGTCGCCGTTGACGTCGATGCCGAAGGCGCGCTGCGCGGAGCGGTTGGCCTCGACCACCTCGCCCCCGCGCTCCACGTCGAGCACCATCACCGGGTCGGCGGCGGCGTTGAAGAGGTGGCCGTAGCGGACCTCGGAGGCGTGGAGGGCTTCCGACCGGCGCCGCACCTGGCGGCGCAGCAGGCTCGCCCACAGGATGGCCAGGAGGAGAAGCCCCATCGCCCCGATCACGCCGTAGCGGTACTCCGTCGGCGAGAGGCCCGCCTTCTTGATGTCGCCGTCGACGAGCGGGTAGACGACGTACGAGCCCGTGTAGGGTGGCGCCGTGTCGTACTGCGCGGCCACGCCCCGCACGCGGACGTAGTCCCCGACCTGGATCGCCCCGAACGTCACGGGCGACGGGCGGAGCGTATAGGCATAGATCTGAACGAGGTCCGTGCCGCTCAGGATGAGCATGAAGCGCCCGCCCTGCTGGTCGTCCATCTGCAGCACTCGTCCCTCGACCAGCACGAGTTCGCCCTCGTGCCCCTCGATGTCCGGCCCCTCGCCCCCTCGGGGGTTCTCGACCCAGTCCAGATGGGTCGGCTCGACGGTCCGCGTCGGGCCCGGAATGGAGCGGACCTGGGGGTCCACGATCTCGAGCATCCCATCGCGGAACCCGACCGTGCCCGAGACCCGGACGCTGTCCCCGGTCAGCACCCGGTCGCCGTCCTGGGGGAGCGCCAGCCGGACGCCCGCGGTCCCGTCCTGGATGTAGACCTCGTTGAGATTCGACCGGAGCAGGCCGCTCCCGACCGTGACGCGCCCCGCCACCGTCACCGCGTCGCCGACCCGGTCGGGCACCGAGTCGCCGTCGCCGTCGACCCGGAGCGACCGGATCGCATCCAGCGAACGCTCGGCCGCCTGGGGCGCTCTCGCCTGCGCGAACGCAGCCTGGCCCGCCACGCAGAAGCAGGCGAGCAAGGCGAACCGGATGACCGATGCAGGCACGAGAGGCACGAAGAGTGGCGGGACGGCTCCGGTATCGTCGGCGCTCGCGCGACTCTATAGCCGCGGGACGCGCGTCGGCGGCCTCGCCGGTCACAGCGCCGCGCACGCCCCGTAGCTTGACGCGTCGGCTCCGGGTAAGGACACGCGCCTCTCACCCCGTCCGTCCCCTGATGAACCCCGGTGCGCCCGGATCGTATTCCCCCCACGACTGACTCTCCCCCCACTGCTATGTCTACCCCTGTCACCGGCACCGACGCCAACTTCGACGCCGAAGTCCTGAACAGCGACCAGCCCGTCCTGGTCGACTTCTGGGCCACCTGGTGCGGCCCCTGCCGCACGATCGCCCCCACCATCGAGGAGATCGCCTCCGAGTACGACGGCAAGGCCAAGGTGGTCAAGCTGGACGTCGATCACAACCCGATGACGGCGCAGAAGTACGGCATCCGCTCGATCCCCTCGCTGCTGTTCTTCAAGGACGGTCGCCCGGTCGACCAGATGGTCGGCGTGGTGCCGAAGAAGGTGCTCGCTGGCAAGCTCGACGCCCTCGCCGCGCAGACGGCCTAGCCGCCCCCCTCGCGCACATCGACCCCCGGGGGCGCCGCAGTCCGTGGCGCCCCCGCTCGTTCGGCCCCCCCGCTCATGTCTGACACGCCCACGCCCCTCCCCGACGGTCTCGACTGGGACGCCGCCGAGCACCGACCGATGGTGATCGTCGGAACCGGCCCGGCTGGCTTCACGGCTGCCCTCTACGCCGCCCGTGCCGGGCTGGCACCGCTCGTGATCCAGGGCCCCGCCCCCGGCGGCCAGCTCACCACCACCACCGATGTCGAGAACTTCCCCGGCTACCCGGAGGGTGTCATGGGGCCGGACCTGATGCAGGACTTCGAGAAGCAGGCCGTCCGCTTCGGCGCCGAACTGCGGTGGGGCTCCGTCACCCACGTCGACTTCTCGGCTCATCCGCACAAGCTGGTGGTCGACGAAACGACGCCGATCCTGGCCGACGCCGTGATCGGGTCCACGGGCGCGAGCGCGAAGTACCTCGGGCTGGAGAACGAAAAGCGGCTGCTCGGCCGCGGCGTGAGCGCCTGCGCGACGTGCGACGGCGCCTTCTTCCGCGACGAAGAGATCGCCATCGTCGGCGGCGGCGACACGGCCATGGAGGAGGCTCTCTTCCTGACGCGCTTCGCCTCGACGGTGCACGTGATCCACCGGCGCGACGCGTTCCGGGCGTCGAAGATCATGCAGGACCGGGTGCTCTCGAACCCGAAGGTCCGCGTCCACTGGAACACGGCCGTCACCGACGTGATGGGCGAGGACGCGGTCACGGCGCTGCGCCTGGAGGACACCGTGACTGGCGAGACGCGCGACCTGCCCGTGACCGGTTTCTTCGTCGCCATCGGCCACAAGCCCAACACGGACATCTTCCGCGGCTGGCTCGACATGGACGAGGCGGGCTACGTGCAGACCCTCCCGGACTCGACGCACACCAACGTCGAAGGCGTCTTCGTCTGCGGCGACGCGCAGGACCACGTCTACCGGCAGGCCATCACGGCGGCGGGCACCGGCTGCATGGCGGCCATCGACGCCGAGCGCTGGCTCGCCGAGCACGATGTGATCGAGGACGTGCAGACGGAGACCGAGTACCATGCGGCCCCGGCCGAGGACTCGGAGACGCACGAGCCGGTCTCCGCCTCCGGCGCGTAGCCGGACTACGCGGGCACGCCGGTAGCGTCCACCACCACGCTCCGCAGGCATCCGCTCTCAGGCGCGTAGCCGAGGCGGACGACGCCCCACGGCGCCGGGTGGACGACGTAGCGCGGCGTGTCCGCCGGCGCCTCCGGGCTGGGCGTGGACGGCACGCCGTCCGATGGCCCGACGAGGGGGGCGAGGTCGGCGGCAATGACGCAGCCTGCTTCGAGGGTGAGCAGGATCATCCCGTTCCGACCGCGCTCGACCGACCGCGCCTGCGGTTCGCGGACTTCGACCGACGCGAAGGGCCCCAGACCGCCGGCCGAGGCCCAGACGCGGAAGAAGGCATTCGAGGCCGCCGTCTCGGTCAGCACCACGCCCAGCGCAGGGCCGACCTCGGCCGCTACGTACGGACGAGGCCGGGCGAGCACGGTCTCGACGCCCGCGAGCACGCGCGCCTCATCCGGCGACGAGGCGGAGGGAGGCGATACGCAAGAGGCGAGCAGGACCATCGAACAGAGGACAGAGAGGGCGACCCACCTGAGACGCGGCATCGGCTGGACCGGCTGGAGAGGGTCCTCGAACGTACGGGACACCGTGCGATACCTACCGCACGCGGCCTAGTTTGGGGACGCGTCCTCCCCCCCGCCATGCGCATCGCCCTTCTTGTCGTCGTCTTGCTGGCGCCCGCCGCCAGCGCCCAGGTCTCGGCCCGGCTGGCCGACCTCCGCCTGGCCACCGCCGTCCGTCTCGCGCTGGTGGACGACGTGCGGACACGGGCCCTCGACGTCTCGGTGGTAGCCCGCGACGGCGCCGTCCAGGTGTCGGGCGAGGTGGCGCCCCTGCTGGACCCGATCGCAGCCGACGTGGCGCGCGCCGTGCCGGGCGTGCGGTCGCTCCGCGGCCTCGGTGGCGAGACGGCCGGACCCGCCGTTCGCATCGAGACGCCCCAGAGTGCGCCCGAGGCGGCACGGCCCGCCAGCGACCGTGCTGCGAGTTCGGGGCCGCTCTACCACACCGTCGAGCGCGGCGACACGCTCTTCGGGCTCGCCCGACGCTACGACACGACGGTCGACGCCATCCTGACTCTCAATGACCGGGAGTCGACGACCATCCGGCTCGGGCAGCGCCTCCGGGTGCGCTAGCCGCGCGTGCCGCGTCCGTAGAGGTCGCTCCGCTGGAAGAGACGGAACGGGTTGACCGGCGTCCCGCGCCCGCGGCCGGACCGGCGGAGCACCTGAAAGTGAAGGTGCGGCGGCGTCGTCCGCGCGTTGCCCGTGTTGCCGACCGTGCCGAGCACGTCGCCCTGGCGGACCGTCTGGCCGACCTCCAGGCCGGGCGCGTACGTGTCGAGGTGGGCGTAGTAGAAGTCGTAGTCGCCACCGTGACTGCGGAGGTAGAGCACCTTGCCGCCGAGCCGGTTGGTGTGAATGCGGACGATCTCGCCGTCCGAGATGGCCAGCACCGGCGTGCCGCGGTCCGCCATGATGTCGATGGCGCGGTGCGTGCGCCCGCCCGAGCGGCGGGCCGTGAACGTATCGTCGAGGTCGCCGGGGGTGATGCCCTCGACAGGCACCAGCAGGCGGTCGGCCGAGAAAGAGAGCGCGGCAGGACCGTCAGAGACCGTCTCGACCGGGGGCGCCTCGGGCGTCGACTGGGCGAAGGCGGGCGCGGCGAGGAAGGCCGCGACGAGGGCGGCAGCGAACAGACGAGGCACAGGCAGGTCGGTGGGGTGCCAAAAACCTACCACCCCTCAGGTCCGGAGAACCAGCGGAGAATGCTCGGAGCGGAAATAACCGTCCATCGCGAGGCTGCAGGTGCGTGCCCCGCCGATCCGGAAGGCCCCGACGCCGGCTCCCCTCAGAACCGCCTACCCCTTGACCAACGCCTTGAGCACGAAGAAGGCGTTCTCCTTGCGCTCGCGGATCCGGCGCGAGAAGTACGGCAGCCACTCGGTCCCGTAGGGCACGTAGACCCGCATCCGGTACCCGTCGCGGACGAGTTGGCGCTGCGTCTCGGGGCGGAGGCCGTAGAGCATCTGGAACTCGTAGGCATCGCGCGACACGCCGCGCTCATCGGCGAGTTGCCTGACGGCCGAGATCAGCTCGTCGTCGTGGGTGGCGATGCCGGGGTAGCGTCCCTCCAGGAGAAGCGTGGCCGCGTGCTGGCGGTAGTGCCACCGGATGGTCGGCATGTCCTGGTAGGCGAGCGACGCGGGTTCCTTGTAGGCACCCTTGCAGATCCGAACGCGGGCGCCCAACTCGCAGGCCCGCGCCACGTCGGCGGCGGTCCGGTGGAGGTAGGCCTGGAGCACCGGCCCGACATGGTCGGGGAAGTCCGGGTAGACGGCCTCGAACAGGTCCAGCGTGGACTGCGTGATGTCCGAGCCCTCCATGTCGAGGCGGACGAACAGGTCCGCGTCCTTCGCCTTCGCCAGCAGGTCGCGGAGGTTGGCCTCGGTGAGGTCGCGGTCGATCACCTGCCCGATCATGGACAGCTTGATCGAGATGCCGACCGCCTCGGGCGCCACGCCACGCGCGTCGCGGTACACCGCCAGCCGCTCGACGAGATCGCCGTACTGCTGGGCGAACGCCTGAGCGCGGGCACGTTCCGGAACGTGCTCGCCGAGCAGGTCGAGCGTAATGAACAGGCCGTCGTCGAGCAGCGGGTCGAGCGCGGGGAGCGCGTCGGCGAGGGTCCGGCCGGCGACGAAGCGGCGGGCGAGAGCGAAGGGCAGGGTCATCGGTGGGGAGCGGCCCGGGGCATACCGACCCTCGGGCCCGCGAAGCTACCGCCACGCCGACCGAGACTAGACCGCGCAGGAGTGGCTCCCGACCGATTCGTTAGGTCTCTCCGTTTCGGATTCCGGAACGATGTGTGCCTTCCAGGCTGGCGTGGACCATTCTGCGTCCTCGGGCCTCAATCGAGGCCGTCTCGTTACGAATCCTCCCCGCATGGCGCGCTTCTCCCCCCGGCTCCTCTCGGCAGACATCCGCGGCGCGATCGACCGATGGATCGACCCGACGCGGCGCCCCGCGGGGATGCGCGGCCTTCGGCAGGCCCGGATCGTCGTCGTGGAGGGGTGGATCGGGCTCCTGGCCCACATCATCCTGGCGGTGACGCTGGTCCTCGGCCAGGTGCCCCTGGTGCCGCTGATCGAAGTCGCTCTCGCCATCTTGGTCACCATCGGCGCGCTGGCGATGGTCCGGTGGGGCGGACGCGTCGAACCCGCGGCCTGGGTCATGGCCCTGACGCTGGCGGTGACGCCCGTTTTCCAGGCGTCGGTGGACCTCGGCATCCTGGACCCCGCCCTGGCCCTGGTGATGCTGGCACCCCTCGCAGGGGCGCTGACCTCGGGCGCCCGCCTGGCGACGGTGAGCGCGGTGGTCGGAGCGTCGGGGGGCGTGGTTCTGTTCGTGCTCTACCAGACCGGCATCGCGCCGGAGGCCTTCTCCACGCCCGACGATGCCGCGGTCTACGCCGTCGTGGTGGTCACGGTCGGCTCGATGCTGTCCGCCGCGGGCGGCATCCTGTACGCGCGCCACACACGCCACGAGATCGGCGAGGCCGAGGGAGAGAGCACCCGCCTCGACGCCGCACTGCGCGCCTCCGAGCAGCGGTACCGGTCGCTCTTCGACCACATCCCGGTGGGCATGTACCGGACCGCCTCCGACGGCCGCGTCTTGCTGGCCAACGCCACGCTGGCCCGCCTCATCGGTGCGCCCAGCCCCGCGGCCGCCCGGGCCTACAACGCCTCCGACTTCTACGTCGACTTGTCAGACCGGGACCGTTTCCGCGTCTCGATCCTGCGCGACGGCTTCGTGCGCGGCTTCGAAACGAGCTGGCGCCGCCCCGACGGCGACATCCGTCACGTCCGCATCGACGCTCGCGTCGCACTCGACGCCGACGGCCAGCCCCTGTTCTACGAGGGCGCCGTCGAGGACGTCACCACGGAGCGGGAGGCTCGTCTCGCGCTCAACCACAGCGAGGCTCGCTTCCGAGCGCTCGTCCAGCGGTCCTCCGACGTGGTGGTCGTGGCGGACCGCGCCGACCGGTTCACGTACGTCAGCCCGGCCGTGGAGCTGCTGCTGGGGCACACGCCCGACACGCTCCAGCACACGTCCCTGCTGGCGCTCGTCCACCCCGAGGATCAGGAGCGCGCGGCGACCTTCCTGGCGGAGGCCAGCGCGGGCGTGCCCTCGTCGCAGGTCGAACTCCGGTTCCTCCACGCCGACGGACACGACGTGTTCGTGGAAGGCGCCGCGACCGCCCTCTACGACGACCCCGCCGTGGAGGGCCTGGTGCTCAACCTCCGCGACGTCACCGAGCGGAAGCGGGCGCAGGCAGTCCTCATCCAGGCCAAGCGCCAGGCCGAGGAGGTGGCGGCGCTCAAGAGCACCTTCCTGGCCAACATGAGCCACGAGATCCGGACCCCGCTGACGGCCATCCTCGGCTTCGCCGACGTGCTGTCGGAGGAGGTCACCGACGAGACGCAGGTCGAGTTCGTGGATCTGATCGCGCGCAGCGGGCGGCGCCTCATGGACACCCTCAACTCGGTGCTGGACCTCGCCCGTCTGGAGGCGGGTCGCGACGGGATCGCGCTGGAGCGGGTCGACCTGGGGGACCTGGTGCGAGAGGCCGTCGAGATGTTCCAGCCCGCCGCGACCGAGCAGGGACTCGACGTCCTCGCCGACGTGGCCCCGGGCACCCACCTCGCCACGGCCGACGAGCCCGCCCTCGTGCGGGTGCTCCACAACCTCGTCGGCAACGCCATCAAGTTCACCGAGGCGGGCGGCGTCACGGTCAGCGTCCGCCCGGCCGGTACGCGGGTGGAACTGGTCGTTCGCGACACGGGCATCGGGGTCGAGGAGGCGTTCATCCCCCGCATGTTCGGCGAGTTCGAGCAGGAGTCGAGCGGGTCCATCCGGAAGTACGAGGGCGCCGGGCTGGGGCTGGCGCTCACGCGTCAGCTACTCGACCGCATGAACGGCACGATCACCGTCGAAAGCCAGAAGGGGGTCGGCACCACCTTCACGGTCTCGCTGCCCCGGGGCGGCCCCGCGGAGGTCGCGCCCGACCAGCGGCCCCTCGTTCTCATCGTCGACGACAACGTCCAGGCGCGAGAGATCGCCGTCCACTCGCTCGCCGACACCTTCCGAGTGTCGACGGCCACCGGCGGCGACGACGCGCTCCGCTCGATCCACGCCGAGCGGCCCGACGCCGTGCTGCTGGACATCCACCTCGGGCTCTCGCTCTCGGGCGAGGACGTGATGCGCCACCTGCGCTCGTCGGCGGCCTTCTCGGGGCTCCCCCTCGTCGCCGTGACCGCCTACGGGCTCCCCGGCGACCGCGAGCGGTTCCTCGCCGCGGGCTTCGACGCCTACCTCACCAAGCCGTTCGGACGAAACGACCTCCGCGACGCCATCGCGGCGGCCATCGCGACGCGCACGCCGAGCCTGGCGGCACCCGGCGGCGGCACGTTCGTCTCCCGCCCGGTCGAGAAGCCGTCGGGGTCGATGGCGCCGCGGCCCCCGGTCCTGGACTCGACCCCCTGACGGAACCGGGACGACGGCGCTGGGTGGACGACGGACACCCCACGGCTTTCCATGCGCCTCGCCATCGTCGGTGCCGGTCCTGCCGGGCTCGCCGCCGCCCACGCCCTCCGCAACGCGGCGGGCATCCACACCACGGTCTTCGAGAAGAGCCGCGGCGTCTCTGGTCGCGCGGCCACCCGCTGGCGCGACGTGCCGGGCCCGGATGGCGAGACGGTCCGCTGGCGCTTCGACCACGGCGCGCAGTACCTCGGCCCGGACCCCGGCAGCCCCATCGCGGGCGTGCTCCGCGACCTCCTGGGTGACGACCTCGCCGAGATCGAGGGCGCCGTCTGGCCGTTCGACGACGAGGGCGTGCTGCGGCCCGACGAAGCCCGGGAGGGCGGCGCCCGCTGGACGCTCGCAGACGGCATCGCCAGCCTGGGCCACCTCCTGATCGACGCGACGCCGGACCTCACGCGGGTGCAGAAGGCGCGCGTCGTGCGCCTCGACCGGCAGGCTGCCAGCTGGTCGGTCCTCACCGACGACGGCGCCCGCCACGACCGCTTCGACGCGGTCCTGCTCACGCCTCCGGCTCCGCAAACGGCCGAGCTCCTCCGCGCCAGCTCCCTCCCCGACGCCCTGGCCGACGCGCTCGGCAGCGTGTCCTACCGCTCCCAGTTCACCATCGTGTGGGGTTTCGACCACCCCATCGAGCGTCCGGCGAACGCGTATGCGTTCGTGAATGCGGCGAGCGAGAACGGCCGCGGAGCGCACGACGTGGCCTGGCTCGCCGTCGAGAGCGACAAGCCGGGCCGCGCGCCCGAGGGCGCCTCGATCCTGCTCGCCCAGATGTCGGACATGTGGACGGAGGCCCACTACGACGACGACCGCGCCTCGCTGGTCGCCGCGGCCACGGAGGCTGTGGAGACTGTGTGGGGCCCGCTCCCGGAGCCGATCTGGACCGACACCCAGCGCTGGCGCTACTCCCTGCCCGACGGTGCCGCGGACGGCGACACGCTCGCCGAGGCGGCCGACCTCGGCCTCTACTTCGCGGGCGACTTCACGGCGGGCAAGGGGCGCGTCCACCTCGCGATGGAGGAAGGCCGCGCCGCCGCCGAACGCATCCGGGAGCGGGCGGGCTGACGCTCCGGGTCCCCGGGGCGACGTGGCCTACTCCGCGACGGCGAAAGGGACGGAGAACGCGTCGCTGGCCCAGCGGAGCGCGAGCCGCCCCCCTCGTCCCTCAGCCTCGACGCCGATGGTGAACACCTCCACGGCCTCGGTCAGCGAGCTTCGAGTCAGGGGCACCCGGCCGAGGTCGCGCGTGGCCTCGTAGGTGGTCCCCCCCTGGCCCGTCTGGCGGTTCACGATCAGCAGGCCACCCTCCGCTTCGGGAATCGAGTAGAGCGTGTACTCGCCCGCCGGGACGGCCAGCGCGGCGCCGTCCGGGTCGAGGACGAGCGCCCGGTCGGTGGTGAGGTGCGTGGCCCGGTTGGCGCCGGTCCGCCAGAGCTCGCCCCAGGGGACGAGCGCGCCCCAGATCTCACGGCCGCGCATCTGCGGCTGCCCGTAGTCGACGGCGATCGTCGCGCCGGCGATGGTGGCGACGGTCTCGCCCCGGCCCGAGAGATCGCCTACCGACCTCCCCGCCGCGTCGTGCTCTGCATAGCGGGTCGCGGCCGCCTCTACATCCACGTCGGCTACGCGTCGGACGACCAGCTTGCGCGTCGTGGCGCCTGCGTCGAGCATCAGCAGGCGGCCGTCCGCGTCGGCGTCGACGGACATCGGGCCGCGGAAGGGGTGGCGCACAGTGACGGCCCCGTCGGGCGCGACGTCGCTGGTGAAGGCGACCACGCCACGCTCGGTGAACAGCGGCTGGTCGAGCGGCCCGCCCGCTTCGACCGCCCGCGCCACCATCAGCTCGAACGGCCAGTGCACCATGTCGATGAACGGCAGCGGCCGCGCGGCCCCCGGCACCATCCGGACCGTCGTCTCGCCCATCGTTTCGGCGACGGTCACGCGCAGGCTGTCGCCCACCGGCTCGGCGGATGTGCGGCGCAGCACCTCGCCCGTGAGCGGCTGACTGACGGTGGCGTCATAGTGCTCCAGCCCCCCGGCGTCGTCCAGGTCGAGGCGGTAGGAGATCAGCGTCGTGCGCGGCGCGCGGAGGGCGACGGTCGCCTCCATGCCGTTCGTCGTGCGCGTGAAGCGCTCGACGGCGAGCGTGTCGTCGCCCAGGACGGTGACGAACGCGCCGGTCTCGGCGAGCGGTGCGGGGGTGGACGGCGTCGGCGTGGTGGCGCAGCCGCTCAGGACTGCGAAGGCGACGACGAGCGGGACGGAGACGCGCATGGCGGGCGGGGGAAGATGCCGAAGCAAAGCCCGACCCCGTCCGCCGGTTCCCCGTCTCCACGCCCGCCTCGGTGCCGTCACCGAGGCGGGCGAAGCGGTCTAGGCCGCCACCGGCGCCACGCCGATCTCCTCGGCCAGCTGGCGGAGCTGGTCGAACGTGAGCGACTGCGGGCCGTCGGAGAGCGCGTGGTCCGGGTCGGGGTGGGCCTCCACGATCAGGCCGTGGGCGCCCGCCGCGATGGCCGCCTTGGCGAGGGCCGGGACCCAGCGCCGCAGGCCGGCGGCGTGGCTCGGGTCCACGATCACCGGCAGGTGGGTCCGCTCCCGGGCGACGATCACCGCCGACAGGTCGAGCGTGTTGCGCGTCGCCGTCTCGAACGTCCGGATGCCGCGCTCGCACAGGATGACGCGGTCGTTGCCGCCCGCCATCACGTACTCGGCCGCGGCCAGCCACTCGTCGATGGACGACGACATGCCGCGCTTGAGCAGCACCGCCGCGTGGCTCTTGCCGACCTCCTTGAGCAACTCGAAGTTCTGCATGTTGCGCGCGCCGATCTGGATCACGTCGGCCTCGCGGGAGACCGCCTCCACGTCGCGGGGGTGGACCACCTCCGTCACGATGGGCAGGCCGTTCTCGCGGCCTGCGTCGTGCATCATGGTCAGCCCTTCGTAGCCGAGCCCCTGGAAGTCGTAGGGCAGCGTGCGGGGCTTGAAGCAGCCGCCGCGCAGCATCAGCCCGCCCGCCTCGCGGACCGCGCGGGCGGAGGCGAAGATCTGGTCGTGGCTCTCGACGGAGCATGGCCCAGCGATGAGCACCGGCGGCTCGTCGCCGCCGATACGGACGCCTGCGATCTCGACCACCGAGTCCGGCCGGTCGCCGCGGTCGACGAGCTTGCGGCGGCTCGCCTTGACGCTCGGCGGCGCGGTCGCCTTGGGGCGGACCGCCGCGCCGTCGCCGCTGGCGGCCGACGCCACGGCCGCGCGGGGCGTCTCGGCGCGGAAGACGGGGTACGAGCCGAGCACGCGGAGCGTCCGGGTGTGGGCCCTGGCCGCCTCGATCGCGTCGGCGACCGCCTCCTCGTGCGTCCCCCCTTCGATGTCGAGGTAGAAGAGGCTTTCGAACGGCGTCGTCGGGGAGGGGCGGCTCTCCAGCTTGGTCAGGTTGACCTCGGCCTCGGCGAGCGTCTGGAGCACCTTGGCGAGGGCGCCCGTCTCGTGGGCCGTCGAGAGCACGAGCGAGGTCTTGTGCGGCAGACGCGCATCGTGCGTCAGCGGCTCGGTCGCCACGATCAGGAAGCGCGTGAAGTTGTCCTTCCGGTTGGCGATGTTGCGCTTGAGGACGTGGAGGCCGTAGCGCTCGGCGGCGTCCTCGCCGGCGATGGCGGCGCGCGTTTTGTCCCCCTTCTCAGCGACTGCCTTGGCGGCCCCAGCCGTGTCGCCCTCGTCCTCCACGTGGCCGCCGTCACTCTTGAAGGCATCCAGGAAGAGGCTGCTCTGGCGGATCGCCTGCGGGTGGGTGCCGATGTGCCGGATGTCGGCCAGGGTGGCGCCGGGGAGGCCCAGCAGGCAGTGCTCGACCTTCAGCACCTCCTCGCCGACGATGTGGAGGCCGGGCTCGACCAGCAGGTCGTAGACGCCCGAGATGGGGCCGGCCGTCGTGTTCTCGACCGGCAGCAGTGCCCGGTCCGCGTCGCCGCGCTTGAGCGCCTCGATGGTGCCTCCGAAGGTGCTCTGCCCGAGGTAGCCCACGTCCGCGACGGCCGCGAAGTGGTGCCGCGCGGCAGAGTGGCTGTAGCAGCCCTCCACGCCCTGGTACGCCACGCGGACGGGCGCGTCGCCGCCGGTCTGCCGGACGGCCTGGTAGCGGACCGAGTGGCGCAGGATCTGGCGGTACAGCTGGCTCGCGAAGTAGCCGTCGAGGCCCGCGTCCTCGGCGAGCGCGTGGACGCGAGACAACAGGTCCTGCTCGCGGTCGGGGTCCTGGATGGGCAGCGCGCCGTCGGCGGCCTTGACGGCAGCGACATCGGCGACGAGGCGCTGACGCTCGGCGAGCGCGTCGACGAGTTTGCGGTCGACGGCGTCGAGGTCGTCGCGGAGGGTGGAGAGGTCGGACATGAGCGGGGGGCAACAAAAAAGCCCGCCGGGGAGGGCGGGCTGTCGAAGGGGCTGTCGGGAGCGTGCGCTATCCCGAGTGCCTCCGGCCCGCCGAACGCATAAACCAATACCCGGAATAGGGGGTGGAGGCGAGCGCGGGGCGGAGGGAGGTCATGCCCCGATGGTACCCGCCCGACCGCGCCGCGCGCAAGGGCACACCCGAGACCAGGTCTGATTCGGCCTCCGGAAGCGCTTTTCTTCTTTTGGGAGGACGGTGTCCGATTCGGCGCCGAGACGGGCGCGGGCGCGAGCGGGCGATCCACCGGAAACCTCGTCCGGCCCCTGCCGGTCCGCCGCCCATGCCGACGCCGCCCCTCGTCTCTCTCCGCAACGCAGGCCGCCAGGTCGGCGGCCGCTGGGTGTGGCGCGGGCTCGATGTGGCCGTGCACCCGGGCGACCGGCTGGCGGTACGCGGCGCCTCCGGGGCGGGCAAGACGCTCTTGCTCCGCGCCCTGGCTGGGCTGGACGCGCTCGACGAAGGCGACCTGCTGTCTCACGCCGAGCCGGTCGCCAGCCTCCCCCGCCACCGCGCCGCCGTCGCCCACGTCGCCCAGCGACCGGCGCTGTTCGACGGGACCGTCCGCGACAACCTGCAGGCCCCGTTCGCCTTCGGCGTCCACGACGGGTCGGCCTACGACGAGGCCCGCGCAGCCGGCCTCCTCGCCCGCCTCGGACGCGAGGCCGAGATGCTCGGCCAGTCGGTCGACGGGCTCTCGGGCGGCGAGGCGCAGACGGTGGGGCTGCTGCGGGCGCTCCTCACGGCCCCCTCCATGCTGCTGCTCGACGAGCCGACGGCCGGGCTGGACCCCGAGCGCGCCGAGGCGGTCGAGGCCGCCGTGGCCGACTTTCTCGCCTCCGACGCCTCGCACGCCGCAGTCTGGACGAGCCACGACGCCGCCCAACTCGACCGCGTCACCACCCGATCTCTCGACCTGTGAACGGCGCCGTCGACATTTCGCTGTGGCAGCTCGCGCTGGCGTCCGGCCTGCTGCTGGTCGCCATCGGCCTGTCGGTCGCCCTCAGGCTGGGGCTGACGAAGGGATTGGCCGTCGCGGCGACACGGATGGTGGTGCAGCTCTTCCTCGTGGGGCTGGTGCTGGAATGGGTGTTCTCGACCGAAAGCTGGCCGCTCGTCGTGGTCCTAGCGGTCGGGATGGCGCTGCTGGCCGGTCATGCGGCCGTCCGCCGGACGGCGCGGCGCTTCCGGGGGATCTACCTCGACGCCCTTGTGAGCGTCCTCGGCGCGTCGTTCGTCGTGACCGGCGCGGCGGTGCTCGGCATCCTGCGCATCGACCCGTGGTACGACCCGCAGTACGTGATCCCGCTCCACGGCATGCTGCTGGGCAACGCGCTGACGGGCATCTCGCTGTCGCTCGACCGCTTCATGGAGGGGGCCGGGCGCGGGCGCGGCCTCGTCGAGGCGCGGCTGGCGCTCGGGGCGACGCGCTGGGAGGCCGCCAAACCCCTCGTCCGCGACGCGGTGCGGACGGGGCTCGTGCCGATCACCAACTCGATGGCCGTGATGGGCGTCGTCAGCCTGCCGGGCATGATGACGGGGCAGATCCTGGCGGGCGCAGCGCCGGGCGAGGCGGTCCGCTACCAGATCCTGATCGTGTTCATGATCGCGGCGTGCGTGGCGCTGGCGGCGCTCGGCGTGGTCGGGCTGGCGTACCGGCGGCTGTTCACGGCCGACCACCGTTTCCACCCCGAGCGGCTGACCGACGCGTGACGCGGCGAGGCCGTCGGCCGTAGCCTGTCGCGTCCGCTCTCCCCTCTCTTCGTGACCATCGCGCTCGCCGCGCCCCGCGTGGCCTCCTCCCTCGGCGACGCCCTCGCGCAGGTCGACCACCACATCGCCGAGGCGGCCCGCCTCGGGGCGCGCGTGGTGTGCTTCCCCGAGGCCTACGTGCCCGGCCTCCGCGGCGTCGGCGTGGACGTGCCGCCGTTTTCCGCGGCCGATCAGGCGCACGTGGTGGAGTCAGTGGGCGGGTGGGCGCGGGCGCACGGGATCGCGGTCGTCCTGGGGATGGAGTGGATCGCCGACACCGGGCGCCACATCGCAGCCGCCGTGTTCGACCCGGCCGGCGACCTCCAGGGCGTCCAGCTCAAGACCCAGCTCGACCCGACCGAGGAGGGCCCGTACGTCCCCGGCACGTCGCGGCGGCTGTTCGAGGTGGAGGGGCTGCGGTTCGGGGTCGCCATCTGCCACGAGGGCTTCCGGTACCCCGAGACCGTCCGCTGGGCGGCGCGGTGCGGGGCGCACGTCGTGTTCCATCCCCACTGGACAGGGAGCGACCGCGAGGGCGTGACGCTCGCCACGTGGGGCTCACCGGAGGCGCCCTACTACGAGCGCGCCGTGATGTGCCGGGCGCTGGAAAACACGATCTACGTCGCCAGCGTGACCGTTACGACGCAGTTCCAGGAATCGGCGACGGCCGTGATCGACCCGTCGGGAGGGTGCGTGGCGAGCCTGCCGTACGGCGAGCCGGGCGTGCTCGTGGCCGACCTTGACCTGGGCCGGGCGACAGGCCTCCTCGCGCGCCGCTTCGCGCCGGACCGTCTGGGCGACGGCTGACCCGGTTGGCCTGCCGTGGCGATACTCGGGTCTCCCCGCCCCCCGCCGCGATGCGCATCGTCTCCCTGCTCTCCCTGCTCGCCCTGTGCCTGACCGCGTCTGCCCAGCCCGTCGTCGGCCTCGGCACGCCGGGCACGATCCGGGTGACCGGCAACGCCGAGATCCGCGTCGTCCCGGACGAGGTCGTGCTCCGGTTCGGCGTCGAGACGTTCGACGAAGCGCTGGAGCAGACCACCAGCGCCAACGAGACGACCATCGCCGCCGTCACGGCCGCCGCCCGCGCGCAGGGGGTCGAGGCTGCTCAGATCCAGACCGACCACCTCGCCGTCGAGCCGCTCGTCGACAACCGGCGGAACAACGGGCAGGCGGTCTACGAAGTGTACGGCTACCGCGTCCGGCGGACCATCGTGGTCACGCTCCGCGACCTCGACCGGTTCGACGCGCTCCTCCGCGACGCCATCGCGGCCGGGGCGACGCACGTCCACGGGGTCGCCTTCCAGACGACCGACCTCCGGGCGCACCGCGACGAGGCCCGCGCGCTGGCCGTGGACGCGGCGCGCGAGAAGGCCGAGGCGATGACCGAGCGGCTGGGGCAGCGCCTCGGCCCGCCGACCCTGATCGTCGAGGAGCCGGAGTGGTGGGGCGCCAGCTACGGGGCGGGCTGGGGCGCGGGCGGCGGCGGCGCGTTCCAGAACGTCGTCCAGTCGGCCCCCGGTGACGGCGGCGGCGGCGTGACGAGCCCTGGCGAGATCGCGGTCCGCGCCCGGGTGGCCGTCACGTTCGCACTGGCCGACTGACCCGCCCCGCCTCGGGCCCGAGGCGGAGGGAGCCGAATCGCATCAGGCACTTGACACCGCAAAGTGCAGACTCTACTTTGGATCACAAAGAACTCCGCCCGATGCCCTCCGACCGCCCCGCTCTCCGCCGCCACGAGCCCGCCACGGCGCCCGACGCCGCGGCCGCCTCCAGCCTCCGCTTCATCCGCGAGACGATGGCGCGCACGGGCACCTTCACCTCGGTCCCCGGCTGGGGCGGGGTCGCGATGGGCGTCACCGCGCTCGTCGCCGCGTTCGTCGCCAGCCGCCAGGGCACCGTCTGGGAGTGGACGATGGTGTGGACCGCCGCCGCGTGCGTCGCCGTCGTGGTGGGCGTGTGGACGACGTGGGCGAAGGCGCGCCAGGGCGGCGCGCCGCTCCTGAGCGGGGCCGGGCGGAAGTTCGTGCTCGGCCTCCTCCCCGCCCTCCTGGCCGGGCTCGTGCTCACGATCGCGATCTCCGGCTACGAGATCGGCGCCGGAGGCGAGTACTTCGCGCGGCGGGCGCAGCTGCTCACCGCGAGCCGCCAGATCCTGCCCGGCCTGTGGCTGCTCCTCTACGGTGCCGGTGTCGCCGGGGCGGGCATGTTCTCCATCCGCCTCGTCCCCATGATGGGCACCCTGTTCATGCTCGCGGGCGTGCTCGCGCTGCTCTCGCCCGCCGGCTGGGGCGACGCCTACATGGCGGCCGGGTTCGGCGGCCTCCACATCGTGTTCGGCGTCCTGATCGCTCGCGGCCACGGCGGCTGACCTCCCCTCTCTCCCGATGGCTCTCCGATCTTCTACCCGACGTGCCGCACGCCCCGCGCCGAGCGTCCCTGACCTCGACCCGGTCATCCACCAGCGCGTGCGGCTGGGCATCCTGAGCGCGCTCGCGGCGGGCGGCGCGACCTCGTTCACCGACCTCAAGACGGTCCTCGACCTGACCGACGGCAACCTCTCCGTGCACGCCCGCAAGCTGGAGGACGCGGGCTACGTGTCCGTCTCCAAGTCGTTCGCCGACCGCGTGCCGCTGACCGAGTACGCGCTCACCGAGGCAGGCCGCACCGCGCTGGTCGCTTACCTCGATGCGATGGAGGCCGTCATCGCGGCCGCCCGTCCGTAGTCCCACCCTGCCTCTCCGAGGCCCCCGCACACCTCTCTACTTTGCAATGCAAAGCATCATTCCTGAGACTCTCCTCTCGCTCCAGCACGACCCCCACGGGCTGGAGACGACCTACCGCGAGCAGCCCGATGCGTTCGCCCGCGCGCTCTCGGTCGCTCTCGATCGCGACCCCGAGAGCCTCGCGCTCCGCATCTGGGCCGCCCGCCTCGACCTCGCGCTCGCCGAGGTGGGCGCAGGCCACGCCGAGCCCCGCTGGGCCTGGGCCAACGCCCTGACACCCGAGCGTGCGCGGACGCTGCTGTGGGCGACCGTCGGCCTGATCGCGCTGGCCGGGACGTGGGCCAAGCTCCCGACGCTGCTCGGGTGGACGGGCGACCTCGACTCGCCGAGCTACGAGGCCTTCTACGCGCGCTACACGCCGTTCTTCGCCGCCCTCCCGCTGATCGCGCTGTTCGCGCTCCGGTACCGTCCCTCGCGGCAGGTCCTCCTCGCGGTCGCAGGCGGGGTGGGCGTGCTGCTGATGACGCAGGCCCTCCGGCCCATCGACACCGACGCGGGCATCCTGTCGACCATCCACACGCCGCTTCTGCTGGTCGCATTCGCCAGCGTGGTCGCCATGGGCGCGCGGTGGCGCGAGGTCGGCGCGCGGATCGGCGTGCTCCAGTTCGCGGGCGAGACGGCGGCCTTCACGGCGTTGCTGATGATGGGCGGTGTCGCGCTGGTGGGCATCACGGCGTCGTTGTTCGCCGCCATCGGCATGTCTCCGCAGGTCGTGATCGAGTGGGTCGCCGTCTATGGCGCCCTCGGGGCGATGCCGGTGGCTGCGCTCGTGGCGAGCCAGCGCGCGGAGTCGGGCCGGGTGGCGCCGCTGGTGGCGCGCGTGTTCGGGCCGATGGCGCTCGCCGTGCTGGCCGTGTACCTGCCGCTCCTCGTCGCCAGCGGCGGCCTCGCCGACCGCGACTCGCTCCTCGCCCTCAACGTGACGCTGGTGGCCGTGCTGGCTCTCGTCATCCTGATGCAGGCCGAGCGGCCCGACGTGGCCCGGCACTGGACCGACGGCGTCGCCTTCGCGCTCGTCGCGCTGGCCCTCGTGGCCGACCTCGCCGCCCTCGGCTCGATCACCGGGCGCCTGGCGGGCGGGCTGACGCCGAACCGGCTCGCCGTCGTCGGGCTGAACGCCCTCGTCGCCGTCCACCTCGCCGGCCTCGTGGTCCCCCTCGGACGCCGGGCTCTCGGACGCGGCGAGTGGCCCGGAGACGGGTGGACGGCCCGCTGCCTGACCGTCTACACGGCCTGGGCCGCCTTCGTCGTCTTCGTCCTGCCGTTCCTCTTCTGACCCCGGCGACCGGCCGCTCCGGACCGCCGCACGCCCCCAAACTTTGACATGCAAAGAACTCTCTGCCCCAACGATCTCCTGCACGTTGCCTGCGTGATGGACGGCAACGGCCGCTGGGCCACTGCGCGTGGGCTGCCCCGCGCTGCCGGTCACCGCGCCGGTGCCGAGGCCCTCCGCCACGTCGTCGAGGCCGCGCCCGCGCTCGGCGTCGGCACGCTGACCGTGTACGCGTTCTCGGCCGACAACTGGTCGCGGCCCTCTGGCGAGGTGTCGGCGCTGATGGCGCTGCTGGGCGGCTACCTGCGGTCCGAGACCTCCCGGCTGAAGCGCGCGGGGGTCCGCCTCCAGCTGATCGGGCGCCGCGACCGCCTGCCGGTGTCGCTGCGGAATGCCGCCGCGCGGGCCGAGTGGGAGACGCGCGGCGGCACCCGCCTGACGCTTCGCGTGGCCGTCGACTACTCCGCGCGCTGGGCGCTCCGCGCCGCCGCCGCCCACCTCGCTCGCCTCGGCCCCGAGGCGGACGACACCGACCCGGACCGCCGGTTCGAGGCCGCGCTCGCGACCGTCCTCCATCCCGACGGTGCGCCCGCGCCGCCCGTGGACCTCTTCCTCCGCACCGGCGGCGAGCAGCGGCTGAGCGACTTCCTCCTCTGGGAGAGCGCCTACGCCGAGTTGCTCTTCCTCGACACGATGTGGCCCGACATGACCGGCGCCGCCCTCGCTGGCGCCATCGCTGACTTCCACACCCGGACGCGCCGCTTCGGTGGCCTCGTCGCGGCCTGACCGGGCACCACGGCGCCCTCCCAGTCCATGCTCTTCGCCCTGATCGCGCTCTTCGTCCTCCTGTCGGCCCTCTACACCGGCTACCGCCTGCTCGTCGGGCTGATCCACTGGATCGGACCGGCGACATCCGGTCCTCAAGTCCCGTCCTCCCGCAGTTCCCACACTCCCATGATCAAACGCCTCTTCGCCATCGCCTTCATCTTCGGCTGCTGCTCCGTCGCCTGGATGATCCTGGGCGGCACCGTCGTCCACCGCACCGAGGCCTCGGGCGCGTCCACCTACGACGCCGTCGGCTCGCTCTGGGGCGGCCCCCAGGTGCAGCACGCGCCGACGGTCTCGCGCCTCGGACGCCGCACGCGCACCGTCACCCGCCAGGAGCCCACCGGCGACGCCGACGGCTCGTTCCGCCCGGTCGCCGAGGCCGTCAGCGAGGTCACCCGCGCGAACGTCCCCCTCGCCAGCACGGACGTGTCCGCCGACCTCCAGCTCGACCACCGCAAGAAGGGGCTGATGTGGTACCCGACCTATGCCGCCACCGTCGAGGGCACGTACCGGATCGAGAACGACGGCGAGGCTGGGCGCTTCGAGTTCGCGTTCCCGCTCCCCGAGGGCTCGTCCGTGTTCTCCAGCCTGACGCTGGAGGTCGACGGCAAGTCGGTCGACGTGGACGCCGAGGGCGGCACCCTCCGCCACGAGATGGACCTGGCCGCCGGGCAGGCCACCCGCGTCCGCGTCCGCTACGGCTCGCAGGGCGTCTCGACGTGGCGCTACGCCTTCAGCGGCGCCGCGGGCGGCACGGGCGTGCGGACCGCCCGCGACGTGAAGCTGGCCGTCACGACCGATTTCCGCGGCGTCGACTTCCCCGAGGGCACGCTCTCGCCGACGGGCAAGGAGAAGACCGACGACGGCTGGCGGCTGCTCTGGGACCACGGCACGCTGGTCGCCTCCGCGGATGTGGGCGTCGAGATGCCGCAGCGCCTCAACCCCGGCCCGTGGGTGAGCCGGGTGACGTTCTTCGCACCGGTGAGCCTGTTCCTGTTCTTCTTCGCCGTGTTCGTGCTGTCGGTGCTGCGCGGCGTGCGCCTCCACCCGATGCACTACTTCTTCCTCGGCGCGGCCTGCTTCGCGTTCCACCTGCTGCTGGCCTACCTCGTCGACGTGGTGTCGGTGCCGCAGGCGATGGCGGTCGCGTCGGTGGTGAGCGTCGGGCTGGTGGTGTCGTACGTGCGGCTGGTGGCCGGGCTGCGGTTCGCGCTGCTGGAGGTCGGCGGCGCGCAGGTCATCTACCTGATCGCGTTCGCGGGGACGTTCTTTCTGGAGGGCGTCACCGGGCTGGCCGTCACGCTGCTCTCCGTGGCGACGCTGTTCGTGGTGATGCAGGCCACCGGTCGCCTCGACTGGGAGGCCGTGCTCGCCAAGCCGGACGCCGACATCGACCTCGCCCGGCGCGACCAGCCTGCCGTCGCGGTCTAGTCTCCACCCCGCCCGCCTCGGCACCGAGGTGGGCGGGGTCGGGAGACCCCCGAACGGCGGACGGCCCGGAGCGCGGCGGGCCGCCCGTTGTTGGCAGCCTTCCTTTCCGAGATGCCTCGTGGACTGGCTCGACTTCCTGCAATGGCCCGCCTTCGCCGTCACCGTCGTGGCGGCGTGGCTCGTCGCCTCCGAGGCCACGCGGCGGCGGCTCTGGGGCTTCCTCCTGTTCCTGGTTTCGAACGCCCTCTGGATCGCCTGGGGCTGGCACGACGCGGCCTGGGCGCTCGTCGCCCTCCAGGGCACGCTCGTCCTCACCAACGTCCGAGGGGTGGTGGACAACCGGGACCGAGAGGCCTAGGCCATCGGGAGAGAGACGGCTACGGCGCCAGCCGCTCGGTCGTCCAGCCGTCGCCGTCGCGCCGGTACACGTGGCGGTCGTGGAGACGGCTCGGACGCCCCTGCCAGAACTCGACCGCCTCCGGCACGACGCGGTAGCCGCCCCAGAAGCCCGGCCGGGAGATGGCGCGGTCGGCGAACTCGTCCGCGATCTCGTCGGCCAGCGCCTCCAGCGTGCGGCGGTCGGGCACGGGGCGGCTCTGCGGGCTCGCCCACGCGCCCAGCTGCGAGCCACGCGGACGGCTGGCGTAGTACGCGTCTGCCGTCTCCGCCTCGACGCGCTCGACCGTTCCCTCGACGCGGACCTGCCGCTCCAGCTCGGGCCACCAGAACACGAGCGCGGCGCGGTGCGTCGCGTCCAGCTCGCGCCCCTTGCGGCTCTCGTGATTGGTGTAGAAACAGAACCCGTGGTCGACGCCCTTCAGCAGCACGATCCGCGCGGACGGCGTGCCGTCGGGCGTGGCCGTGGCGAGCGTCATCGCGTTGGGCTCACGCGTGGCGGCGGCCTGCGCCTCGGCGAACCAGTCGGCGAAGAGCGCGAACGGGTCGGCGGGGAGGTCGGCGGCGTCGAGCGTGTCGCGCTCGTAGGACTCGCGGAGGTCGGCGACGGAGGGGGCGTCCGGCATGGGAACGGGGAGGCGAGGGGGCCGTCTAGGACGACGCGCCCCCGCCCCGGTTCGATGCCCGACCTCGTCTCCTCCCCCCGTTCGACTTCGTCCGCCTCGACCCACCTGCGGACGTGGCGGCGGTTCGCGCCGCTGGGGCTCGCGTCGGTCGGCTTCGGACTGTCGCTCGTCGGCGAGGCGACGCTGCGGAAGGGCCGCGACGAGCCGTTCGTGCTCTACGGGACGGCGGCACTGTGCGTCATCAACGCCGGGCTGTGCCTGTTCGGCGAGGCCGTCAAGCACCGCGCGCTGGCGGAGTGGGCCGAGGCCGCGAGGCGCTGAGCGTCCCGCTCGGCACGATGCCCGAGGCGGCTCGACTCAGTGGCGCCCCGGCCGCGAGCCCGACCGCAGCGCATCCGTCACCCGGTCGTAGTCGATGACCGGCGCCGGGTAGTCCTCCCCGACGCGGACCCCGTGCCGGTCCTGCTCGGCTTCGCTCATCCGGTACGGCTCGCGCGCCTTCTTGGGCGGCAGGTCGGCGAGAGCGGGCAGCCAGTGGCCGATGAAGGCGGCGTCCTCGTCGTACTTCTTCGCCTGCAGCTCCACGTCGAAGTAGCGGTCGCGCGGGTCGCTCCCCACGCCCGCCGCGTAGGCCCAGTTGCCCCAGTTGCTCGTCACGTCGTAGTCCACCAGCAGCGCCTCGTACCACGCCGCGCCGACCCACCACGGCTGGCGGAGGTGCTTGGCCCAGAACGACGCCGCGTTCTGCCGCCCGCGGTTAGACATGAAGCCGGTCGCGGCCAGCTCCCGCATCGACGCGTCCACGAGCGGCAGCCCGGTGCGGCCCTCGCGCCACGCCGCGAACAGTCCCTCGTCGAGGCGGTCCGGCATCCCCGCCACGTCCGCCGGGCCGGACGGCCAGAACAGGCGGTCACCATGCCTGGCGCCGTAGAGACGGAAGAAGTCGCGCCAGAGGAGTTCGAACGTGAGCCAGTAGGTGCTCTGGTTCTTCGTCCGCTCGGCCTCGTAGCGGACGACCTCGGCCTGGACGCGGCGCGGCGACAGGCACCCATGCGACAGCCAGGGCGACAGCCTGGACGAGTCGTCGGGGTCGAGCATTCCGTTGCGCGTTTCCTTGTAGACCTTCAGCCGGTCGCGCTCCCAGAGGTAGGCCTGGAGGCGCTCCAGCCCGGCCGTCTCGCCGCCGCGGATCACGAAGCCCAGCCGCGTGTCCGCCTCGCGCGGCTCGACGCCGAGCGCCGCCACCGACGTAGGGATCTCGCCCGGGTCCACGCCGTCGGGCCGCGCAGGCAGCGCCTCCGGTGCCGGGCGCGGCGCGCGGTACCGGTCCGCCTCGGGTGCCTTCTCGACCGCCTTGCGGAACGTCGTGAACACGTCCGGCACGTCCTCGATGGCGAACGGCAGGTCGTCCGGCTCGACCAGCGTGTGCCCCCAGACGACCTGCCAGTCGAGGTCCGGCAGCGCGGCGCGGACCGCCGCCTCGGTGTCGGCCTCCTCCTGCATCGGCTCGGCGTGGAGGTGGACCGAGGCCGCCTCGGTCTGCCGCGCCAGGTTCGGCAACACGTCCTCCGGCCGCCCCTGCCGAACGACGAGGTCGCCGCCGAGCGCCCGCATCCGCCCGCGCAGGTCGTGCAGCGCCTCCAGCACGAACGCCGCCCGGTAGCCCTCCGTCTTGCGGAAGCCCCACGGCGTCTCGGCGACGTGCCGGGGGTCGAGACAGTAGACCGCCAGCAGCCGTCCAGACGGCCCGGCCGCCTCGATGGCGTCGCCGAGGGGGGCGTGGTCGTGGAGGCGGAGGTCGTTGCGGAGCCAGAGGAGGGCGGTCGGCATGGCGGATCGGGGGAAGCGCCCGACCTACGAGGCGACTCGCCCCACGATCCGGCCGAAGCGGAGGCGGGGAGATTCCGTAGCCACCCGGCGCCCGCGTGCGAGAGTCCTCACGCGGTCTCGGAACGCAGGACCGGGAGCACATCACCGACCACGCCCATCTGGACCCACAACTCGACGTCCTCCGCCGTCGCCGTCGCCTCGATCCGCACCGTGTCCCCCTGGCGCTCGACACGCTCCACCGGCAGCGTGAACATCAGCGATGAGTGGATCGGCAGCCCCAGCTCGTCTCCTCTCTCCACCTCGCCGGACACCATCCGACCCTCGACGCAAAGCACCCCCGCCCCAGACGCTGCCGACCGCACCTCGACCTCCCCCCGCTGACGGTCGGCCCACGATACACGCGGCACCCAACCCGCCGGCGGCGCGACGCGGCGCCCGTTCACCTCCACGACGAGCCCTAGCGAGACCAACCGCTGCGCGACCGCCTCGGCCCGCTCATCCGTCACCAGAGGGATCGTCCGAGTGTGGCCGGTCAGCACCGCGTCCACCGTCTCCTTCGCCGCTTTCAGTCCCCAGCCCGAGACGCGACGCACCTCCTTGATCGCCTCGATCTTGTGCACCTCCGAGAGGGCACCGACGAGCGTCAGGCGAGGCCCCGGCGCCACGAGCGCGCGCAGCCATCGAACGAGCCGGGACCTCACGATGTCCCCGGCTCGCCCAGGAGCGAAGGAGCCTGCAGAACGAGAGGAAGCGGGCGCATCCGGCCAACCTACCCCACTCTCTCCGCCTCAGTCCCGAGGCCGCCCTCCTCGAACCTCTTCACAATCACCCCACCCGCGCGAAGCCCAGGCTCTTCGGGGCCGTCCGTCCGAAGTGCTCGCGCGTGCCCGCCAGGTCCGGCGCCGCCAGCTGGGGGTCCGCCTCGGCGATGGTGAACGCCGCCTCGCGCGCCTCCCCCAGGATCTCCGCGTCGCGGACCAGGTCCGCGATCTTCAAGTCCGGCAGGCCCGACTGGCGGGTCCCGAAGAAGTCGCCCGCGCCGCGCAGGCGCAGGTCCGCCTCCGAGATCTCGAAGCCGTCCGTCGTCGCCTCCATCGTCGCCAGCCGCTCCTCGGCCTCCGAGGTCCGCTTGTACGAGGTCATCAGGAAGCAGTAGCTCTGATCGGCCCCGCGGCCGACGCGGCCACGCAGCTGGTGCAGCTGGCTCAGGCCGAACCGCTCGGCGTGCTCGATCACCATGACCGTCGCGTTGGGCACGTCCACGCCCACCTCGATTACCGTCGTCGCGACCAGCACGTCGGTCTCGCCCGCCTTGAAGCGGTCCATCGCCTCCTCCTTCTCGTAGGCCAGCATCCGCCCGTGGACCAGGTCCACGCGATACGGGCGGATCGCCTCCATCAGCTCCGCAGCGCCCGTCTCGGCGTCCTTCACGTCCGCCAGCGTCTCGGACTCCGACTCCTCCACCAGGGGGAAGACGACGTAGGCCTGCCGCCCCTCGCGGAGCTGGCCCTTGACGAAGTCCAGCATCTCGTCGCGCCGCTTGTCCGTGTAGACGCGCGTGTCGATGGGCTTGCGGCCCGCGGGCAGCTCGTCGATGGCCGACACGTCGAGGTCGCCGTAGACCGTCATCGCGAGCGAGCGCGGGATGGGCGTCGCCGTCATCATCAGCACGTGCGGCCGCTGGCCCTTCTTGAACATCTTGGCCCGCTGGACGACCCCGAAGCGGTGCTGCTCGTCGACCACCGCCAGGCCCAGCTTCTGGAAGGCCACCTTGTCCTCGATGATGGCGTGCGTGCCGACGACCACGTCGGCCGTCCCGTCGGCGATCTCGGCCAGGATCTCGTCGCGCAACGCCTTCCGCTGCCCGCCGATCAGCAGGCGCGTCGTGAGCCCGAGCGGGTCGAGGAAGCGCTGGATGTTGGCGTAGTGCTGCTCGGTCAGGATCTCGGTCGGGGCCATGAACGCCGCCTGATGGCCCGCGTCGACGGCCATCAGCATGGCCGCCACGCCCACGACGGTCTTGCCCGAGCCCACGTCGCCCTGCACGAGTCGGTTCATCTGGTGGCCGGACGCTGTGTCGCGCGCGATCACGTCCAGCACCCGCTGCTGCGCGCCGGTCAGCTCGAACGGCAGCACCTCGTCCAGGAAGCGTCGTGCGTGCCCGCCCAGCCCGTCCAGCACGACGCCCGCGCGCTTCTCCTGCCGGCCCTTCGTCAGCGCCAGCAGCAGTTGCAGGAAGAAGAACTCCTCGAAGATGAGCCGCCGCACGGCCCGCCCGCGCTCGGCGGTGTCTCGCGGAAAGTGGACCGCCCGCAGCGCCACGTTGCCCGGGATCAGGTTGTACCGCTCGCGCACCGAGGCGGGCAGCACCTCCGGGATCGCCAGCCCGTGCGCCTTGATGAGCCCGTAGATCAGCTTGCGGAAAACGCGGCTGTTCAGGCCGACTTTCTCCAGCGCCGCGCCGCCGGGGTAGAGCGGCACGATGCGGCCGGTCGTCAGCGCCGCGCTCGCGTCGTCCAGCTTGTCGGCCTCGGGGTGGGCCATCGAGAACTGGGACCCGTACTTTTCGGCCTTGCCGTGGAAGGCGTACGTGTCGCCCTTGTTGTAGAGCCGGTGGATCCAGTTGGCCCCGCGAAACCAGACGCACTTGAGCGTCCCGCCGGACTCGTCCATCACGCGCAGCTCGAAGCGGCTCCGCCCGCCGCGCCCCGGCACCAGCCCCTTGGCGGTCACCGTGCCGACGACCGTGACCGCGCCCATGCCCTCGGCGAGGTCGCGGATGGGCGTGACCGTGCTCCGGTCGAGGTAGCGGCGCGGGTAGTACCGCAGCAGGTCGCGGTACGTCTTGACGCCCGCCTTGCGGAGGGGCTCGGCGCGGCGCTCGCCCACGCCGGGCAGGTGTTCGATGTCGGTGTCGAGCACCGAGGGGTCGGTCTCGGCCATGCGGAGCGGTCGGGTCGGGGGGCCGGAAAGCTAGGACGCCCCGGCCGACAGCGGCGTGTCGCCCGGGATGACAGCCCGACGCGTGCTTTCTTGTGGGGGAGGCAGACCTAACTCTGACACCACATGCCGCTTCGTTTCCTCGTCCTCGTCCTGCTGATCCCCATCGCGCACGCGCAGACGCCCATCGCCTGGACGGGCGACGGCGGCGACGGCCTGTGGGAGACCGCCGACAACTGGGACCTCGACCGCGTCCCGGCCGCGACCGACTCGGTCCTCATCACCCAGACCGACGCGTCCGTCCGGCTCACGGCACCTACCACGGTCGCCGGGCTCCAGTTCGCCGCGTTTCGTGGCGCGCTCACGCTCGACGCCGCACTCACGGTCACTGGAGGGCTCCAGTTCAGCCAGTCCACCTCGACGCTCGCCGTCGGGTCCACGCTCGACGTGGGCGGGCGGATGACCTGGGCGAGCGGCGTACTCCTGGGGGGGACCGTCACGGCGGGCGGCGGGCTGCGGACGACCGGCGCCTCGGCGTCGTCGGGCAACATCAAGCGGCTCGACGGCGGGCGGCTGGTGCTCCCGGCCGGGCAGACCGGCTCGCTCGACGGCTGGTACTTCCGCGCGCTCAACGGGTCCGAGTTGGTGGTCGAGGCGGGCGCGACGCTCACCGTCACCGAATCCGTCGAGTCGTTTGAGATCCCCACCGAGTCCACGGCCACACCAACGATCGTCGTGGATGGGACGCTCCGGTTCGACGTTCGCGACGGCGGCAACCCGCGCATCGACTGGGGCCTGGACGCCTCGGGCACGGTCGAACAGACCTCGGACGCTCGGTTCGGCGGCGAGGTCACGTTCGCCGGGCCGATCACCGACCGGGGCGCGACCTACCGCGCCACCGCGGGGACGCTCTCGCTGGCACACCAGACCGGCGCCGTCACCTTCGGCCTCGCCTCGCGGATCGAGGGCGCCGCTGGGGCCGCCGTCCGCTTCGGCGGGGGCCCGACGCGCGTCGAGGGCGAGTTGGCCGTCGACAGCCTCGTCGTGAGCCGCGCGCTGTCGTCGGGCGAGACCGCGGTGGTGGTGCCGTCCCTCTCGACCGTCTCCATCGGTCACCTGACCCTGTCTGTCACGGGCGGCGGCCGGGTGACCGTCGAGGACGCTGCGCCGCTGACGCTCGCCAGCCTCTCTCTCGACCTAAACGACCGCCTCGAACTGACCGGTCCCCTGACGGTGACGGGCCCGCTGGCCCTCGACAACCGAGGCGCGTCGGTCTGGGCGCCCAGCGGGATCACGGTCGGAGGGCTGCTCTCGTGGCGCGGCGGCACGCTGGAGGGCGGCGGCACAGTGACGGCCGCCGGCGGACTCGCCACGACGGGCGGCGCCGGCTCGGCGAGCAACGAAAAGCGACTCGTCGGCACGCGGCTGGTGCTGCCGACCGGGCAGACGGCCACGATGAACGGGGCCTACCTCTACGGCCTCGACGGGGCCGAGTGGGTGATCGAGGCGGGGGCGACCGCGACCGTGCTGGAGAACTACCGCGCGTTCTACGAGCCGACCGAGTCGACGGCGCAGCCGCGCGTGACGGTCGACGGGACGCTCGTGATCGACATCTTCAACGAGGACCTGATCGCGTTCGACTGGGCGCTCGCAGGGACCGGCGTCTTCGAGGTGGCCTCGGCCGCGCTGACGCGGTTCCGCGCCCCCGACTGCCTGACCTTCCCGGACGGCACGATCCGGCTGTCGGGCTCGCTCGTGCTGGAAGGGACCCAGCAGTGCCTCGACGTAGCGGGCGGCGTGCTCGAAACCATCGTGGGGCGCGAGGCCGGCGGCGCGCTCGCCGGGCAGGTCGTGGCCTCGGGGACCGTGTCCCTCGCCGGGACGCTCCGGGTCCTCTACGCTGAGGGCGTCACGCCCGCCGTCAACGACTTCGCGTCCATCGCCCAGACCGCAGCCGGGTTGATCGCGCTGCCGGACACCGTCGAGGCGCCCGATGTCGAGGCCGCCGGCCTCGCGGCCAGCCTGGCCGTCGACCCGACGGTCGAGGGCGACGGCACGGTCGCATCGTTGCTGGTCGTGGACCCGACCCCGCCGCCGGGCGCAACGCCGGTCGCCATTCAGATCTCCGCACCGCGCGCATGGCGCCGAGGCCGCGACCTGCCGGTGGGCGTCCTGGCCCGGAGCGGGAACGACGACGGGGCCTACACCACGGTCCAGGTGGACGTCTTCGTCCGGAACACCGAAACCGGTGCGGAGAGGCAGGCCGACCGCCTCGGCCCCCGCGATCCCGCGCGGTGCCAGGGCCTCCCGCCCTCGGCGACGCCCAACTACGACGAGATCCGCTGCCGGACGCGCATCTACGACCCCGCCCTGTTGCCGCCGCCGCCGGACGGCACGGACTACCCCGCGATCCCGCCGCCCCAGCCGATGCCGGAGGGCGGGCTCGACGGGTTCACGCTGGCCCTCGGCCCCAGCAGCGGCGGCACCGGGTCGAGCGCCGGACGCGGCTTCGGCGGCGTGGCCGGACCGACCTGCTCGGCGGTCGCGGAGGAGGGCGAGGACCTGCTGATCCGTGCGACGGCCTCGCCGGGCGCGTCGGAGGATCAGTCGCTCTCGTGCGCCGCCAACGCCGTCGGGCTGCTCGTCGGCTTCCTGCCCGGGGGGGCGTGCATCAAGGGGGCCGTCTCGACGGCCATCGCCCTGACCGACCCCAACGTGGACGCCTACGCGTTCGCGGTCGCCACGTCCATCAACGCCGTCTCGTGCGGCATCGACCTGGTGCCGCCGTCCAAGATCATCCGCATCGCCGAGGGCGTGAACACGCTGGCGGGCATCTACAACGGCACCGACGGCACGCTCGCGGCGTGCGCCGGACTGCCGGGCTGGGGCTCCCCGATGGGAGAGGGCGGCGCGGCGGGCACCACCACGACCTCGTGCAACGGGTCGGAGGACCCGAACGAGAAGCTCGGTCCGGGCACCGAGGCGGGCGACCTCGCCGCCACCCACTGGCTCGGCGCCGACGACACGGCCGAGCCGCACCTCTTCACGGTGTTCTTCGAGAACCTCGCGACGGCGACCGCGGCCGCCCGCGACGTCGTCGTGACGGACACGCTCGACACGACCGTCTTCGACCCGGCTACGTTCGCGTTCGCCTACGGCGGCGTCGCCGACCAGTCTGCGACCGTCGACGCCGGGCTCTCGGGGACGGAGTCGGTCCAGACGGCGAGCTTCGACCTCGACCTGCGCCCGCGTCTGGAGGTGGCCGCCCACGTCGAGGCCCAGTTCGACCCGGCGACCGGCGTCATCCGGTGGGACCTCTCGACGCTCGACCCGGAGACGGGCGAGGAGCCGACGGACATCCTGGCGGGCTTCCTCCCACCCAACGACGAGGCGGGGAACGGCGAGGGCTACGTCGGCTACCGCGTGCGCCTCCTCCCGGACCTCGCGACGGACGCGGCCAGCGCCGACGCGGCCCGGATCGTGTTCGACGCGAACGCCGCCATCGACACCAACCCGTGGGCGGTCGGCGTCGATGCCGAGCCTCCCCAGAGCGCCGTTGCGCCGTTCCCCTCCCCCACGGCCGACGCCGAGGCGTTCGAGGTGATCTGGGGCGGTGACGACGCCGCATCCGGGACGCCGGGCAGCGGGATTGCGACCTACGACGTCTATGTGGCCATCAACGGCGACACCCCGGTGCTGTGGCTCGAGGCGACGGCCGAGACCTCGGCCACGTACTCGGGCGCGCGGGGCATGACGTACGCGTTCTACTCCGTCGCTCGCGACCGGGTCGGGTACGAAGAACCGTCGCCCGAGACGCCCGACGCCGAGATCACGGTGCCCGGCAACGTGGACGGCGAGACGGCCCCGTCGACGTTCGCAGTCGGCGCCGTTGCGCCGAACCCGTCGCACGGGACGGCGACCGTCGCGGTGGACCTGCCTGCAGCCGCCTCCGTGACGCTGTCCGTGTACGACGCCCTGGGCCGCCGCGTCACCCAGCGGACGGTCGAGTTGTCGGCCGCGCGGCACCGGCTCCCGCTGGCGCATGAGAGCCTGGCCGCGGGTGTCTACGTCGCCCGCATCTCCGCAGATGACGGCGGCAGGGTCGTCGGTGGGCACGCTCGGTTCACAGTCGTGCGCTGACCCAGAGCGCGTGCGTCGCCTCTCCCCGCCTCCGGGGAGCGTCTGGGCCGACGACGGTGGGTACCATGAGGGGCGACTCTCCCCGTGCTCCGATGCTCCGCTCGTTCCCGCTGCTGCTCCTCGCCCTGGCCCTGCCCGCCGCCGCGCAGACGCCGATCGCCATCGGGTCGTACTGCAACTTCGATGGTGAGACGATGGAGGCGACCGTCTTCGGCTTCGACCCCGACGACGACGCCGAGGCGGCCGTGCGCGAGGTGACGCGCTACACGGGGCTGCGGCCCAACTTCACCATCCGCGCCGCCAACGTCGACAACGCCTCGGCGGTGATCGACGCGGCCACGGGCGAGCGCCTGATCCTCTACAACCAGGAGTTCATGCGAGCGGTCCGCATGCGGACCAACTCGGACTGGTCCCAGGTCTCGATCCTGGCCCACGAGCTCGGCCATCACCTCCAGGGCCACACGCTGCAGGCGGGCGGCTCGCGGCCGTCCATCGAGCTGGAGGCCGACCAGTTCTCGGGCTTCGTGCTCCAGCGCATGGGCGCCACCCTCGACGACGCGCTCCGCGCCATGCGCGCCATCGCCACCGAGGAGGGCTCGCGGACGCACCCGCCGCGCAGCGCCCGCCTGGCTGCCATCACGAACGGCTACATCGACTCCGAGACGCTCTCCGGGCAGCCCCCCTCCACCCCGCCGCCGGACGCCACCGAGCCGCCGCCCGTCGCCCGCCGACCCCCCCCCCGCGAGACGCCCCGGACCGCGCCCCGCGAGACGGCCCCGCCGCCCGTCCCCACGTCCTCCGGCATCCCGGACGGCGGCGACTACGAGGGGCAGGTCCGCTACCAGCTCGACGCCTTCGACCGCACGCTCGCCCGCGAGGGCTACACCCGCACCGTCGACGCCCACGTCGCCCGCATCGACGCCGACGCCCGGGAGCGCTTCACCATCGACTTGGAGGCGGGCACCGAGTACCGCATCGTCGGCACGTGCGACAACGACTGCACCGACGTGGACCTTTTCCTCTACGACCCGTCGGGCGCGCTCGTCGACAGCGACGAACTCGCGGATGACATCCCGGTGGTCTCGGTGACGCCCCAGCGCTCGGGCACGTATGCGCTCGAAGGGCTCATGTTCGAGTGCGCGACCGAGTTCTGCTTCGTCGGCATCGGCGCCTGGGCGCGGGCGGCGGACGGCAGCGGGCGCCCCACCGCGGGGCGCAGTGGACGAGCGCCCAGCGGCGACCGCTTCGGCAACGGGGGCGGGGCGAACACGAACGCCTACACGCAAACCCTCACGGAGCAACTCGACCTGGCGCGACAGCACTACCGCTCCGAGGGGCTCCAGCAAGTCGGCACGGACCAGGTCGGCACCGTCGCAGCGGGCGGGCGCGAGCGCTTCTCGTTCGAGGCCAGCGGCGCGGGCACCGTCGTCGGCGTCTGCGACCAGGACTGCTCCGACGTGGACCTCTTCCTGTACGACGCCACCGGCACGCTCGTCGACAGCGACCAGCTCGACGACGACGTGCCCATCGTGACCGTGCCGGGCGCGGGCCGCTACTCGGCCGAGGTGGTCATGTACGAGTGCTCGACGGAGGTCTGCTACTACGGCGCGGCCCTCTTCCGCCAGTAGCGGACTGGACCGGACCGGGCCGAGCGGCGTTGGACTCCCCTCTCTCCCCTCTCCGACCATGCGCGTTCTCCTGCCCGCTCTCTTGCTGCTCGCCGCGGCGTCCGTCACGGCCCAGCCCGCCGACCTCGACCGGCAGATCGCAGCCCTCGACCGCGACCTCGGGCGCGTCGAGGCCGACCTCGCCTCGGTCCGCGCCGACCTCGCCCGCATCCGAGCCGACGAGGCCGCGCTGGACGACGAGCGCGCCCGCTTCCAGGCGCAGATCCGCGACTACCGGGCCGACACGTACGCATACCACGGCCAGGCCGACCGTGTCCGCCGGATGTACGATGACCTGTCCCGCTACGGTGGTTCCGACGCCGACCGCCGCGCCTACGACGACGCCCGCTTCGCGCTGGAGGACGAGGCCGAGCGGTTGGAGGGCGAGGCCCAGATGCTCAACGACTGGACGGCCGAGATCGACGCGGGCTACCGCGCCCACGCCGACCGCGTCCGCGAGGCGGCGGCGCAGGGGCAGCGCCTGACCGCCCAGCGCTCGGCGCTCGCCAACGAGCGGCAGACGCTCGCCGAGCGCCGCGCCCGGCTGGCAGCCCGCCGCTAAGGCCCCCGCGAGACACCCCCGACGGCGCCGCCGAGGCGGGCCTACCGGCCTCGGGTGGGACGGGGGACGAACTGACCGTCCTGCTTGACGACGCGGCCCGCCTGCATCACGAACGCCACGTCCCGCATCGCCGAGGCATCGGTGAGCGGGTCGCCCGTGACCGCGACGAGATCGGCGGTGTAGCCGGGCCGCAGCGCGCCGAGCGTCTCGGCACGCCCCAGCAGGTCGGCCGCGTTGACGGTCGCGAAGCGGAGCGCCTCCATGAACGGCACGCCCACCTCCTCCATGTAGACGAACTCGTTGGCGTTGCGTCCGTGGCGGAAGACGCCCGCGTCGGTGCCGAACGCGATCGGCACGCCCGCCTCCCACGCGCGGCGGAACGTGTCCTGGATGAGCGGCCCGATGGTGAGCGACTTCTGCGTTACGACGGGCGTGTAGTAGCCCTCGATGCGCGCCGAGTCGGCGACGGACTTACCGGCGGTGATCGTCGGGACGAGGTAGGTGCCGCGCTCGCGCATGAGCGCCATCGTCGCGTCGGACATGTAGGTGCCGTGCTCGATGGACGAGACGCCCGCGCGGACGGCCGTCGCCATCCCTTCGTCGCCGTGGGCGTGGGCCGCGACGGTCAGCCCGCGCGCGTTGGCGGTCTCGATGATGGCCCGCATCTCGGCCTCGGAGAAGTGCGCACCGGTGCCGTCGCCCTGGAGCGAGAGCACGCCGCCGGTCGCCGTGAACTTGATCAGGTCCGACCCCCGCCGGATCGCGATCCGCACGCCGCGGACGGCCGCGTCGACGCCGTCCACCACGCCCTGCGTCTCGTCCGGGACGCCGACGATGTCCTCGCGGTAAGAGTTGCTGCGGTCGGCGTGGCCGCCGGAGATGGAGAGGCTGTTGCCTGCCACGAACATCCTCGGCCCGTCCACGTCACCGCGGTTGATGGCGTCGCGGAGCGCGTAGTCCGCCCCCTCGTCGGCGCCCACGTCACGGACCGTCGTGAAGCCGGCCATCAGCGTCGAGCGCGCGAAGGCGACGGCCTGGAGGACGCGGTCGGCCGGGGTGAGGCGGAAGCGGTCGATGTAGCCGTTGGAGCGGCTCTCGCCCGTCAGGTGGGTGTGGCTGTCGATGAGCCCCGGCATGCATGTCGCGCCGGTCAGGTCGATGGCGTCGGCGTCGGTGGTGAACCCCGCCACGACCTCCGCGACGCGCCCGTCCATCACCACGACGGTCTGTTCGAGGAGCGGCTCCATCGAGGTGGCCGGGTCGAGGAGCGTGCCGCAGTGAACGACGGTCCGCTGGGCGGCGACCGGGGAGGCCGCGACGAGCGCGGCGAGGACGAGGAGGGCGAGGCGCATGACGGAGAAGGAGTGAGCCGCCCGAGTCTACCACGTCCCCGCCCCCCTCGGCGCCGAGGCGGAGACGGCTACAGGATCCAGCGCGGCACCAGCAGCATCACGCCCCACGTCACGAAGGCGAGCGCGAAGAGCGTCCCCGCGATCATCGGCGTTGCCTCCAGCAGGCCGAACTGGCTGAGGAGGCGGTGCCAGTCGTGGAAGACACGGTCGCCGCCGAGCAGCGGGAGCGCGCGCGCCTGGGCGTCGGCGGCGTAGATCGACACGTCGACGAAGTTCTGCCCGAGCAGCAGCAGCGCCAGTTGGGTCCCGATGCGGTTGGACCAGTACAGCCCCTGGTAAACGAACAGCGCCGGGAGGAGGATCTGGAGCAGCGACCCACCCGCCACCATCATCGTCTGCCCGAAGAAGCGGAAGATGAAATGGCCCGCCTCGTGGACGATCAGGTCGAAGGCGTGGACCAGCACGATGAGCGGGTTCGGGTCGTAGGTGTACTCGCCGAATGCGAACAGCGCGCACAGGGGCAGCATCGCCACCCCGAAGAGGTACGGCGTGACCTGGTGTCGCTCCGGGAGGCTCAACGTCGCCATGCAGAGGGTATCGGCGGGTCCGGTCCGTGTTCAAGCGCTCGCGCACCGACGCCGCCCGCCCGGCGTTACCCTGCCGTATGCCCGACGCCACCCTCCTCTCCCCCTCCGAGCTCGCACAGATCGAGTCGTTCGAGCTGCGCGCGCGGACGGTCGTCGAGGGCTTCATCACGGGCCTCCACAAGAGCCCCTTCCACGGCTTCTCGGTCGAGTTCGCCGAGCACCGCGCCTACAGCCCCGGCGACGAGCTCCGGCACGTCGACTGGAAGGTGTACGGGCGGAGCGACCGGCTGGTGGTGAAGCGCTACGAGGAGGAGACGAACCTGCGCCACTACATCGCGCTGGACTCGTCGGCCTCGATGCGGTACGCGGGGCACGCGGGGATCTCGAAGCTGGAGTACGGCGCCACGCTGGCGGGAGCCCTCCACGTGCTGATGGCGCGCCAGCGCGACGCGACGGGCCTGATCACGTTCGACCGCACCGTGCAGACGGTCGTCCCGCCGAAGGCCACGCGCACGCACGTGCGGACGCTCCTGGCTCGCCTGTCGCGCCTCTCCGCCGAGGCGGAAGGGGCCACAGACACGAACGCCGCCGCCGCGCTCCAGGACATCGCCGAGCGGATCCCGCGCCGCGCTCTCGTGGTCGTCATCTCGGACCTCTTCGAGTCGACCGCCGGGGCCGACGACACGGTCCGCGCGCTGCGGCACCTGCGGCACCGCGGTCACGAGGTCGTCGTGTTCCACGTCCTCGACGCGGCGACGGAGCAGCGGTTCGACTTCGACGACCGGCCGGTGCGCGTGCGCGACATGGAGACGGGCGAGGAACGGACGCTCCAGCCCGCGCAGGTCCGGGAGGCGTACCGGGAGGCGTCCGGGGCGTTCGTCGCGTCCGTGCGCCGCGCCTGCCGCGAGGCGGGGGTGGACTACGAGTTGCTCGACACGGCCCGCCCCTACGCGGACGCACTCCGCGCGTACCTCGACAAGCGCAAGCGGCTGTATTAGGCCGTCCTTCGGGTGGGTACGGGGTACCGGGCACACCACCCTGCAATTCGCTCCAGGAAACGTCAAGGGGTCAGCGAGGAGGCCCGCCTCGGTGCGGACGTGGGGGGCGTTACAAAAGTGCCGGTTGGTGCCTCTGAGGGGCGGGTCGGTGCCTCTGACAGGCCGGTTGGTGGCCCCGACGGGCCGGTCGGCGAGTCTGACGAGCCGGCCGACGACCTCGACAGGCCGGTCGGTAGGCCTGACACGTCGGTCTGGGGCCTCGGCAGGGCGGTGCGAGGCCTCGGGGCTGGTGAGGCCCGCCTCGGCGCCGAGGTGGGGGGAGCCGACCCGTCGCCGCACGCGCGCAACCTCTCCGCGCGGACACGTAGGTTGACGGTCCGGCCGTTCCCGGCCCCTCTCTTCCCTTTTCCCGACACGATGCGCTTTCCCGCTGCGGCCCTCGCCGCGCTGACCGCCCTCGCCCCCGTGGCCTCCGCCCAGACCGCGACCGCCGTCGCCGACCCCGGCCTCGTCGGCCGGTACCAGGCCACCATCACGCCCGCCGAGTTGGCGGGCCACCTCTACGTCTACGCCGACGACTACCTGGCGGGCCGCGAGACCGGCGAGCCGGGCCAGCGCTTCGCCGCCCGCTATCTCGCGGGCCAGTACGCGACGCTCGGCATCGCGGCGCGCGGTACCGGACCGGACAACGGCAACTACGGCATCGACGGCTACCTGCAGCCCTTCGCGCTGGAGCAATCCACGCTCGTCAGCCTGACGGGGCTCGTGGAGCAGGCCGGCACGCCGGTGCTGACCTCGACGCTCGCCGAGGGTGACACCGAGACCGCCTTCCTCATCCCGGCCTACGGGCAGGTGGAGGACGACACGCCCGGCCGCCTCGTCTTCGTCGGCGACGGATCGGACCTCGACGGCATGGACCTCGACGGCACGTACCCCGTGCTCGCGCCGGGCGCCGACCAGGGCGCCATGCGGGCCGCCCTCGGGGCCCTCGGCACGGCGGGCGCGAAGGGCGTCCTCCTCGCCACGGCCCCGACCAACGCCGCCCTCCAGGGCCGCGCGGCGAGCGCCTTCCAGGCCGGTCGCCTCGCCCTTCCCGCCGTCGACGGCGCCGAGAAGAGCGAAGGGGGCCTGCCCGCGATCCTGATCACCAGCCGCGAGGCGCTCGACGCGCTCATGGGCGCGGCCAACGTCGCGGCCGACGCCGACGGCGCCTACCCGCTCGGCGACACCGGCCTGACCCTCTCGGTCACCGCGGAGATGACCAAGACCGAGGTCCTGTCGGAGAACGTCGTCGCCTTCATCGAGGGCACCGACCTGAAGGACGAGGTCGTGGTCATCTCGGCTCACCTGGACCACGTCGGCGACGACGGCGACGGGGACGACACGATCTACAACGGCGCCGACGACGATGGCTCGGGCACGGTGACGATGCTCGAGATCGCGGAGGCGTTCAAGGCTGCCGCCGACGCGGGCGACGGGCCGCGCCGCTCGATCCTCTTCCTCCACGTCTCCGGTGAGGAGAAGGGCCTGCTCGGCAGCGAGTACTACGCCGACCGCGAGCCGCTCATCCCGATCGAGCAGACGGTCGCCAACCTCAACATCGACATGATCGGTCGGTACGACCCCGAGCGCGGCTTCGAGCGGACCGACTACGTCTACATCATCGGCGGCGACCTCATCAGCCAGGACATCCACGACTGGAACGAGGCCGTCAACGAGACGACGGGCACGGACCTGCTCCTCTCGGACCGCTTCAACTCGCCGGACGACCCGAACCAGTTCTTCCGCCGCTCAGACCACTGGAACTTCGGCAAGTACGACGTGCCCTTCATCTTCTACTTCACGGGCACGCACGAGGACTACCACGGCGTCGGCGACAGCGCTGACAAGATCGACTACGACCGCATGGCGCGGATCGGTCGGCTGATCTTCGGCACCGCCTGGGAGCTCGCCAACCGCGACGAGCGGCCCGCCGTCTCGGGCGTCGGCTTCAACTAGCCTGAAGGCTTGGCTGAACGCGACGCGGCCCCGCCCCGGACATCCGGAGCGGGGCCGCAGTCTGGTCGGGCGGTCCGTCAGCGGGCCACGACGAGACGCTGCGAGCGGACGGCGCCGTCGGTCGCGAGCCGCACCACGTAGACGCCCGGCGCCAGCGCCGACGCGTCGACGCGGACCGGGTGGTCCCCGGCGGCGAAGGCGCCCGAGGCGGCGACGGCCACGCGGCGGCCGAGCGCGTCGTACACGGCCACCTCCACCTCGGCGGGCGCGTCGAGGCGGACGACCACGGTGCTCGCGCTCGGCGCCGGGTTCGGGAACGGGAGGCCCAGGCCGAACGCCGCGTCCGGCCCGGCGGCCGTGGCCACGTCGGCCTCGCCCAGGAACGTAAACGGCTTCATCTCGATCGGCCCCTCGCCCGCGGACGACTGGTAGAGCGGCCACTGGTCGGCGAAGTTGGCGCTCGGCGTGCCCGTGATGTCGATGAACCCGCTCTGGCCCGGCGGGATCACGTTCTCGGCCCGGTAGCCCACGCCCTCGCCTCGGCTACCGTAGACCCAGAGCTCGATGACCTGCTGGTAGGTCGCCGGGTACTCGGGGTACTGGGCGTTCGTGCGCACCACCCGAGTCAGCTCCTGGAGCTCCTCGAAGTCGACCGGGGCCACGGACTCCAGGTGGTCCTTGAGGACCTCGACGCCGTCGTAGTAGCGGTGGTAGCCGCCGGGCGAGGTGCCCGTCCAGCGGACGTTGTCGCCCTGGTTCCACCACGCGACCGGCTTGTTATTCCAGTTGGCGAAGTAGCCCTGGGCCGGGTTCTCGGACTGCGGCTGCTGCGCGAAGTGGGTCAGCCCGAGCCACTCCTGGGTGCCGTCGCCCCGGAGCGGCAGGCGGGGGTCGGCGTCGCCCGGCCGGATCGGGTAGTCGCCGACGTGCCAGTAGGCGATGTTCTGCTCCTTGTCGGCATAGAACATGTTGAACGAAACCGGGATGCGGGCGGCGGCGGCGCGGAAGCCGTCGATGGAGGTCGCGTCCCAGGCGTCGAGGAGCGCCTCGGCCATGTCCAGCTCGCGGTTCTCGAACGCGTAGCGGTAGCTGTAGGCGACCCCGTTGTCCGCGTCGATGGCGTAGACCGGGCCGTAGACCGAGCGGAAGCTGGTGTACGTCACCGGGTCGGAGCCGGCGACCCCGATGGTCTGCACGTTGGGCTCGGCCGGGATGAAAGCGCCGTCGTAGAGGTAGGTCGGGACGCCGCCGGGGCCGGGCGGCCCGAGTGTGAGCGTGAACGTGTCGGTGTTGTCGGTGGCGCCCGTTGTGAACGTCCACGCCCGGCCGCGCGTCCGCCCGATGATGACGCCCGGGATGCCGGGCACGCTCATGCCCGCCACGTGGAGCCCGTCGCCTCGCGAATCGCCGACCAGCAGTTCGTACTCCGCCGTGACCGCCTTTGCGTCGACGCGCGGCTGGCCCATCTGGGGTGCCCCGAGCAGCATCACGTGGCCCGTCTCCGACATCGCGCTCGAGATGACGGCCGCGAACGAGCCGAACTTGTGGGGCACGCCGTTCGCGACGAGCGACGCCGTCAGCGCCTCGCGCTGAGCCGCCGCGGTCGCCGCCACGTCCGGGTCCACCTCGGGGCCGTCGTAGGTCACCCCGGCAGGAGGCGAGGGCACCTGGCTCGACGCCTCGATGGTGACCGAGGCCGTCGGGTCGTTGACCGGCCGGTTGGCCTCGAACCAGTCGACGCCCTGAGCCTGGAACTCGGCGAGGCGCGCCAGCTCGTCGCCGCCGATCTCGCCGAAGCGACGGATGAAGAACTGCATCACCGCCATCGCCTTGTCGACGGAGTACGGCTCGGGCTGGAAGCCGCCCGCCGCGTACTCGCCCGGCAGGTAGGCCGACGGGTTCGCCGAGGTCGAGTCGATGTACGCGTTGATGCCGTCCACATAGGACGAGATCATGGTCTGGAGGCGCGGCGTGAGCTGGGTGAACTGCGCCGCGCGCTCGGCGGGCGTGTAGTAGACCGTCCGGATGCCCTGGTCCTGCGCGAGCGCGGCCGAGCCCTGGAGTTCGGCGAGGCGCCCCGTCGCCGTCCGCCAGAACGTTTCGAGCTGGAAGAGGCGGTCCTGGGCCGTGGCGAAGCCCTGGCCGAAGAAGACGGCCGCCTCGGTGTCGGCGGTGATGTGGGGGACGCCGTAGTCGTCGCGGTCGATGGCGACCGTGTTGCCGTCGGAGGCGGTGAGCGTCACGTCGGTCGCCGTCTGGCCGGCGGCGACGAGGGGGACGGCCAGCAGAGCGGCCAGAAAGGCGGAGCGAAGAGGCATGAGAGAGAGGGGCAAGGATGGAAGCGGTTCCGATGCACACATATCGAGGTCGCCCTCCCGGCGTTCCGTGGCGGTACACTTTCAGCCTCTCCCCTCTCCCCATGCTCGACCGCATCCACGCCCTTACCGACGACGTCTTCCCCGAGGTCGTCCGCCTGCGACGGGCGATCCACCGGCGGCCCGAACTGGCCTTCGAGGAGCACGAGACGGCCGCGCTCATCGCGCGGACGCTGCGCGACATCGGCCTCGACCCCATCGAGGGCGTGGCCAAGACCGGCGTCGTGGCCCACGTCGAGGGCGCACGCTCCGGCCCGACGGTCGCCCTCCGCGCCGACATCGACGCGCTGCCCATCACCGAGGCCACCGGCCTCGACTTCGCCAGCGAGACGCCGGGGCGGATGCACGCCTGCGGGCACGACGCCCACACGGCGATGCTGCTCGGCGCGGCGCAGGTGCTCCAGGCGATGCGCGCCGACCTCGCCGGGACGGTCCGCCTCGTGTTCCAGCCGAGCGAGGAGAAGGCGCCGGGCGGGGCGTCTGTCATGATCGAGGAAGGTGTGCTCGGACCGATGGGCGGCCACGATGGCCCCGCGCGCATCTTCGGCCAGCACGTGTTTCCCGAACTCCCTGCGGGCACCATCGGCATCCGCGGCGGCACCTTCATGGCGTCGGCCGACGAGGTGTACCTCACCATCCACGGCCAGGGCGGCCACGCGGCGGCGCCGCATCTGCTGGTGGACGCGGTGCTCACGCAGGCACACATCCTGACCGCGCTCCAGGCGGTGATCTCGCGCAACCGGCCGCCCGGCATCCCGTCGCTCCTGTCCTTCGGACGCGTCGAGGCGGACGGGGCGACCAACATCCTGCCGGACACCGTCCGCCTGATCGGCACCTTCCGCGCGATGGACGAGGACTGGCGGTTTCAGGCTCACGACCTCATCCGCCGGACGGCGCAAAAGACGGCCGAGGCGTTCGGGGCGACGTGCGACGTGGACATCGTCGTCGGCTACCCGGTGCTGAACAACGACGAGGCGGCGGCGGCCTTCGCTCGCGAGACTGCGGTCGCTTACGTCGGCGCCGAGCGCGTGATCGACCTTCCGATGTGGTACGCGGCCGAGGACTTCGCCTTCTACACCGAGCAGATCCCGGGAGCGTTCTCGGTGCTCGGCGTCGGCAACGAGGCGACGGGCATCACGCACGGGCTGCACACGCCCCGCATGACGGTCGACGAGGAGGCGTTGCGGACGGGCACGGGCTTCCTGGCCGCGCTGGCGGCGCGGCAGCTGGCCGGGGAGTGAGGCCTGGATCTGGTCCGACAGTTTTGCCCTGACCGCTGCCTGGCGGGCCGGTATCCTCCGGCACACCCACCCCCGAGAGACCCCGCCAGACGCTACGCCCACTCGCTCCCCAAGCCATTGCGTCGCTCTTCGCGTGTCGTCTCTTTCTGCTGTGCCCTGCTCCTCACGAGTGGGCTGATCGGCTGCTCGCTGGTTGGCCCGGAGTCCGACCAGATCTCGTTCGAGACGCTCGCCCGGACCGACACCCTGCTCAGCGAATCCCAGTCGTCGAAGATGGTGGTGCTGCGCTCAGACGAGGACGAGGCCGCGTTCGCCACCGACTACGGACTCGTGGCCCCACTGCCCGACATCGACTATGAGACCTCCTCGGTGGTGGGGGTCGTCTACCCGGCGACGGCGTCGGGCGGCGTCGTCCTTATCAGCGACCTCCGGCGCCGGGGAGACCGGCTGACCGCCTGCGTGGTGTACGACGGGCCACAGCCTGTGACGCATGCCGAGCGAGCGTCCGCCACCGCCTACCCCGCGCATCTCGTCGTGACGCCTCGGATCGTCGGCGACGTGTCGGCGCGAGAGATCCGGAGCCCGAGGCTCGGCGGCTGCTGAGCGCTCGACGCCTCGCGGCTACGGCACCCCCTCCACCTCCGCCTCGGCCCCGCCGTGGGCCACGCCGCCGCCCCCGACCGCGCGGACCTCATACCGAACTTGCCCCGGCCCCGCGTCGTCGTCCACCCAGGAGGCCGTGTGGCATGGCAGCGTCGCCACCACGGCGTCGTTGCGGAGCACCTGGACGGCGTCGGGCAGGTTGGCCCAGGGCGCCGCGCCGGTCTGCGGATTCCACGACAGCGCGACGGCCTGCGCCGACACCCGGCGCGCGACCAGATCCGCCGGGGCGACGGGGCGGAGCGTGCGTGACGCCGTACGCGACGAGGCATCTGCGGACGCGGTCACGTCACAGCGCGGCCACGCGGGGCAGAGGAAGAAGTCCTGCGCGCCGTCGATGGACGGCCTCAGGCCCGGCGGCATCGCCGCCCGGAACGTCTGGACGACCTCCGCGATGCCCGCCTCGGCGAGCAGGCGCGTCCGCGTGGTCCGGACGGCCTCGACCAACGCGACGCCCCCGGCGATGTCGTCGTTGTCGCCCGCGAGGCTGCCGAGGTCGTCCCCCTCGTACTCGAACGGCGACGGGGCGGCGCGGTCGTAGAGGCTCCAGAGCAGCGCCCCGATCGCGGCGTAGTCCGGGTGCGTCGTGCCATAGACGATGCCCTGGTAGCGCGCCCGCCCGGCGATGCCGTCGGTGAACGCCGCCCGCTCCGGATTGGACGAGGCGAGATCCACGTCGCCGTACTGGGCCGCCGCGTAGGCACGGACGGCGAACGAGAAGAAGATGGCCCAGCCCTCGCGCAGATTCCGGTTGCGGAGGGTGTAGCGGAGCGGGTTCGCCCCCCACATCTGGAAACTCGCGTAGTGCCCGTACTCGTGGCCGACGAGCGTGGCCGAGAGGCCCCGCGCGACGTTCAGTTCGATCTCGTGGCCGCCCAGCGCGAGCGCGTCCGGGTCGAGCGCCTGGAACACGTAGCCGCCGCCCCGGCTCCGCTCGACGCGCACCGGTGGCAGGTCGAATGGCGGCGCGCCGTCGTAGAGCGCGCTCACGAACTCGCGGCTCAGCGTCGCGTAGCGCACGATCACGCCCACCTCGGGGCGCACCTCGGCGTGGAGCGCCTCGGCCCGGACCGGGCCCGAGGCGGACAGAGGGACCCGGATCGCGTCGGCCAGGGGGAGGACGGTGGTCGTGTCGTCGAGCGTCCGCGCGCCCGCGGGCGTCGGCACGAGGCGGACGGCATCTGACTGCAGCGCGGGGACGACCGCGACCTCGTTGTAGGCCGAGAGGTCGTCGGCAGTGGCGAGATCGAACCGGAAGCTCCCATCTTCGGCCAGCACGTCGAACGTCCGGTGCCGCCGTGACCGGCCTGACGGCGGCACGGCGTGCTCCCAGCCCGTCCCGTCGGACCGCCGGAACAGGAGGTAGACGCGGAGCCCGTACGCGCCCCGTGGCGGCCTGCCGCGGTAGCTCGTCTCGAAGCGGCCCGCGAGGTGGACCGTCCGCACGTCGCTCGGTGCCACGGCCTCGTCTCCCGACGCCGCGCACCCGCCGATGGCGAGGAGGACCAGGAGCAGACCGAGACGGAGCATGGCGTGTCGCGAGGGAAACTGGCACCGACGAGACCGCTCTACGCGCTCTGCCCGTTCTGCGTCCACGCTCCCTCAGATCCCGAGCGCCTTCCGCAATCGGTCTCCGCGAACGGTCACCGACGGGACGAGGATCAGGTCGTCGTCCCCCGCGAACGGCGACGGGCTGTAGAACACGCCCAACTCCGGGCTCACAGCGAGGTCCGGCCAGCCGAAGCGTCCCCCGATGACGAGGCCGAGGGCCGGGGCGCTGCCCAGCGCGTCCGGCGCGAACGCGGTCAGGTCCTGGAGGCGGATGGCGCCATACGGGACGATCTGAGACGCTGGGGCGAGCGGTCCCGGCGAGGCAACCAGGGTGGCCTCGGCGTGCAGGTGGGTGGCCCCGACCACGCCCGCACCGACGAGCAGCGACACCCCGGCGTCTTGCCCGGGCAGGCCTGCCAGGCGACGCTTGTAGGTCGCCGTGACGCTCCCCAGCCCCACGATGCGGACGCCGACGTCCGACCGGGCGTCGAGCCCGAGGCGGGCCTCGTTGCCGAGCATGAGCCCGGCGCCCTTCGGCTCGTCATCCTCCAGCAGGTCGCGGCGGCCGGAGGTGACCTGAAGGATGGTGCTCGGCTCGATCTCGCGGGGCGCCACCGTCGCCGCGGTCGCTCCGACGCTGTAGGGCACGCAGCCGCTCGCCCCGACCGTCACCGACGCGGCGAGCGCCAGCAGGGTCAAGAACGGAGATCGAGGTGCGCGGGCCATGCGCCCAAGCTAGCAGTCTCTGGCCGAGATCGGGGGCCCTCCAGCCCGCCCCGTGCTCCGCCTCTGGCGCGTCCGCGCTCGCTGGGCTCCGAACCGGAGGGCAACCCGGCGGCGCCATCTCCGTAGCGCCTCCCCTCCGGCGCGCTCGTACTGGCGCCGGTGCCGTTCATGACGCCTTCGTGCATCCGACGCAGGATCGGCACAACTCTCTGTCACCGCTTCCGTTGCAGCGGCTATCGCTCTCCCCGCTCCTCTCCACATCATGTCCCTTCGGTTCGCCTTCCTCGTCGGCCTCCTGGCCGCTGCCCCGTCCTTCGCCCAGACGCCCGGCGCGGGCCGTCCGCAGGGCGCCGTGACGGCCACCATCGTCGACGACGCGACTGGCGCGCCGCTGCCCTCGGCGACCCTGTCCATCTTCGCAGTCCGCGACACGTCGTTCGTGACCGGCGGCGCGGCCGATGCCGACGGCGCAGTCCGCATCGACCCGATCCGGCCGGGCGACTACCTCGCGCGGGCCAGCTTCATCGGCTACGAGAGCCGCCCGCTGGACGTCTTCACCGTCGCCGCTGGGTCGCCGACGGCACTCGGGGAGATCCGCCTCGGCGAGAGCGCGGCGGTCCTGGGCGAAGCCGAGGTGACCGCCCGGCGCGAGTTCGTCGAGCAGCAGGCCGACCGGACGGTCTACAACGTCCAAGAGCAGGCCGTCACGGCAGGCGGCAGCGCCATCGAAACGCTCCAGACGCTCCCCTCGCTGGAGGTCGACACGGACGGCAACATCTCGCTGCGGGGCAACCAGAACGTCGTCATCCAGATCAACGGCCGCCCGGTGCCGGTGCGGGGGGCCTTCCTGGCCGCGCTGCTGCGCCAGATTCCGGCCGACAAGGTGGAGCGCGTGGAGGTGATCCCGAACCCGTCGGCGCGCTACGAGCCCGACGGCATGGGTGGCATCGTCAACATCGTCCTCGCGGAGGGGACCGACCGAGGCCTCTCGGGAGGCCTCACGTTCGGCGGAGGCACCGAGTTGAGCGGACAGGCGGGCGCCAACCTCGCCTACCAGCGCGGCGCGTGGGACCTCAACGGGCAGTATGGCTACCGCTACGGCGAGCGCGACACGGAGCGCAGCTCGCTCTTCCGCTACCTGACGGCGCCCCCGGACGGCATCCCCACGGAGACCGACCAGTCGGGCGTCGACGACAACTCGGACCAGTCGCACTTCCTGAACGGCTCGGCAGCCTACCTCCTCGCGCCCGGCACGACGCTCTCGGCGGAGGGCTCGCTGGGCCTCCGGAGCGGTGCGAACGGGTCCACAACGACCTTTTTCGACACCTTCCCGAACGGCGGCACGGTCAACTCCATCCGCGACTCGAACAGTGACACGGACGGCCTCAACGGCGACGCGGCGCTCATCTTCCGCCGCCAGTTCGGTGCCGGCGGCGGGGGCGGCGACGCGGGCAGCGGTGGAGGCGGCGGCGGGCGCGGCGGCTTCCGAGGTGGCTTCGGCGGCCCCCGGGGCGGCGGCGGCACCCAGTCGGACCACGAGATCGCGGTGGAGACGCGCTACACGCACGTCGAGAACGACAACCTCGGCCTGTTCGTAGAGGCCACCGACCCCTTCCCGTTCGAGCGCCAGACCTCGGACGAGGCCACCGACGAGGCGTCGGCCCAAGTCGACTACACGCGCCCGCTCGGCGGCATGAAGCTGGAGGTCGGCGGCAAGGTCAACGGCGAGTGGGTGACCAGCGCGACCGGCTTCGAGACCGGCGACAGCGAGGCGACGCTGGCTCCCGACGCGGCGCGCTCCAACGCGTTCGACTACACGCGGCAGATCTACGCGGCCTACCTCCAGGGCGCGCGGCCCATCGGCCCCGTCCAGGTCCAGGTCGGCCTCCGTGCCGAGACGGCCCGGCGCACGTTCGACCTCGCGACGCCCCTGCCCGACGGCTACGACCCCGGCGTCGACCTCGACGCGGCGGGCGAGCAGACCTACCAGAGCCTCTTCCCGAGCGCGTTCGCGACCTACTCGTTCGGCCCCGGCACGCTCATCAAGGGCGCGTACTCGCGCCGCATCGAGCGCCCGCGGACGTTCTTCCTGAACCCGTTCCCGGACCTCTCGAACGACCGCTTCGTGCGCGTCGGCAATCCGAGCCTCCGGCCCGAGTACACCGACTCCTACGAGCTGACCTTCCAGTACAAGTTCTTCGCCACGTTGACGCCCTTCTACCGCCGGACGACCGACGTGATCTCGCGCCGATTCATCGTCAATGAGGAGACGGGCATCAACCTGTTCACGGCGCAGAACCTGGACACGCAGACGAGCCTCGGCGCGGACGTGACGCTCTTCGGCGCCCTCGGCCCGGTGCGCGGCTTCGTGTCGAGCAGCGTCTATCAGGCCGTCACCTCGGACCCCGACCCGGACGAGGCGGCCACGGAGAACCTGACCTGGAACGCGCGGGCCAGCCTCCAGTGGAAGGTCCGCGAGGGCACCGACCTGCAGGGCTTCATGTTCTACCGCGGCCCCGAGACGACGGTCGACGGCACCCGCAGCGGCTTCGCCTTCACGACCATCGGCCTCAACCAGAAGCTGAGCGAGCAGCTCTCGCTGGCGGCGCGTGTCAACGACCCGTTCGGGCTGGCCAAGTTCGAGTTCGAGTCGGACAACGGCGTCACCTTCCGCGACACGTCGTTCGACCCCGCCATCCGGCAGGCCTCGTTCACGCTGACCTACACGTTCGGCTCGAACCAGAACCGTCCGCAGCCTCAGCAGCAGCCGCAGGGCGGCGGCGTCGACCAGGGCTTCGGCATCTGAGCAGGCGAAGGGTGAGGGGCGGAGGGCCAGACGGCTCATCGCCCCTCCCTCTTCACCCGTCCGCAGGCTGCCCCCAGGCGTTGGGTGCCGGGTCGCCGGGCCGCGCCAGCCAGTAGACGAGCACCAGGCCGATCACCGGCAGCAGCCCGACGAGCACGAACAGGCTGCTCCGCCCGGTGTCGTGGAGCCGACGCGCGACGGCCGAGAGCGCCGGGAAGAACGTCCCGACGGCGTAGAGCGCGAACACGGCGCTGCCCGCCACCCAGGCCGCCTCGGTCACGGTGCCGACGACGGCGGACGCCACGGCCAGCACCACCGTCACGCCGAGGTGGACGAGGACGAAGCCCCAGAACTCGGCCCGCGACGCGCGTCCGTCGAAGTCGGCGAAGGCCGAGAGGACGCGGAGATAGGCGGCGGCGGGCGACATGGAACGCAGGATGCAGGAACGCAAGGTGCTCCCTTGCGGGCTCAGACGCCAGCACACGTCATGGCCCGGAGAGCGCCGTCCCGGCCATCGAGCCGGGCTCTTTCTGCGTTCTGGAGCGCGGGCGCTCCTGCCATCATTCTACTCCACCCAGTCGGCGACGAAGACGTTCGTGTCGCGGGTCGGCGTGCGCTCGACGTTGCGGTTGGACGCGAAGACCAGCTTCGTGCCGTCGGGCGAGAACATCGGGAAGGCGTCGAAGGTGCCGCTGAAGGTGACGCGCTCCAGATCGCCACCGTCGAGGTCGACGAGGAAAAGGTCGAACTCGCGCCCGCCCTCATCGAGGGTGTGGTGGTTGGACGCGAAGATCAGCTTCTCGCCGGACGGGTGGAAGAACGGTGCCCAGTTGGCGCCGGGCAGCGTGGTCACCTGACGAGCGTTGGAGCCGTCGGCGTCGGCCACGTAGAGGTCGAGCGCGCCGGGCTGGACCGCGTTCTGGGTGAGGAGGGCGCGGTACTGGTCGGCCGCCTCGCCCGTCGGGCGGGAGGCCCGCCATACGATCTGCGAGCCGTCGGGCGAGAAGAAGGCACCGCCGTCGTACCCGAGCTCGTCCGTGAGCTGGAGGAGATCGCCCGTGGCCACCTCATAGCGCCACAGCTCCAGGTCGCCGGAGCGGGTGGACGTGAAGATGACGAACCGGCCATCCGGGCTGACGGTCGCCTCGGCGTCGTAGCCGGGCCCGCCGATCAGGACCTCCGGGTTCGAGCCGTCGGCGTCGGCGACGTAGATCTCGAACGAGTCGAACACGTCCCAGACGTAGCGGCCGGTGCGCTGCGCGGCGGTCGTCGGGCACTCGGGGCCCGCCGCGTGGGTGGACGCATAGACCACGCGGTCGTCGGTGAGGAAGTAGCCGCAGGTGGTGCGTCCCTGGCCGGTCGAGACCAGGTCGGCGCCCGCGCCATCCTCACCCGCGCCCTCGGCGACCGACATCACGAACTGCTGGTCGCAGCCCTGGCTGTTGATGGCGCCCCAGTCGCTCTGGAACGACAGCTGGGTGCCGTCGGGGCTCCAGTACGCCTCGGCGTTGTTGCCACCGAAGGTCAACTGGCGGATGTTGCGGAGGTGCGTCTCGCCCTCGAACCGGAGCGGATCGGTGGGGTCCGCCTCGGCCATCGTGCCGACCGGAGCGCCCGTGATGGGCTGGTCCGCGGAGGCTGCGGCGACGGCCTCGTTCTCCACTTCGGCGAGGTTGGCGCCGACGGTCTGGCACGCTGGCAGAACGAGGGCGGCGACGAGCAGAGCGAGCGAGCGTCCCGCACGCGGGATCAGAGAGGTCGACATGGGAACCGGGAAGGAGAGCGTCCGTGACATCGCGGCCAACCCCGCACGCCCTGCGGTGTTGCTGGCGCGTTCCCCCTTCCCTCGATTTTCGACGCCATGCCCGACGCTGCGAGTCCCGCCCTCGACTTCCAGGCCGACGTGGTCGAGGCCAGTCATGCCCGCCCCATCCTCGTCGACTTCTGGGCGCCGTGGTGCGGGCCGTGCCGCGTGCTCGGGCCGGTCCTCGACCGCCTCGCCGCCGAGGCCGCCGGTCGGTGGGCGCTCGTCAAGGTCAATACCGACGAGGCGCCGGGGCTGATGCAGCGCTACGGCATCCGCGGCATCCCGGCCGTCAAGCTGTTCGTCGGCGGCGCCGTCGCGGCCGAGTTCACGGGGGCGCTCCCGGAGCACATCCTCCGCCAGTGGCTCGACGAGCACCTCCCCTCGCCCGCCCGCGCCCACGCCAAGGCGGCGGAGGTAGCCTGGGGAGCGGGCGACCGCGCCACCGCTCGCGCCGAACTGGAGGCGGCGCTCGCCGATCCCGAGGCGGAGACGGCCTCCTGGGCCGCGGCGGCCCGCAGCCGCCTCGCGCGTCTCCTCGCCTTCGACGACCGCGACCGCGCCCACGACCTGGTCCGCGACCTCCACACGCCCGAGGCGGAGGCCGTCCGCACCGTCCTGACGGCGCTCGACCGCGACCTCGACTCGCTGCCCGACGGCCCGCCCCGCGCCCACGTCGTCGCGGCGCTGACCGCCCTCCGCGCCAACGACCTCGACACGACGCTCGACCGCCTCATCGAGGCCATCCGCGCCGACCGCTTCTACGACGACGACGGCGCCCGCAAGCTCGGCGTGGCGCTCTTCCAGACCCTCGGCGAGGGCCACCGCGTCTCGCAGGCCCACCGCCCGGCGTTCAACATGTCGCTGTATTGAACGAGGGCCGGGCACGGAGGCGCCCCCTCCTCACCACCCGGTCTTCCGTTTTCTCCTCGGCAGGCGGACCACCATCCCGTCGAACACGAGGTGGCTGAAGTAGCCGACGACGGCGGCGCCGTAGAACGGCAGCCCGGCCAGCGGCCGCTCCGGCGTCAGGACGTAGGGCATGACCAGGAGCGGGCTCGGGATGAGCAGCATCGCCCAGAACGTGTGCGTCCACCCGCGGTGCTTACCGAGCGCGGGCAGGATGCAGAAGAGGCCCAGGTACGCCGCCGCCTCGATCTCACGCGCCACGATCAGCCCCACGTCGACGACGAAGAACAGGCTGTAGAAGATGTTCTGCCCCTTCGAGTTGGTGTCCACGTCGGGCCAGAGCCCGAATAGCAGGCACAGGCCGAACAGGCCGAGCGGGTACGCGATCAGCTCCACCTCGGTGAACTGGCGGTACGCCTGGTCGACGGAGTAGAGGAGCACCAGCACGCCGAGGTAGACGGCGAAGAAGACGGTCGCGCCGACGAGGTGTCCGCGGTAGCCAGCCAAAACGAGGGGGGTCGGGGAAGGGGCCCAGGGTACGCGCGAGGCGGGCGCCGTCGTGTCACACGGGTGGGTGCGTCACTCGTCCGTCTCCACGGCCTCGGAGACCACCGGCACTATACCCGGTCGCCGCGAGCGGCGATACCCGCATCCCTCCGAGTTCTGAGATGCCGACGGATTTGTCCACTTCTGCTCCCGACGCTCGGACGCGACGTGGCACCGTCTTGCCTCTCCTGCTCCTGGTCGGGTACGGCCTGCTCCAGGGCGCTCCCTCCACGCGAGACCTCGCCACGCAGTGGGTGCAGGAGAATCACGTGGTCGAGGTGGCCACGTTTCTCACGTTGCTGCTGGGTGGGCTCCTCGCCTTCGACCTGGCGAGGCGCTGGCGCGACCAGCGACGGCCGACCGCGCAGACGGCCGCCCTACGCGCGCTCGGCGTCGCCCTGGTGCTCGTCGCCATGGAAGAGATCAGCTGGGGGCAGCAGTTCCTCCACTTTGCCACCCCCGGCCTCTTGGTCGAAGCCAACGCTCAGGGAGAGACGACGCTCCACAACCTTCACGGCGTCCAGGGCACCGCGGGGTACCTCTACCTGCTCGCCGGCACCGTCGGGCTTCTGCTGACGCTCCCCGCTCGTCTGGACGACGCCCCCGACTGGCTCCGCTCGCTCACCACACCCAGTAGCCTGGTGACCGCACTCGTCGCGATCACTCTCTTCGGGTTCGTCAAGCTCTACGCCGACGGCTTCGTCGCGTCCGCTACCGTCCGCATGGGCGTCCGGTGGACCTCGGAGGTCGTCGAGATGCTGGTCGGGTGCGTCGGGCTGGGGTACGTCGGCGTCAAGTGGACGGAGACGACACGACCCCTGGCGAACGGGTTCCGAGGCGAGGTCAGCTCAGTCGTCCGTCTCCTCCACCTCCGCCTCGGGCGTCGGGGCGGCCTCCTCGGCCGCGGCGAGGACGCCGGCTAAGAACGCGTCCGCGTCGAGGTCGGGGCGCCAGCGGACCTGCCGGGCGCCGTCGGGGTGGAGGCGCATCCAGTTGGCGAGCATGCGCATCTCGTCCACGTCGGGGCGGCCGTGGGCGCTGGGTGCCGAGACGGCCGGGTCGAACGTCTCGGCGAGTGCGGCCCCGAGGTCGGCGACCTCGTCGGGGCCGGGGTCCGACGGGATCTCGACGCGCGCCGCGAGGCGGCCGTGGCGGATCAGGAAGAGCTGGGCGCCGCCGTCGAGCCCCTCGTAGCCGGGGGCGAGCGGCTCCACCAGCACCGCGTCGTGCTCGTGGACGGCCGACGCGATGCGGCGCTGGCGGCCGAACGTCCGCTGGAGGCGGTGGAGCTGGTCCCGGTACCAGCCCGCAGCCTCGTACTCGCGCGTCGCCGCGGCCTGCCGCATCGCCTCCTCGATCATGTCGACCGCCTCCATGTCCTGGCCGGTCAGGAACGCGCGCACGCGCTCCACCTCCAGGTCGTACTGCTCGGCACCGGGCCCGCCGACGCAGGGCGCGCCGCAGCGGCCCATCTCGGAGTAGAGGCACGGCCGCCCGAGCGCGAACACGTTGTCGTCGCACTCACGGAGCATGAACAGCCGCCCGATCAGCTCGACCAGTTCCTCGGCCTGCCCGCGCCGCCCGAGCGGGCCGTAGTACTCGGCACCGTCGTTGGCGATGCGCGGCGTCCACGAGATGGTCGGGTACGCGTGCGTCGTGTCGAGGCGGATAAAGGGGTAGTCGCGGTAGCGGCGGAGCGCGCGGTTGTAGACCGGCAGGTAGTTCTTGATCAGCTTCGACTCCTCCAGCAGCGCCGCCAGTTCTGTGCCGGTCTCGCGCCACGTCACGTCGCGCACGTCGCGCACCAGCTTGCGCGTCTTGGGGACGTGGTTCTCGACGCCGGTGAAGTAGCTCCGGACGCGGTTGCGGAGGCTCTTCGCCTTGCCGACGTAGATCACCGAGCCGCGGCTGTCGCGCATGAAGTAAACCCCCGGCCGGTCGGGCAGCAGCGGCAGGATCTGCTCGCGGATCTTCTTGAGGTGCGTCGGCTCGCGGCGGGTGTCCTTGTAGCGTCGCCGCTGGAAGCCGAGCAGGTCGTCCACGGTCTCGACGCCGAACTCGATCCGCATCCGGCCGAGCAGGATCACCAGCAACTCGGCGGTCGCGGTGGCGTCGCCCAGGGCGCGGTGACGGCCGTGGACCTCAATGCCGAAGTGCTTCGTCAGCTGGGAGAGCCCCTTCGAGGGCAGCGACGACAGCATGCGCCGGGCCAGCCGCAGGGTATCGACGGACGGGTTCTGGAGCGGCGGCAGGCCCGCCTCGGCGAGCGCCACGTCGAGGAAGCGTGCGTCGAACGGCAGGTTGTGGGCCACGAGCACGGCGTCGCCCAGGAACTCCAGGAAGCGCGGCATCACCTCCGAGGCCGACGGCTGGCCGTAGACCATCGCCGTCGAGATGCCCGTCAGCCGCGTGATCCGGTTGGGCACGTGGCGGCCGGGGTCGATGAGCTGCTGGAAGGTGTCTACGATCTCCCCGCCGACCAGCCGCGCGGCCCCGATCTCGATCAGGCGGTCGTCGCCCGCCCGCGACCCGGTGGTCTCGGTGTCGACGATGACGAATTCGGCGCGGTCGATGTCCATGGCTTCGGAAGATCGCGACAGGATGCCCCCACCCGCTGACGCCCGCCGTGTCACACGCTCTGCACACCCTCTCGACGCACACCGGGCGTCGTACCGTGCGGAATCAGCGCGCCGTTCACGATGCCTCTTCCTCCCCTCCTCGCGGTGGCCCTGGTCACGCTGACGGTCGCCATGGCGGCGGCCTTCGTGTTCGCCCTCTGGTGCCCCGAGGCGGACGGCCCCGCGCGGCGTCGCTGGCTCCTCCTCGGCCTCGGCCTCGTCGCGGGCTACCTGAGCCTCTCGGCCGCCCTGGCCGCCTCCGGCACCCTGGCCGACGTGCAGGCGCGTCCGCCCGCGGCGGCGCTGATGCTGCTGGCCTTCTCCGTGGCGACCGTCTCGCTCGGGCTCTCGCGCGTCGGCGACCGGCTGCTGGCGTGGCCGCTGGCGTGGCTGGTCGGCGCGCAGGCGTTCCGCGTGGGGGTGGAGGTGTGGCTCGCGGCGGCCTTCGACGCGGGCGTGGTCCCGGCCGAAGTCACGTACCACGGCTACAACCTCGACGTGGCGACGGGCCTCACGGCGGTCGGGCTGGGTCTCTGGCTGTGGCGAGGCACGCCGCCCCGGTGGGCCGTCGTGGCGTGGAACGTCCTCGGGCTGGCGCTGCTCGCCGGGGTCGTCGCGACGGCGGCCCTCTCGGCCTTCGGCATCGTGCCGACGCAGCCGCAGGTTCTGCTGCCGGTCACGTTCCCCGGCGTCTGGCTGCCCGCGTGGCTCGTGCAGGTGGCGCTCCTCGGCCACGTGCTCGTATTCCGTGCGCTGCAGCGGACGCGTACGTTTGGCGACAGTCCGCCGCCCCATCTCCGGTAGGAGAGGTCCCGGCACGCTTCCCACCGAGCGCGCGATGACCGATTCCATGAACCGCTGGCGCCGCCTCGAAGCCCTCTTCGAGGAGATCGCCGACCTCCCCGAAGCCGAGCGGGAGAGCGCTCTCGACCGCGCCTGCCGCACGCCCGACGGCGACCCCGACGACGCCCTCCGGGCCGAGGTCCAGGCCCTGCTCGACGCCGACGCCCGCGCGGAGACCTTCTTCCACCTCCCCCCGCCGCCCCGCCCCCTGGCCGAGCCCATCGACCGGGTCGGTCCGTGGCAGTTGATCGAGCGCGTCGGCCGCGGGGGGATGGGCGAAGTCTGGCGCGCCGAGCGAGCCGACGGTCCGTACGAACAGACGGCTGCCGTCAAGCTGGTGCGCGCGGGCCTGTCGGCGAAGGGCGCGGCGCGGTTCGTCGCCGAGCGCCAGATCCTGGCCCGGCTCGACCACCCGTCCATCGCGCGGCTGCTCGACGGCGGCGTCGCCCCGGACGGGCGCCCCTGGCTGGCGATGGACTTCGTGGAGGGCGACCCCATCACGGACTACTGCGACCGCCACCGGCTCACCGTCGAGGCACGACTGGGGCTCTTCCAGCACGTCTGCGAGGCGGTCCAGGCGGCCCACCGCAACCTCGTCGTCCACCGCGACCTGAAGCCCTCCAATGTCATGGTGGCGGACACGCCCGACGGGCCCCGCGTGACGCTGCTCGACTTCGGCATCGCCAAGCTGCTCGGCGAGGACGAGGCCACGCCCCACGTCGTGACCGCCGCCGACCAGCGCGTCATGACGCCGCAGTACGCGGCCCCCGAGCAGGTCTCCGACGCTCCCATCACCACGGCCACGGACGTCTATGCGCTGGGGGTGCTGCTCTACGAACTCCTCACCGGGCGACGCCCGTTCGCGCATGTCGAGGGGCGCCACGCCATCGAGCGAGCCATCCTCGAAGAGACGCCCACGCGCCTGTCCGAGGCGGTCGCAGACGACGGGCCCGCGCCCCCTCCGTCGCTGCCATCGGACGTGCCCGCACGGGCCGCCGAGGCCCACGCGGCCACGCCAGGCCCCGGCGTGCTCCGATCGTCGACAGCCGAGAAGCTGCGCCGCCGCCTCCGCGGCGACCTCGACCGGATCGTGCTGAAGGCCCTCCGCAAGGAGCCCGAGCAGCGCTACGAGTCCGCCGCGGCACTCTGCGCCGACCTCCGGCGCCACCTCGCGGGCCTCCCCGTCGACGCGCGTCCGTCGACGGTGGGCTACCGCGCGTCGCGGTTCGTGCGCCGCCACCGCACCGGCGTGACCGTGACCGCCGTCGCCGCGGTCGTCGTGCTGGCGGCCGCGGGCATCGCGCTCCGCGAGGCGAGCCGCGCCAACGACGAGCGCGACCGCGCCGTCCAGGCGACGGTCTTCCTGACCGACCTCCTCGGCGACGTGGACCCGGACGAGACGGGCGGCCGGGAGGTCTCCGCCGAGGCCCTCCTCGACCGTACGTCGGCGCGCCTCCGCTCGGGCCTCCAGGGGGACCCCTGGACGCGGGCCGCCGTCGAGGCCTCGCTCGGCAAGGTGTATGGAAACCTGGGCCTGTTCGACCGTGGCGAGGCGCTCCAGCGCGACGCGCTCACGCTCCGCCAGACGCTCGGCGGCCCCGGCCACCCCGACGCCCTCCAGTCGGCGGCCGACCTCGCGATGCTGCTCACCCAGCAGTCCCGCTACGACGAGTCGGAGCAGATCCTCGACGAGGCGCTCGCGAGCGGCACCGAGGCGCTCGGTCCGTCCGCGCCCGCGGTGGCCATCCTGCGGCGGGCGGCGGGCCTGAACCTCGTCCACCAGGGACGCTTCGAGGAGGCCGAGCCCCACCTCGTCCGCGCGCTCGCGGATCTGCGGCAGTCGCTCGGCGACGGCGACATCGAGACGGCGCACGCGCACGCGGCGATCGGAGCGCTGCTGCGGCGTCAGGGACACCTCGTGCGCGCGGAGGCCGCATACCGGCGCGCGGCGGCGCTCTACCGCAGCCACTACGGCCCCGAGAGCGCCCGCCTCGGCAGCGTCCTCAACGAGATCGGCGTCGTGGTCAAGAACCAGGGCGACTACGTCCGCGCGGAGGGGTACTACCGAGAAGCCCTCGGCATCTTCGAGGCGACCTACGGCGAGACCCATCCCGAGACCGCGCTCGCGCTCAGCAACCTCGGCCTCCTCTACAAGGACCGGGCGCTCCTCAACGGCGACGCAGCGCTGCTCGACCGCGCCGAGCCGCTCCTCATCCGGTCGCTCGATATCTTCCGCCGCCTCCACGGCGACACCCACCTCCGGGTGGCCCACACCGAGGCGCACCTGGGCCTGCTCGCCCTCGCCCGTGGCGACGCGGCCGATGCGGAACGCTGGTGCCGCCGCTCGCTCGCGACGCACGACTCGTCGGGCACGCCCGCGCTCCACACGGCCCGCCCGTACCCGATGACCGGGCTCGGCGAGGCGCTCGTCCGCGAGGGCCGGGCAGCCGAGGCCGTGCCCATCCTCCGGGAGGCGCTCCGCATCCGCCAGGTCTCGACGCCCGGCCACTGGCGCATCGCGGAGGCACAGAGCGCGCTCGCCGAAGCACTCACCCGCGTCGGCCAGCACGAGGAAGCCGAGGGGCTGCTGACGCGCGCCGAGGCACGCATCCAGGATGGGGTGGGCGAGTTCGGTCCGCTCCGGCTCCAGACCCGCGCCCGCCGCGCCCTGCTCACCGCCCGAAGTCGGTGAGCAAGGAACCGGCAGACGCGAAGAGGCTCCCTAGAGCCCCAGCACCTCGAACAGTGCCTGCCCGACGGCGTCGTTCCCCATCCGACCGTGGAAGAGCGCGGCACCCGGACCGAAGGCGTAGAGCCCCACGTCGACGGCCGTGTGGCCGCTGGTGGTCCAGGCGACGCCGGCGGGCACCGACTGGAGGTCGCGGACGAGGAGACGGAACGCGGCCGGGGTGGCCTGCGCGGCCCGGAGGGCGTCCGCGGCGCCCTCGGGCAGCACGTCGAGCCCGAGCGCGAGGCGGACCACCTCGGCAGGGTCCGAGGCAGCCTCGGCCCGGCTCAAGATCACGTCGTGGCTGGCGGTCGTGGCGAGCAGCGGCGCGGGGTCCCACTGGTAGACGCCGTCGCGGCCGAGCGTCATGCCGCCCGTCTCGTGGTCGGCCGTGGACACCACGAGCGTGGCCCCGTCGGCGGCGGCCCAGGCGAGCGCGGCGGCGACGGCGGCGTCGTAGGCCAGGATGTCGCCGAGGTGGGCGGCCGGGTCGTTGCCGTGGCCCGCGTGGTCGACGCGCGAGCCTTCGATCATCAGGAAGAAGCCGTTCGCCCGTGCGTCGGACGAGGCCGCGAGCAGATCGAGGGCGCGCGTCGTCATCTCGGCCAGCGACGGCTGGGCCGTTTCATCGCGGTCGATCTCGTAGGCGAGGTGGTCGTCCGCCAGGAGTGCGGCGGCGGGGAGTCGGTCGAGGGCGTCGAACCCGGCGCGGTCCGTGGCGACGTGCCACGCCGCCTCGGCCATCGGACCGAGGAGGTCGGCGAAGAACGTCCGGCCGCCACCGAAGAGCACGTCCACGTCGGAGGCTGCCAGTTGGGATGCGATCTCCGCCTCCTCCGCGCGGAGCGCGACGTGGGCCGCGAACGAGGCGGGCGTGGCGTGCGTGATGCGACTGGTGGCGACGAGGCCGGTCGCCATGCCACGCGCCTCGGCGGCTTCGAGGACGGTTCGGCACGGCTGGCGGTCGGCGTCCATGCCGATGGCGCCGTTGTAGGTCTTGAGGCCGCAGGCGTAGGCCGTCGCCCCCGCGGCCGAGTCGGTCACCCGGCTGTCGGTGGCCGAGGTCTCGACCGAGCCCACGAGCAGGCTGTCGAACGCCAGCGGCGCGCCCTTCGCCGCCGCTCCCAGCGTGGCCGACGCCGGGCCGAAGCCGTCGGCGATCATCAGGATCACGTTGCGCGGACGCTCCGGTGAGGCGGGCGCCGAGGGCACCGGCGCGGGCGCCGAGGCGGGCTGGCTGACGGCGCACCCGGCAACGAGGAGGGAGGCCAGCAGGACGAGGATCCGGATCATGGTGTGGTGGAGAGGATCAGCGGAGGAGAAGGGACGAGGCGGACGCACACGGCACGCCGCAGGGGGCGGGCAGAAGCAGAGCCAGGCCCGGATGCGCGCGCGATGCATCCTACGCCAGGCCAACGGGCGTCCGTGAACCGGCGTGTGATACCGTGGATCTTCGCGCCGAATCCGATGCGCCGGAAGCGCCTCCGGGGGCCGCTCCCCCTATGCTGACACGCGAGCGCCGAACGTCGGCGGAGCGGGCGCGTACCGCCTCCCTCATCCCTCCCTCCCCATCCCTCCAGTTATGAAGCTCACCGTGGTAGGCGCGGGCAACGTCGGCGCAACGGTCGCCGAGTGTGTCGCGCGCATGGACATCGTCCAGAACATCGCCCTCATCGACATCAACGCCGGGGTCGCCCAGGGCAAGGCGCTCGACCTCATGGAGTCCGCCCCGATCCACGGGTTCGACACCGTCATCGAGGGCGGCGACGACTACGCCATCTCGGCCGGGTCGGACGTGACGGTCATCACGGCGGGCTTGCCCCGCAAGGAGGGCATGAGCCGCGACGACCTGCTAAAGGTCAACGCAGGCATCGTCTCCAGCGTCACCCAGAAGGTCGTCGAGCACTCGCCCGACACCATCATCATCGTCGTCTCCAACCCGCTCGACGTGATGACGTACGTCGCGTACATGGAGAGCGGCTTCCCGTCCAACCGCGTCATGGGCATGGCGGGCGTGCTGGACACGGCGCGCTACCGGGCGTTCCTGAAGATGGAGCTCGGCGTCTCGATCCGCGACATCAACGCGATGCTGCTGGGCGGCCACGGCGACTCCATGACGCCGCTGCCGCGCTTCACGACGGTCGGCAGCCAGCCGGTCACGGAGTTGATCGAGGAGGCCCGCCTCGACGAGATCATCGAGCGCACCAAGAAGGGCGGCGGCGAGATCGTCAAGCTGATGGGCACGAGCGCGTGGTACGCGCCGGGCGCCGGCGCCGCCGAGATGGTCGAGGCCATCGTGAAGGACTCCAACCGCGTGCTCCCGGCCGCGGCCTGGGTCACGGGCCAGTACGGCCTGGAGGACATGTTCATCGGCGTGCCGGTCCGCCTGGGCCGCAACGGCGTCGAGGAGATCGTGGAGCTGTCGCTCAACGAGAAGGAGTCGTCCGACATGCAGTCGTCCGGCGCCCACGTCCGTGAGGTCATCGAGGCGTACCAGAACCTGCCCACGGACGAGGCCTAGCGCGCCGTCTCGGACCGGTCCTCGCGGGGGGCTCGCCAGTCGGCGGGTCCCCCGCGCTCGTTCAGGCCGTGCGGGCGGCCATCACGGCGTCCGCGAAGGCGCGGAGGTCGTCGCCGCCGCCGGGGGCCACCTTGAACTGGAAGTCGCGCCCGGAGGTCTTCAAGTCCATCGTGTCGAGCGCCCCCTTCTTGCCGGGCCCGAACGACTGGATCTCGGAGAGCATGAACCGAAAGCTGCCCTTCTCGGCCGACAGCGCCTCGTGGCCGCGTGCCTCCAGCTGCCGGACGCCCGCAGCCACCTGCGCTCCGTACCGCGCCTCGACGCGCTCCAGCACGGGCGCCGCGAGCGCGACCCCGAGTGCCGCGCCGGTCTCCTGGCCCAGGTCCTCGTTTCCCGCCAGGCGGTCGCGCCGGGCCTCGGCGTCGAGCTGGCGGCTGGCGCCGGTCAGGTACCCCTCCGCCCCGCCGACGCCACCCATCGCGGGACCGAGGCGGACGACGTGGAGCACGTCGTCGGTCAGGAGCAACGAGTAGGTGGCGGCCCAGCGGAACAGGCTGGCGTAGGTCTCGACGGGTTCGATGCGGCGGGTCATGGGAGCGCGGGGAGCAAGGGTCGTGCGTACCTACGCGAGCGCCCCACCCCGAAGGTCAACGGCGCCTCCGTCTCGCCCGAGTGTTGTTTTTTTAACCGGCGGCGCACGAGACCGCGGCGGCGCTCGTTCGGAACGGTCTCAACCCCTTCCACCCTGTTCGACATGCGACGACTGCTCCTCACCGCCCTCGCCCTCGGCGCCCTCCCCGCCGTCGCCCAGACCGACGACACCCGCACCGAGCGCGAGATCATCATCGAACGCGACGACGCCGACGGCCCGCAGGTCCGCCGCATGATCATCGTCAACGGCGACACGACCCTCGACGAACGGCGGGGCGGCGCGGCCTTCTTCTCGGACGACGGCCGGAACGTCGTGATCGAGGACGACGAGGTGATCCTCGATCGCAGCGGCGGCGACGGCCGGGCGGTCCGCCTCCGGATCGAGAGCGACGGCGACGAGATGATCGTCCGCCAGGGCGATGGCGACGAGGCCAACGTGGTCCGTTTGCGGATGCCATCGCTGGACGGCCTCGCCACATGGCGCATGGACGCGGACGGCCCCGCAGGCCTGCTCCCCCGGATGCTCCGCGAGTTCCAGACCCGCCCCGGCGTCTCCTCGGAGACCCGCCAGCGGATGCGTGCCCTCGAGATGGAGTCGCAGTCACTCGCCCGCCGCGCCCGCTCCGCCGAGGGCGACGCCCGACGGGACGCGCTCCGCGAGTTGGACGACGTCCTGGGCGAGCTGTTCGAGGTTCGCGGCGAGGCCCGTCGCGAGGAGGCGGCCGCCCTCCGCGAGCAGGCCGCCGCGTTGCAGGCCGAGGCGGACGAGTTGGACGCTGCGACCCGCGACCGCGCCTCGCGTCGGCAGGCGCTCATCGATGCGCGCCGCGCCGAACTGATGGGTGAGCGCGCCTCCGACTGGTAGCGGTGCTCGCCGACGGGCGCCTGTACGAGGCGGGTCTCTTCGGAGACTCGCCCCCCGCGCTTGGTACGGCCCACCCCGGCGCCAAGGCGGACTGGGAGGAGAAACGCTGTAGTGCTGGGGCACCACTGCCGCGACCCACAGGTCCTGTGAAGACAGGGTCATGAAAATGTGAACGTACAGTGAGACGGCAGCTAGGTTCGGACGCCCGCGCCCTGCGGTACAGGATGCGCGACTCCCTAGCCCACCTCTCACATGTCCCGACTGTTACGCCTCGCGGTAATCGCGAGCCTCCTCCCGATGGGTGCACAGGCCCAGTCCCTCCGCGCCGACGCGGCCCTCGACCACGCCCGCCGCGCTGCGGCGGCCGACGGCCTCGCCAGCGCCGACTTCGTCGTCACGGACGCGGTCCCCTCCGCGCGCAGCGGCGCCGAGTACGTCTACCTCCGCCAGTCGATCAGCGGCCTGGAGGTCGTCGGCACCGAGGCCAGCCTCGCCATCGGCCGCTCGGGCGACGTGTTCCACGCCGTCGGGCTGGAGCGGCTCGTTTCGCCGAGCGCCTCCCTCTCCGCCGCCCCGACGCTCACGGCCGCCGACGCCGCCAACGCGGTCGCGCGCCACAACCGCCTCCGCGGCGGCGCCTTCACCGTCACCGGGCGGACCGGCGGACCGTCGCAGGCCGTCGTCCTGAGCGACGGCGGGGTCGCTGCTGAGCCCGTCCCGGCCCGCCTCGTGTGGCACGCCGACGAGCTGAAGGGCGTCCAGCTCGCCTGGGAGGTCTCCCTCTACCAGGCTGACGCCCAGCACTGGTGGCTCGCCTACGTGGACGCCCGCTCCGGCCGCGTCCTCTCGCAAACGGACCTCGTGGTCCACGACACGTTCGGCGAGGCGCCCCCCCTGTCGCTCGTGCCCGTCCGCGAGCACACCGAGGCGCTCTCGCCCTTCGTCGCCGCCCGCTCGAACGTCGGCGGCTACCGCGTCTACGCGATGCCCGACGAGGCGCCGATCTACTCGTCCGGCCGCGTGCTCGTCACCGACCCCGACGACGCGACGGCCTCCCCGTTCGGCTGGCACGACACCAACGGGTCGGCCGGGGCGGAGTACACGATCACGCGCGGCAACAACGTCCACGCATACACGGACATCGACGCCAACAACAGCCCCGACACGGGCAGCAGCCCTGACGGCGGCGCGGGCCTGTCGTTCGACTTCCCGGTCGACCTGAACCAGGCGCCGAGCGCCTACCGCCCCGCCTCGGTCACCAACCTGTTCTACTGGAACAACGTCATCCACGACGTGATGTACCAGTACGGCTTCGACGAGGCGAGCGGCAACTTCCAGGTCAACAACTACGGCCGCGGCGGTGCGGGCAACGACGACGTCCGCGCCGAGGCGCAGGACGGCGGCGGCACCAACAACGCCAACTTCGCCACCCCCGCCGACGGCTCCCGCCCGCGGATGCAGATGTACATCGGCACGTACTCCAACCCGGACGTGGACGGCAGCTTCGACAACGGCGTCGTGGTCCACGAGTACGGCCACGGCATCTCGAACCGCCTCACGGGCGGCCCGAGCCTCGCAGGTTGCCTCGGCAACGCCGAGCAGATGGGCGAGGGATGGAGCGACTGGTACGCCATGATGTTCACCATGGACGGCGCCGACGACCGCACCGACTCGCGCGGCATGGGCAACTACCTGTTCGACTACGGGGTCAACGGCGGCGGCATCCGGCTGGCGCCCTACGACACCGACTTCGCCGACAACGGCTACACCTACGGCAACACGGCCTCGATGTCGGCGGTGCACCAGATCGGCTTCGTCTGGGCGACCATCCTGTGGGAGGTCACCTGGGACATGATCGACGCGCACGGGTTCTCGGCGGACCTCTACAACGCGTCCGGCACGGCGGGCAACCAGATCATGCTCAACCTCGTCACCGAGGGCATGAAGCTGCAGCCCTGTCAGCCCGGCTTCGTGACCGGCCGCGACGGCATCCTGGCGGCCGATCAGGCCCTCTACGGGGGCGCTCACACCGCGACCCTCCAGGCCGCCTTCGCGCGCCGCGGCCTCGGCTTCTCGGCCGACCAGGGGTCGTCCACTCGTACCAACGACAACCAGGAGGCCTTCGACCTGTGGGGCAGCGAGCCGCCCCCGCCGCCGACGGCGATCACGCTGACCGTCACCCGCACGGGCGGGCGTCGGCCGAAGAACAACCTCAGCTGGAGCCCGGCCGACGGCGGCCGCGTGCTGGTCTACCGGAACGGATCGTCCATCGCCAACACGAAGGACGACGGCTCCTACAGCGACCGCAATGGCGGCGCGGGTGATGTCTACCAGGTCTGCGAGACCGACTCGGGCGACTGCTCGAACTCGACCTCCCTCGCGCCTGCCGCTCTCGCGAGCGCCTCGGCGGCGTCGAGCGCAGCCATCGACACCGAACTCCGCGTCGCACCGAACCCGGTCGCCTCGTCGGCGCGCGTCACGTTCGGTCTCGAAGAGGCCGCCGACGTGCAGTTGGAGGTCTTTAATGCCCTGGGCCAGCGCGTCGCCGTGCTCGCCAGCGGCCCGCTCGGCGAGGGCAACCACGAGGTCCGCTTCGACGCGACGACGCTGCCGAGCGGCGTCTACCTCTACCGCCTCCGCACGGGCGCCGAGGTGCAGACGGGCCGTCTGGTCGTGACGCGCTAAGCGCTCCCTCTCCCGGCAGCATGGGGCGGTCCTCTTCGGAGGGCCGCCCCATTTTCTGGCCGTCCTCCGGCCAGATCGCCTCCCGAGCGCCTGCCTCGAAAGACGAGCATCCGCGGGCTTCCCATGTCAGCGGGACGGTCCGGAGGGCTGACGTGGACCAAGGGGCCCATCCAACTGTCGCAACCGTTCGCATTCGTCTCACAGCCCGACCCCGACCGGCAGCCCTACGTCGCACCGCATCACGCGTTCATCGTGCGCGACACGAAGGACCATCCACGAAGGCGTCTCCGTTGACATCGCCCCAGGCGCGCCCCCCCCAGCCCCCCGTCGAGAAACAAGAGCCGGTTCACGTGGGCGTCGAACTCGTCCAACGCGGGCTGGGCCGAGGCGGTGACCGAGGCGAGCAGAGTGAGGACGGCGAGGTGGGTCGCGAGGTGCAAGGGCGGGGCCACTCAGGCCAGAGAGCCGATGGCCGCGTCGCAGGGCGTGCTGCGGTGCACCGGGGCGAAGTCGGCGCTACACTCCGGCGCTCTCCACTCCCCATGATGGCCGACCGCGAGGCTCCCGCGTCCACCGCCCGTTTCGGCACGTTCGCCGGCGTGTTCACGCCGAACGTGCTCACGATCCTGGGCATCATCCTCTTCCTGCGCACCGGCTGGGTGGTCGGGCAGGCGGGGCTGTGGGGCGCGCTCGTCATCATCCTGCTCGCGAACGCGATCTCGTTCCTGACCGGGCTCTCGCTCTCGTCCATCGCGACGAGCATGGACGTACGGGCGGGCGGCAACTACTACCTCATCTCGCGGTCGCTGGGGCTGGAGATCGGCGGCGCGATCGGGATCCCGCTGTACCTCTCGCAGGCGATCTCGGTGGCGTTCTACATCATCGGCTTCGTGGAGGCGATGTCCGTCGTGCCGTTCATGGCCGGCCTGGACCCGCAACTTCTGGCGACCGGCGTGGCGCTCGCGTTCGTCGTGATCGCGTACGTCGGGGCGGACTTCGCGCTCAAGATCCAGTTCGGCATCCTGGCAGTCCTGGTGGCCGCCCTGGTGTCGTTCTTCGCGGGCGGCTGGGGCGACATCAGCGCGCCGACGGCCGGGCTGGCCAGCGGCGAGGGCGTCTCGTTCTGGGTCGTGTTCGCGGTCTTCTTCCCCGCCGTGACCGGCATCGAGGTGGGCATCTCGCTCTCGGGCGACCTCAAAGACCCGTCGCGGAGCATCCCCGTCGGCACCATCGCGTCGATCCTGGTGACGTCCGTCGTCTATGTGGCCGCTGCGGTCTGGTTCGCGACCCACTTCACGGCCGAGGAGTTGATCTCCAACACCGCTGCCATGTCCGACCTGGCGGCCGTGCCCATTCTGATCCTGGCGGGCGTCGCCGCGAGCACGCTGTCGAGCGCACTGGGCAGCGTGCTCGCCGCCCCGCGGACACTGGAGGCCGTCGCGAGTGACCGCGTGGTGCCGCGCTGGATGGCCGGGCGGATGGGCAGCCCGACTGAGCCCCGCGCGGCGGTGTTGCTGACGGGCCTCGTGGCGGTCGCCGTGATCTGGGCGGGCGACATCGACGCCGTCGCGCCGGTCATCACGATGTTCTTCCTGAACACGTACGGCATGGTGAACCTGGTGGCCGCGCTGGAGAAGGCCGTCGGCAACCCGAGCTTCCGGCCGACCTTCGCCGTGCCGGTGCTGGTCCCCGCGCTGGGCGCGCTGGGCTGCTACGGGGCCATGTTCCTGATCAACGCGCCCGCCACCGTGGCTGCCATCGTGGTCACGTACGGCATCTACTTCGCGCTGCGACGCCGCGAGACGGTGGAGGCGTGGGGCGACGTGCGGAGCGGCGTCTGGACCTCGCTGGCGCGGTTCGCGCTCCTCAAGCTGGAGCGCAAGGCGCCCGACCCGCGCAACTGGCGGCCCAACCTGATGGTGTTCACCGGTCAGCCCCACAACCGCGAGCGGCTGGTTTCCCTGGCCAACTGGCTCAGCCTCGGGCGCGGCGTGGTCACCTTCAGCCAGCTCATCACCGGGGCCATCGACGAGCCCAACAAACCCGCGCTGCGGCGGCAGGCGCGCGAGCGGATCCGGACCTACATCCGCGACCACCGGATGGCGGCGTTCGCCGAGGCGCAGATCGTGTCCGACTTCGCCTCGGGCGCCGTGGCCGTCGCCCAGTCGCACGGCGTCGGGCGGCTGGAGGCCAACGCGGTGCTGATGGGCTGGAGCGGGTCGGCGGGAGGGCGGGCCCTGCTGCTCCGCGTCCTCCGCGACCTCGCCGACCTCGGCAAGGCCGTCCTCTTCCTGCGCGTCGACGACGCGCGAGGCTTCGGCGCGCGGCGGACGATCCAGGTCTGGTGGGGCGGGCGCGGCGGCAACGGCGACCTGATGCTGCTGCTCGCCCACCTCGTCCGCCGCCACCGTGACTGGGACGGCGCCACGCTCCGGGTCCTGCGCATGGTGGGCCGCGAGGAGGCCGTCGCGGGCGTTCGCGCCGAGACCGAGCGCCTGCTGGAGGCAGTCCGCGTGGAGGCCGAGGTGGTGGTCCTGGTTCGGGCCGACCGCGACCGGCCCTTCGCGGACCTCGTCCGCGAGCACTCCGCCGACGCCGACCTGACGGTCCTCGGCATGCAGCGCCCCGACGCGGGCGAGGCGGATGCCTACGGCGAAGGCCTCGACGGGCTGGCCGCCGCCGCGGGCACTGTGCTCCTCGTCCACAGCGGCGCGCCCGAGGAAGCGACGCTCTGACCTGCCGAGGCGAGCGGTGGCAGCCGTAGACTCCACCATGGCCCTCTGGTGGATCCTCATCCCGCTCGCCTTCCTGGTCGTCTTCCCTCTCTTCTGGAGCGGGGTCGTGTGGATCATCGCGCAGATGGGCTGGGCCCGATTCGCCCGGCACTACCAGACCGACGCGCCGCCGACGAGCCGCCGCTTTCGGTTCACGAGTGGCGCCGTCGGCCTGTCGAACTACAACAGCGCGCTCCACGTGGCCATCGAGCCGGAGGGCCTCCACCTGAGCGTCCCGCTCCCGTTCCGCCCCGGCCACCCGCCCCTCCTCATCCCATGGGAGGACATCGTCGACGTGCGCAAGCGGTCCGTGCTGTGGATGACGAGCTACGCGCTCCAGGTCGGGACGCCCCACGTGGGCACGGTGTCTGTTCAGGAGAAAGTCCTCCAGGCGATCCGGGAGGCGCGCACAGACCCCGCCTTTACCGCCGGACGATCGTCGTCGTGACGTCCTCAGTGCCAGTCCTCGCGCGGACGAGGTAGAGCCCCGGCGCCCAGCCCGACGCGTCCACAGAGACCGGCTGCTGGCCGAGAACCTCCCTCGCCCACACCTGGCGCCCCCGCGCGTCGAACGCCTCCAGCGTCACCGCCTCGCCCGCCACGCCGCCGAGGCGGAGGGTGAGGGCGCCCGCGGTGGGATTCGGGCCGCCCCCCAGCGTCAGGCCGCCCGCCTCGGGCGCGGCGTCGGCTGCGACCGCGTAGCGCTCGCCAACCTCGTAGACCGAGCCATCGTCCAGACGGACGCGGGCGTAGGTCAAATTGCGCCAGCAGCCCGTACAGAAGCCGGGCGTCTCCCCTGCGTAGCCGATGGGCGCGGCGTAGTACGGCAAGGTGCCGGGATCAGCGGGCCCAAGCGGGTAAAACGTCTTCGTCGCCGCGACCTCCATCTCGCCCGGTGGGGGGAGGCCTCGCCCTCCGCCCCCAAAGGGGATGACCGCGTCCACCTGCCCGCCGACGTACGTGTCACCGTCGGGGAACGTCTCGTCCCAGCACACGATGGCCGCTCCGAAGTCTCCGCGGAAGGAGCACTCGAATGCACCCTCCCGCGTGCCGCCCCACTGAACGGGCCGCGCGGAGGTCGAGTCGAAGCGGACGAGCGTCGTCCGGGACGAGTGCCAGCCCATGCCGTCGTCGTCGTTCCGCGACCGCACCTCGACGAAGTAGGTCCGTCCCTCGATGACCGTGTCGCGGAGGATCTCTCGACGCAGGAAATACCCCTCGGTCAGCGGCAGCAGACCCTGGTTGGCATATTCCCAGACGTTGCCGACCGCCAGCGGGTAGTACTGGTGCGGAGGGGTCGGGTCCGGGATCGGCTCCCCCTCCGGCTGCGCCGACACGGCCACCGAGGCGGACAGGGCGAGGAGGACGAAGAGGAAAGCCGTTCGCATACCAAAGCATATCGACGCTCGCCACGGAATCCAACCTCTACGTCCGACGCTCCGCGGCGACGGACACCGAACGGGTCCCCCCTCGCGTACGTTGGGGCTGTCTGCGAGGGCGCTCTCCGGGGACGCCCGACGCCGACGGCCCCGCCCGCGCCGCATTCTTGTGCCATGACTCCCGACCTCACCGAGCGCGTCGTCCTCGTGGACGCCGCCGACCGCGAACTGGGCACGGCCGAAAAGCTGGCCGTCCACCGCGATGGGCGGCTGCACCGCGCCGTGTCCGTGTTCCTGTTCGACGACCGCGGCCGGTGGCTCCTCCAGCGCCGCGCAGACGGCAAGTACCACTCGCCGGGCCTCTGGTCGAACACGGCCTGCACGCACCCGCGCCCCGGCGAGACGCCTGACGCCGCGGCCCACCGCCGCCTCGACGAGGAGATGGGCGTCCGCTGCCTCCTCCAGCCCGCCTTCTCGCGCGTCTACCGGGCCGACCTCGTCGGCCCCGAGAAGCTGGTGGAGCACGAGTTGGACCACGTCTTCGTCGGCCGCTTCCAGGGGACGCCGGTGCCCGCCGCCGCGGAGGTGTCGAGTTGGGAGTGGGCCGAAGCCGACGTGCTCCGGGCGGACATGGCCACCCGGCCGGACCGCTACACGCCGTGGTTCCGCCTCTTCCGCGACGAGGTCGCCGAGGCGGCACGCGGCTTCGGGGCGTCGTAACTCCGCGGACCACGGGTCCGTAGGGCGAGCACACACACCCTCCCGACCGTGTCCGCCCGCTCCGCCCTCATCTCCGACGTCGTCACGTACAACGCCCGCGTCTGGCTGGCAGGCCTGGCGGCGACCCTGCTGGTCCCCCTGTCGTTCGCCGCCCTCGCCGTGGACCTGCTGACGGGCACCGCCGACGACCCGGACGGCCTTGCCCGCCGCGTCTTGCGGATGAGCGCGACGCTGGAGGCCAAGCTGGATGTCCACGGGGACCTGACGGACGTGCGGGTGACCGAGCAGGCGTAGCGCCCTGCGAGGCGGCTCCCCTCGGCGCCGAGGGGGGCAGGGCCAGACGCCGTCCCGCTTTCCGCGAGCGAGGCGCGCACGACGGGTAGCTTGGGCGCGTTGGCTCCCGGTCCCCCCACCCGTCCCCCGATGTCCCGCGCCTGGCCGCTCGCCCTGTCCCTCGTCCTCGCCGTCGCGGCCGTCCTCTGGCTCGCCCCGCCCTCCCAGGCCGACGCCGACGGACAGGAGGCCCAGACCCTCGCCATCATCGACGAGATCCTGGCCGACGCCGACCTGCCGTCGGCCATCTGGGGCATCGAGGTCCGCGACGCCCGCGACGGGCGCGTGGTGCTGAGCCGCAACGCGGACAAGAACCTGCTCCCGGCCTCCAACCTGAAGCTGTTCACGACCGCCGTCGCCCTCGACCGCCTCGGCCCGACGTTCCGCTACACGACGCGCCTCTACCACTTCGGCGAGGTCTCGGCCGACGGCACGCTCCGGGGCGACCTCGTCATCCGCGGCTCCGGCGACCCCACCTTCGGCAGTGAGGGCCACGGCGACCCGCTCGAGACCTGGGCCGAGGCGCTCGTGGCCGCGGGCGTCCGCCGCATCGACGGCCGCATCATCGGCGACGACGACGCGTTCGAGGACGCGCGCTACGGCGAGGGCTGGGACGTGACCCACATCGCGACCGAGAGCTACGCGCCGCCCGCGGGCGGCCTCGTCTGGGGCGACAACCTCGTCTCCATCCGCATCGAGGGGACGAGCCCGGGCCAGGCGCCGCGCTTCGAGTCCGACCCGCCCGGCTTCGCGGCCGTCACTGGCGACGCCGTGACGCGGTCCGGCGGGGGCCGCATCGACATCGAGCGGACGCTGGGGACGGACACGTTCGTGCTCCGCGGCGGCGTCCCCTCCAACTACCGCGGCACGCTCCGCGTCCCGGTCGCCAACCCGACCCTCTTCGCCGTCCACGCCTTCGCGTTGCGCCTGGAGGAAGCGGGCATCGACGTGTCCCGCGCCGTGCGCGTCGACGTGGACGACTCGCAGCAGAAGCCGTCCTATGACGGCGCCGAGCCGCTGCAGGCCTACGTCTCGCCGACGCTCGACGAGATCGTGGAGCGCATCAACCGCGAGTCGGACAACCTCTACGCCGAGCAGGTCTTCCGCACGATCGGCGGCGGCGACACGGACACCGCCGAGGACCGCGTGCAGGCGTTCGTGACGGCGGCGGGCGTCGACGGCGGCGACCTCTACCTCGCCGACGGCTCGGGCCTCTCGCGCAAGGACATGGTGACGCCGGCCTCGCTGGGCGCCGTCCTCCGCGCGATGCGGGCCCACCCCGCCAGCGGGGCGTTCCGGCGGTCGCTCCCCGAGGGCGGCGGCGCCGGCTCGACGCTGCGCAACCGGCTCTCAGGCGTGCCGGTCCGCGCCAAGACCGGCTCGCTGCTGGCCGTCCGCTGCCTCGCGGGCTACGTCGACGGGCCGAGCGGGACGCCGTACGTGTTCGTGTTGATGGCGAACAACTACACGACCAGCGGCGGGCGGATCGCGCAGGCGCAGGACGACATCGTGCGCGCCCTCGCCACCGGCCGCCGTGTCCCGGCGGACGAGGAGTAGCCGCGACGAAGGCCCCGCGAACCCCTCACCCGCAGGGGGCCGGTGGCCGCACCGAGGCGGACTCCCGAGCGGCTTCGCGGTGCGGCGGGACCGGACACGGCCCACGAGAGTAGGCGCGGACTCCCGTAGCTTCTCCCCCCCCTCTCCTCGTTCGTCCGCATGCCGTATGTGCTCCGCCAGGTCGCCGTGGGCCTGGCCGTGGTCCTGCTCCAGTGGCTCCTGAGCAACCTCCGGCTCTGGGATGTCTGGCCGGACGTGGTCCTGCTCTACGTCGCGTACATCGCCCTCCGGCGCGGCCGGGTGGCGGGCGCGACGGCGGGCTTCGGGGCCGGGCTGGCGATGGACCTGCTCGTGATGCCCGACGTGCTGGGTCTCAACACCGTCCTGAAGACCATCATGGGCTTCGTGATCGGCCTGTTCCGCTCCGAACAGGGAGACAACCTGAGACTGACGCCCGTCCAGGCGTTCGTCGGCGCGTTCGTGATCGCGGTCGTCCACAACGGACTGCTGACCATCGTGCTGGCGCTCGACCAGAGCACGCGGACGCCGTTCCTCGTCTTCGGCCTCTGGCTCGGCGGCGCGCTCTACACCGCCGTCGTCGCGCTCGTCGGGTCGCTGTTCCGGCGGTAAGGCTCGGCCGACCGGCTACCGGAGCGCGTCCTCCAGCGTCGTCGAGGCGTCCGTGGAGGCGTCCCGGTACTTGACGATGCAGGGCGCCGAGAGCGCGAGCCCGTTCGCCCGGCCGAAGTCAGAGTCGACGGCGCGGCTGCCCGGCACCACGACCGCGCCCGCCGGGATCTCCAGCGGCCCCGCCTCGGTGGAGCGGAGGACGGTCTCGTTGACGAGGTCGTAGACCCGCGTCGAGCGCGTCAGGATGACACCCGCTGCCAGCACCGCGCGCTCGCGGACGACCGTCCCCTCGTAGACGCCGCAGCCGCCCCCGACGAACACGTCGTCCTCGATCACGACCGGCGCCGCGCCGATGGGCTCCAGCACGCCGCCGACCTGAGCCGCCGCGCTCAGGTGGACCCGCTCGCCGATCTGGCCGCAGCTCCCGACCAGCGCGTGGCTGTCGACCATCGTGCCCGCCCCCACGTACGCGCCCACGTTGACGTACATCGGCGGCATGCAGACGACGCCCGGCGCGAGGTACGACCCGCGCCGCACGGTCGACCCGCCCGGCACGATGCGGACGCCGCGGTCCGCCCCGAAGCGCTGGATCGGGTAGGTGTCCTTGTCGAAGAAGGCGAACTCGTCGCCGGACAGGTCCACGATGGCGCCGAGGCGGAAGCCCAGCAGGATGCCACGCTTGACCCAGCCGTTGGCGCGCCACGTGCCGTCGTCACCCTTCTCGGCGGCGCGGATCGTGCCCGCTTCGAGCGCGTCGAGGAGGGCCTCGAAGTCCGCGCGGGCGTCGGGGCCGGGCGCCTCGGCGTGGCGGTCGATGGCGGACTGGAGAGCGGCGAGATCGGACATGGGAGTTCGGAGTTCGGAGTTCGGAGTTCGGAGTTCGGAGTTCGGAGTTCGGAGTTCGGAAAGGTGGCGGACGGTGCCCCGGCGTGCAACGGGTTCACGGAATCCACCCCGAGCCGGCTTGCGTCCGGCCTGGGTAGCCTCGTCCTGCAGCACCCCACTCCCGGACTTCCCTAATCCATGAAGTGCAGGATCCGGTGGAGGCGGTTCTGGCGGTCCAGTTCCGCGACGAGCAGCCCCGTCGTGATGCCATTGGCGGAGACCCGGCGCCAGGGTGCGCGCACCCAGTGGTGGTGCGTGCTGTGCGGGCCGAGTTCGAACGCGCCTCCCGAATCGGGCATCCCCAGAAACGCCACCATCGCGGCCTGCCCCTCCACCGGCCGGTCGGACTCCGAGCCGAGGTACGTGACCTCCGGCGCAGCGCACGCATGGATGAGCGCCCAGCGGGCGTCCGGGTCCTCGGTGTTCCAGGCCTCCGCGTAGCGGCGGAGGGTCGTGTCGAGGTCGGGTCGGTAGCCCATCGGGAGCGTGGCTGAGTGGAGAGGAGGAATCGGCCGGTCGGGCGCCGTTCCGAAATGCGGTCGCGCGTCTACGCGGCCCGGCCCGCCTCGGTGACCGCCGCGTAGGCCGCGAGCACGTGCGCAGCCCCCGCCTCGGTGAGCGGCGCCAGCGGGAGGCGGAGGGTCGGCTCCATGCGCCCCTGGGCGGCAAGGACGGCCTTCAGCGGGCCCGGGTTGGCCTCGTGGAAGCTGGCCCGCATCGCGTCGAGAAGGGCGAAGTGGAGCGCCCGTGCCCCTGCGAGGTCGTCCTCCAGCGCGCGGCGCACCAGTTCGGCGACGGGCCCCGGCGCGGCGTTGGCGATGACCGAGATCAGCCCGTCCGCCCCGAGGGCGACGGTGGGGAGCGCGAGATCGTCGTCGCCGGAGTAGACCGCGACGCCGTCCGGCGCGTGCGCCAGCAGGTCCGCGATCTGGTTGAGGTCGCCCGACGCCTCCTTCACCCCGACGACGCTCGGCACGAGGTCCAGCACGGACAGCGTCGTCTCCGCCGTCAGGTTCGAGCCCGTCCGGCCGGGGACGTTGTAGAGGATGATCGGGCAGTCGGTCACGTCGGCGACGGCCGCGAGGTGGGCGCGCACGCCCGCGGGCGTCGGCTTGTTGTAGTACGGCCCGACGACGAGCAGCCCGTCCGCCCCCGCCTCGGCGGCCTCGCGGGAGAAGGTGACCGTCTCGGCGGTGCTGTTGGTGCCCGTGCCCACGATCACCGGGACGCGGCCCGCCGTGTGCTCCAGCGTGAGGTCCACCAGCCGCCGCCGCTCGCCGTCGGTGACGGTCGGGTTCTCGCCTGTGGTGCCGAGTACGACGAGCGCCTCGACGCCGTCGTAGGCCTCGCCGCCCCACGAGCTGCCACCGATCTGGAAGTCGATCAGCGCGCGAAACGCCGCCTCGTCGATGGCCCGCCCGTCCGGCGTGAACGGCGTGACGAGGGCGGGCGCGGTGCCGCGGAACAGAGGCTGGCGGGCGGGACCCATGGCGCGGAGGGGAGGCAGGAGGGATGGGGGACGGACTGAACGCAGGACACCGGCGACAGGCTCCGCCTATCCCTCCGTCCCCTCCCCCTGCAGCATGTCCTCCAGCGTGAAGACGCCCTGGCGGCCCGCGACCCACTCGGCGGCGCGGACGGCGCCGAGGGCGAACGCCCGGCGGCTCTTGGCCGTGTGGACGATCTGGATCTGGTCCACCTCGCTGTCGAGCGCCACGGTGTGCTCGCCGAGCACGCGGCCGAGCCGCTGGCTGGTCACGTGGAGCGCCGCCGGGTCGATGGCACCGTGCTGCGTCTCGGCCTCGATGTGCGTCTTGCGGCCCAGCCCCGCGAGCAGTTCCTCCGCCAGCCGGAGCGCCGTGCCGCTGGGGCTGTCCAGCTTGCCCGTGTGGTGCACCTCGTGGACGGCGGCGTCGTACTCGTCGAGGCGGTCCAGCAGTGGCAGCAGGCCCGCCAGCGCCCGCGATACGAGCGCCAGCCCGAGCGAGAAGTTGGGCGCCCACAGCAGCCCGTTCTGCCCCTCTGCCACCCACTCCACGACCTGGTCGAGGTGGTCGGTCCACCCCGTCGTGCCGACGACCGCGTCGACGCCCCAGAAGGCGTAGCGGTGGATCTGGTCGAGGGCGACCTCCGGGATGGAGAAGTCGATCACCGCCTCGGCGCCGTTCAGTGCGGAGGCGTCGCGGGCGTCGAGCAGGGGCGCTTCGGCGTCGAAGCGGGCGACGATGGCATGGCCGCGCTCGGCGGCCACGGCATCGACGGCCTGCCCCATCCGTCCGGTGCCGACCAGGGCAAATTGCATGGGAGAGGGGGAAATATGCGCGGTCCCGAGAGAGATTGGGACCTCCTGAAACTACGGCCCCTCTCCTCGCGCCTCGCGGCGCCATGAGCCTGTCCGACCGCTGCCTGCGTTCCATAGGGCACGTCCCCTTCCTCTCTTTCGATGCGTCTCGCTCTTCTCCTCGTCCTCGGCATCGTCCTCGGGTCCTGCGACTCGGCCACCGAGCGCCCGCCCCGCGTCCTCCCCCCCAGCGAGACGATCTCGGTCACGTATCGCATCGAGCCGACCGCCCAGTACGGCGCGCCGAGCGTGGACGCGATCCGCTACACCGGCGCGGACGGGGAGACAGGCACGCTGGGGTCCGTCTCCCTCCCGTGGACGGTCCTGGTCCTCGCACCGAGGGACGAGGACCGAATCTACACGCTGGAGGGCGAGCTCAACGCCGGCGGCGAGGTGACGGGCATGGTGGCGACCATCGCGATCGACGGCGAGGTCGTGTCGCAGGGCGCGGTGCAGGGACAGGCGGGCGGCCTCAACCAGACCCGCCGCGCCACGGCGAGCTACCGCTACCGGCCGTAACGCGGGCGTAGCCCCTACCGCATCGCCTCGGCCGCACGCACTACGTCAGCCAGGACGACGGCCGCCGTCACGTCGGCGCTGGCGCCGGGGCCCTGGAAGAAGATGGGGTGGTCGCCCGTCCGCTCGGTGCGCACGACGACGGCGATCTCGGAGCCGCGCAGCGCAGCCAGCAGCGAGCCCGCCTCGGCACGAACGCTCTCCACGCCCGCGCGAATCGCCCCGTCGGCCCCCAGCCGGGCGACGTACTGGACCTCCCCCGCGGACGCGCCGCCGAGACGGGCCTGCCACGCAGCGTCGGCCTCGGGCAGGCGTTCCCAGAACGTCTCCAGCGACACCGCCTCCAGCCCGTCCGGGACGAGGCTCTCGACCGACACGTCGGCTGCGCTCACGGCCACGCCCACCTCGCGAGCGAGCAACGCCAGCTTGCGCGCCACGTCGCGCCCCGAGAGGTCGTCCCGCACGTCGGGCTCGGCCAGCCCCGCCGTGCGGGCATCGCGGACGGCCTCCGAGAAGGCGGCGCCGTCGCGCATCCGGTTCATGACGTAGGACAGCGTTCCCGAGAGCACGCCCTCGATCTCCAGCACCCGGTCGCCGGTGCGGACGAGGTCGCGGAGGCGCCCGACCAGGCCGAGCCCGGCGCCCACGGACGCGTCGTAGAGGTAGGGCGCCTCGCCCACGCGCGACGCCCGCTGCGCCTCGCCCCAGGCGGCAGCCGACCGCCCTGTGGCCTCCTTGTTCGGCGTCACCACGGCCACACCCGCCCCGAGCCACGCCGCGTGGCGCTCGGCGACGGCCGCGCTCGCCGTCGCGTCCACCACGACGAGCCGCTCCAGCCGGGCCCCGGTGAGCCGGGTGACGAGGCCGTCGAGGTCGGTGGGATCGCCTTCCGGCAGCCGGTCGGCGGCGGAGGCCGGGTCGAGGCCCGACGGGTCCCACAGCAGACGCCGACTGTCGGCCACGCCCGCCAGCACGACGTTCAGGCCGTGGTCGAGCAGCCGGGGGATCTGCGCGTCGAGGAGCGCCAGCAGGCGGCGCCCGAGCGAGCCCGCACCGACGACCACGAGGTGCGTCCGCAGGCGCCGCATCGCGAACGCCTCGTGCAGCGCGCCGACGGCCAGCGCCGCCTCGGCGTCGGCGACGACGGCCGAGATCGTATGGTCGCCCCCGCCCTGCGCGACCGCCCGCACGTTGACGTGGGCGCTGGCGAGCGTCGCGAAGAAGCGCCCCGCGAGCCCGGCCGCGGCGTGCATCCCCGACCCGACCGCCGCCACCACCGCCCCGCCCGCCTCGGCGCGGACGCTGCGCACGTCGCCCCGCTCCAGCTCGCGCGCCAGCGCGCGCTCCAGCAGGCGCACCACCGCGTCGGCGTCGGCCTGACGGATGGCGAGGCCGATGCTGCCCTCCGCCGACGCCTGGGCCACGAGGAACACCGGCACGCCCGCCTCGGCCAGCGGCTCGAAGATGCGCCGCGCGAGGTCCGGCACCTCCAGCACCGACGCGCCATCCACCCGGATCAGCGCCGCGTCACGGATGGCGGTCACGGCGCGGATCGACGGCGGCACGTCCGGGTCGGCCGGGCCGATCTCGGTGCCCGCCGCCTCGGGCCGGAGCGTGTTCTTGATGCGCAGCGGGATGCCGCCCCTCAGCAGCGGGCGCATCGTGCGCGGGTGCAGCACCTTGGCACCGAAGTGGGCCAGTTCGGCGGCCTCCTGGTAGCTCAGCCGCGGCAGCGAGAAGGCGTCCGGCACCTGGCGCGGGTCGGCCGAGAGCACGCCGTCCACGTCGGTCCAGATGACGCACTCGGCGGCGTCGAGCGCGCCCGCGAGAATGGTGGCGGTGTAGTCGGAGCCCGAGCGTCCGAGCGTCGTCGTGACGCCGTCTGCGGTGGAGGCCACGAAGCCCGTCACCACCGCGACGGTATCGTCCGGCACCTCCGCGAGGGCGGCGCGGACGAGCCCGCGCGTCGCGTCGAAGTCGACGGCCGCCTCCCCGAAGCCGTCGTCGGTGCGGACGAACGCGGTCGCGTCGAGCGCCACGGCGCCGTGGCCCGCCGCCCGGAACGCCGCCGCCACGATGGGCACCGACGCCCGCTCGCCTGCCGACACGATGGCGTCCTTGAAGCGCGCGTCGCACTGCCGCAGCAGGTACACGCCGTACAGCAGCTCGCCGACCTCGGTGAACAGCGTCTCGACCTGCATCCGTACCGCCGCCTGCTCGGCCTCGGCGACGAGCGCCAGCAGCGCCGCCTCGTGCCGCTCGCGGACCTCCCGCAGGATCTCGCGATGCGCGCCCGTCCGCCCCACCGCCGCCTCGATGGCCGCCAGCAGCCGGTCGGTCACGCCCCCGAACGCCGACGACACGACCACCCGCCGCATCCCGTCCGTCTCAGGACTGGTCGACAACTCGACGACGCGGCGGACGCGGTCGGGCGTCCCGACGGAGGTGCCGCCGAACTTGGCGACGTGGATCAGGCGGTCGGACACGGCTTCGGGGGGGAGACTGCCCGAAGCTAGCGCGCCGCCCCAGCCGGACGCCGAGGCGGGCGGTGCGGAGTGGCGCGGCCATCGCGCTCCCGCATCTTCGCGTCCGCTCCATTGACCGCCCCGAGGGGTGCCGCCTATCTTGGCCGTTCGTCGCCCGGAGCGCGGCGTCCTTCGGGGCATTAGCTCAGTTGGTAGAGCGCCTCAATGGCATTGAGGAGGTCAGCGGTTCGAATCCGCTATGCTCCACACCCCGAGAACCGGCCTCTGCGCAATGCAGGGGCCGGTTTCTTGTTTCTGGCCCTGGCCTGCTCTGCGCCCTTCCTGGGACTGGACAAGACGCGAACCGGACGGACCGGCGAGGCGCGTCACATCCGGGGACCGATGCCCTGGAGCATGCCCCCGACGTCCTCTCCTCGCATGGGCGAGCCGGCCTGGGGCTGGCAGTCGTGCGGGGCGGAGAGCAGCAGCGAACCGCACTCCTGTCATCCTGAGCGCCAGCGAGGGATCTCGACGCCAACCGTCCGGCCGTCGCTCCGCGGGCGCCTCCTCGGAGCCCACGTGCGCCCCTCTTCCCCGGCGTTTCGCGGTCCCCACCCCCCCGCCTCGGTTGATTGGCGGACCCCTTCAACAAGACCCACACCGACATGGAGCGCACGCTCGCCATCATCAAGCCCGACGCCGTGGCCGCCGGCCACGCGGGCAAGATCCTCGACCGCATCCTCGACGAGGGCTTCGCCGTCCGCGCGATGGAGCTCGTCACCCTGACGCGCGGCCAGGCCGAGGGCTTCTACGCCGTCCACGCCGAGCGCCCCTTCTTCGGCGAGCTGACCGAGTTCATGTCGTCCGGCCCCTGCATCCCGCTCGTGCTGGAGCGCGACGACGCCGTTGCGAAGTGGCGCGAGGTCATCGGCGCCACCAACCCGGCCGAGGCGGCCGAGGGCACCATCCGCAAGCAGTTCGCGACGAGCATGGGCGAGAACGCCGTCCACGGCTCCGACTCGCCGGAGAACGGCGTCAAGGAGGGCCGCTACTTCTTCCCTGAGAGCGAGATCGTCCGCAACGGCGCCGACGTGATCGACGCGTAGCCGACCCGACCCCGTCCGTCTGCCGGCCGGCGCCCTTCGGGGCGTCGGCCGGTGTTCGTTCAGGTCTGCGGTGATCCCCGCGCCGACGAGGCGACGGAGGGAGGGCGCCCCCTCCCCCCTCTTCGCATGGTCGCCCGCCGCCTCGCCCCCCTCGTCGCCCTCCTGCTGCCTCTCGCCGCCCTTGCGCAGGACGGCCTGCCGGTCGGGTTCGGGTTCGCCTACCTCGGCGGCACCGACGGCCAGCCGGTCGTGACCGCCGTCGCGCCCGGCAGCGGCGCCGAGGCGGGCGGCCTCGCAGCCGGCGACTCGCTCGTCACCGTCGACGGGCAGTCCGTCACCGGCACAGTGGACGTGCAGGCGGTCCTGGTCGCCGCCCGCGACGCCGGACCGACGGCCACCTTCGAGGTCGTCCGGGACGGGGCTCCGCGGACGCTCACGCTCGGCACCGCGCCCTACGACCCCGCCGTCCTGTCCCGCCTCGCGGTCGTCTTCCTCTGCGTGTCTGGCGACTGCCTCGACGGCCAGGGCGAGTGGGCCGCCCCCGACGGCGAGCGCTACGCAGGCGCCTTCGTCGGCGGCCGACGCCACGGAGACGGGCGCCTCGCCCTCACCAATGGCGCCCTCTACGTCGGGACCTTCCGCGACGGCCTGCTCGACGGCCGCGGCACCTACATCTGGGCCGATGGCGACCTCTACGTCGGCGAGGTCCGCGACGGCGCCCCCCACGGAGACGGGGTGCGGACCTACGACGACGGCGGCGTCTACACCGGCGAGTTCGTCGGCGGGTCGCGCCACGGCACCGGCACCTTCCGCCGACCCGACGGGACGGTGTGGACGGGCGTCTGGGTGGATGGAGAGGGCGTCCGCGGCACCCACCACGCGGCCGACGGCGCGCCAGTCTCCGAAGGGCCGTTCGCCGACTGAGCCCGACGCCGACGACCTTGAAGCCTACCCCTCGGGGAGCGCGTCGAGGCGAGCCTGGACGTCGAACGGCACCGGCCCACCCACCGCGAGCGCGGCCTCGTAGAGCCATCGCGCCCGGACGCGCCCCTCCGCCTCGGCGTCTTCAGAGAGCACGTCGGCCAGAGCGACCGCCTTCTCGGCAGAAACGGCCCCGTCCTCCGACACGAGCGCGGTCACCTCGGGACGGCTCATGGCTCGAAGCCGATCCAGGCGGACGCCCAACGTCGACTGAAGGCCCTCCGCGAGAGCCTCCTCGGCCTCGACGTGGTCTCCTTCTCCTCGTCGCCCGATCACGGCCGCCAGCACCTGCGCGAGTTGATGGACCTGCCGGAGGAGAAAGTCCCTCTCGATCACCGGCCCGTCCGCCTCCCACCGCCGGACCGCGTCGGGAGCGTTCGCCCGAGGCGCGGCGCGAAGAGGTCCCGCACGTCGACCGCGTTGGTGACGGCCGGGCGCGTCGGGTCCGACACGTCGGCGCCGTCGAGGTCGAACACCTCGGTCGGGTTGTTCTCCCCGTCCACCAGCACCACGCGAGGCTGGTGCGTCTCGGCCTCCTCGGGCGTCATGTCGGCGTAGGCCATCACCACGACGAGGTCGCCGGGCGCGCAAAGGCGAGCCGCGGGCCCGTTGAGGCACACCGTCCGCGAGCCCGGTGCCGAGGGAATCGTGTAGGTCTCCAGCCGCGCCCCGTTGTGGACGTTGACGACCTGGACCCGCTCGTACGGCAGGATGCCAGCGGCCTCCATCAGCTCACGGTCGAGCGTGATCGAGCCTTCGTAGTGGAGGGCGGCCTCGGTGACGGTGAGCCGGTGCAGCTTGCCCTTGAACAGCGTGATCGTCATAGCAGAATGGAATCAGGAACTGGAGACGGGGGGCGTTCCCCCACCCCTACTTCCCCACGACCAGCGTCGTGTTGTCGATGAGTCGGGTGGTGCCGAAGTGGACGGCGAGAGCTGCAAGGTAGCGGCCCTCGGAAGGGCTTTCCGCAGAGAGCGTGTCGACCGGCTGCAGCGTGTCCGCATCGACGATCTCGATGTACTGGACGCGTGCCAGGGGCACCGTGGCGAACTGAGAGGCCATCGCCCCGCGGATCGCTGCCGCGTCGCGCGCCCCGAGCGCCACCGACGCCTCGGCCGCACGCAGCGCCTGCGACAGGACCACCGCCTGCGCCCGCTCCTCGGGCGAGAGGTAGGCATTGCGCGACGACAGCGCCAGCCCGTCGGCCTCACGCACGATCGGGTGGCCGACCAGCTCGATCCCGAAGCCGAGGTCGTCGGTCATGCGGCGCAGGATGGCCAGCTGCTGCGCGTCCTTCTGCCCGAACACGGCCAGGTGCGGACGGCATGCCAGGAAGAGCTTCGCCACCACCGTCGTGACGCCCGCGAAGTGGCCCGGCCGGTGCGCCCCGCAGAGATGCCGGTCGAGATCGCGGACTGAGACCATCGCGTAGGGCGGCAGGCCGAACGGGTACATCGTCTCGGGCGTCGGCGCGAAGACGACGTTGACGCCTGCGTCGCCCCGCTCGGGGTCAGCGAGGTGGGCGAGCAGATCGAGGTCCGCGTCCATCGTGCGCGGGTACGCCGCGAAGTCCTCGCCTGGCCCAAACTGGGTCGGGTTGACGAAGATGGAGACCGTCACGTGCCCGTCCGGCCCGACCCGCTCACGCGCTTCGCGGACCAGCGCGAGGTGACCGGCGTGGAGCGCACCGAGCGTCGGCACGAGCGCGAGGCGACGGCCCGCTGCACGCGCCGCGTCCGCCTCGGCCTGCATGGCGGGGATCTCGGAGTGGACGAGGGGGCGGGTGCTCACGGGGGCGAGTGGAGAGCGGTTCGGGTGGGGACGGGCCAAGAGGCCAGGCGCGCCCCGATGGACGGCCGGGACGGTGCCAAGTTCGCCGAGATCCCCCGAACCGGGCGCCCCCTCCCCGGTACGTTCTCCGAACGGCCCCTCAGGCGCTGCCGCTGGCCTCAGCCGACGGGCCCACACGTCCCCTTCCTCACGCGTCCACCCCCTCCATGTCCGTCCGCATCGAAACCGACTCGCTCGGCGAGGTCCGAGTCCCCGCCGACGCCCTCTACGGCGCCCAGACTCAGCGCGCGAAGGAGAACTTCCCCGTCTCGTCGCTTCGCTTCCCGCGCCGCTTCATCGAGGCGCTCGGGACGGTCAAGGCCGCCGCGGCCCGCGCCAACAAGCACCTCGGCCTGCTCGACGACGCGAAGGCGGACGCCATCGCCGCCGCCGCGCTCCGCGTCCGGGAGGGCGAGCTGGACGACCAGTTCGTGCTGGACATCTTCCAGACCGGCTCGGGCACATCGACCAACATGAACGCCAACGAGGTCATCGCGCACGTCGCGACGGACGCGCTCGGCGGCGACGCCTCGGTCCACCCCAACGACGACGTCAACTACGGGCAGTCGTCGAACGACGTGATCCCGACGGCCATGCACGTCGCCGCGCGCGTGGCGCTGGCGGAGGACCTGCTCCCCGCGCTCGACCGCTTCGCGACCGCGCTGGAGGCCAAGGCCGTCGAGTTCGACGACGTGCTCAAGTCGGGGCGGACGCACCTGATGGACGCCACGCCGGTCCGCCTCGGGCAGGAGTTCGGCGGGTACGCCGCGCAGGTCCGCAAGGGCATTCAGCGGGTCGAGCGCGCGGGCGACGAGCTGGCCGAGCTGGCGCTCGGCGGCACGGCCGTCGGCACCGGCATCAACCGCCCTGAGGCGTTCCCCGAGGCGGCCATCGCCGAGATCTCCGAGATCACGGGCGTCGCCTTCCGCGAGGCCGACAACCACTTCGAGGCGCAGGCCGCCAAGGACGCCTACGTCTCGGCCGCGGGCGCGCTCAACACGCTCGCCGTGTCGCTGATGAAGATCGCCAACGACATCCGGCACCTGTCCTCCGGCCCGACCTCCGGCCTCTCGGAGATCCAGCTCCCCGCCATCCAGCCGGGCTCGTCGATCATGCCGGGCAAGGTCAACCCCGTGATGAGCGAGGCCATGATGATGGTCGGCGCGCGGGTCATGGGCAACGCGGTCACGATCACCGTCGGCGGCCAGCACGGCAACTTCGAGCTCAACGTGATGATGCCGGTCATGGCCCACGCCATGCTGGAGTCCATCGAGGCGCTCTCGGGCATCCTCGACGCCTTCCGCGAGCGCTGCCTGGAGGGCATCACGGCCAACCGCGCCCGCGCGCAGGAGCTGCTGGAGAAGAACCCCTCCATCGCGACCGCCCTCAACGCCGACATCGGCTACGACATGGCGAGCAAGGTGGCCAAGAAGTCGGCCGCCGAGGGCCGCTCCGTCCGCGACGTGCTGACGGAGATGGACCTGATCCCGGCCGAGCGCATCGACGAGGTGCTGGACGTGCGCAGCATGACCGAGCCCGGCATCCCGGGCGAGTGATCTCTCGCCCCGCCTCGGTGTCCCGACGGAGGCACCGAGGCGGAGGGTGATCCCCGTGTGGAGGATTCGACCCAGACGTTCCCTCATTCACCCGAGGGTGCAGGGTCACCCTCTCGTGGGATCGCCCGATGACGGCGGCGACCTGTCACGCGCACGACCCGGCGATGGGCCGCTAAACCGTTAGGAACGAAGGTTGTTGTGAGACCCAGACCTCACTCACCTCCCCTTCCCCATGGGTCAGCAGCAACTCCTCCTTCTCGTCCTCAGCATCGTCATCGTCGGCCTCGCGGTCGTCGTCGGCATCCAGGCGTTTACCGAGAACCAGCAGAAGTCTGAAATCGACCGGTACGTCGATCAGGGCGTCGCGATGTCCGGCGACATCGTCGCCTTCTACCTCAAGCCGACCGCGCAGGGCGGGGCCGGGCGAAACGCGGATGCACTGGGTGACCTCGCCATCAGCGACCTCGGCTACCGGGAGGATCGCACCGACACGTGGAACGGCTTCGAGCGGTCCGGTGTCGTCGAAAACGGCGTCGTCCGCTACGTGGGTGCGAGCGACACCCACCCGTTCCTCCACATCCACCGGTTTCCGCAGTCGCCCGGAGACCCGCGCGTCGAGGTGCACGTGTTCGGGCCGAGCCCGAACTGCGTCGTGACCCGGAGCGACATCTACGAAGTCTCGCCGACGTGGTCGGACGGCAAGGCCGACAACGAAGCGCCCGACGCTCCGGCCGGCTGCTCCTGGTAGCCCGCCCCGCCTCGGTGTCCCGGCGGGGGCACCGAGGCGGACAGTCTGCTCCAGACGCCGCAGCGGCTCAAGCCGTCCCGCCGATCCAGTCGGTCTGCGCCGTCGCCGTCTCGTAGTCGAGGCGGCCGGAGAGGAGGCGGATGACCTCGTGGTGACGCTGCCGGACCGACGCCCGGTCGGCCTCCAGCACGAGCGCCTTCTGGGCGCCCTCGTAGATCGCGTCGGCCTGGTGGCGGAGGGCCGCGCGACGGCTGTCGTCGGTGACGCGTCCGGCGACCTCGCCGAGCGTCTTGAGCGCGTGCAGCGCGGCGTTGCGGTCGGCAGCGAGGTAGGGGCGGAGCTGGCCGAACACGCCCCCGACGAAGTCCTCGAAGGTGGTCGGGTACGCGACGACCCGCAACTGGCCCGCCGAGTCGTACCGTTGGGCACTGGGGAAGTCGCGGTCGGAGAGGTCCTTGAGCGCAGCCCCGAGCCAGTCGAGGCACGAGATGGCCGTGAACGGGTCGTTGACGCCGGGCGAGAGCGCCCGCGCCGCGATCTCGACGAGTTCGTTGACGAGGAAGCGCACGTCCTGCCGGGCGCTCCGCTGGCGGCCCCAGGCGAACGCCGTCCGGATGCCGGCCGCCGCCTCGTCGGAGACCCGGTCGGGCGGCCACGCGAGGCAGAGCGTGTCGCCGGCGGCCACGAAGTCGCCAGGCCGGTGGCGGATGCGGACGAGCAGATCGTTCTCCGTGGCGAGCGTCAGCAGCGCCTCGGCGTCGAGCCCGGAGATGTAGCCATCCCCGTCGGCCGCGATGCGGACGGCGTCGGAGTAGAAGCCCGCCGGGACCTCCGTCAGCGCGTCGTCGTCGCGCTCGGCCTCGCGCGTCGTGGCGCCCTCGCCGACCCGCTCAGGGAACAGCACGCCGATCTTCTCGCCCAGGTCGTGCCCGACGCCTGCGATCAGGTTCGACACGTGAATGCTCTCGGGCACGTGGTGGATGAAGTAGATCAGCACGCCCACCGAGGCCACGGCCAGCCCGAGGCCGACCAGGATCGCGATGTGGGGCACGAACTCCAGCCCGTCGCCGTCGCCCGCCGACCGGATCGTGCGCAGCACGAGGAGGCAGTAGAGGAACGTCGCGATGAAGGTGCCGAGCGTGATCTGGTTGCCACGGTCGTCCATGAAGTTGGTCAGCAGCCGCGGGCCGTACTGGCCGCTCGCGTAGACCACGCTCGCGATCGTGATCGAGAACGTCACGCCCGCCACCCCGATCATGGACCCGGCGATGGTAGACAGCACCGACCGCGCGCCGTCCGGCCGGTTGCCGAACAGAAACGGCACCTCTGCGATCCAGTCGGGCCCCACGCGCGCGTCCACGCCGATCAGGACGAACGACAGGATCCCGGCCGCGACCGTCATCAGCGACGGGAGGAACCAGTAGCTGGCGCGGACGCCGTCCCAGAGGGCGAGGGTTCGAGCGTGGATCGGGATCACGAGGACGAGCGACGAGGGAACGGGTGGACGTGCCGGCGGCACCATCGGCTCCCCGACGACCATCAGGAACCTCCCCGATGCGCTACTCCCGCTTCCCCGTCTTGCGCGCCACGCGCACGTCACTGGGCAGGCCCGGCGACACGAACGGGTTGCCCACCTCGACGAACCGGTAGGGCAGGTCGATGCCACGCGAGATGCCGATCCGGCTGCCCGCCGCGACGCGGTCGTCGGGCACGGGCTCGCCGGCGGCGAAGAAGAGCGGCGGCACCGTGAGGTCGGTCCCGTGGAAGCGGCTCCGCGGCACGCCCGGCGCCTCGTTGATGCCGAACGCCTGCGTCAGCTTGCCCGGCCCGTTGGTCAGGTCCCGCCGCCGCCGCACCGAGGCGGGCCGGTTGGCGGTCATGGCGGCCTCGCCTTCCAGCGGCTCCACGCCCCGGATCAGCACGCCGCCCGCGACGCCTTCGGGCTCGGTGACCACGTTCAGCAGCCAGTTCGTGTGGTGGATCCGGTAGACGTACGCCGTCCCCGGCGCGGCGAACAGGTCGGCCGCGCGGCCAATGGGGCGCACGAAGCCGTCCCCCCCGAACGTCGCCCGCCAGCCGTGCATCGCCGGGTCGTCGGCGCGGTAGCCCTCCGTCTCGACGACGCGACCCACCAGGCGACCGTCGTCGGGGGAGTCGTACACCAGCAACGCGCCGATCAGGTCGCGGGCGACGGCGAGGGTCGGGCGGTCGTAGAAGGACGGGGGGAGCGGCGACATCACGTAACACGTCGGGAGGTGGGCACGTACGGCCATCTCCTCTCCGTTGTGCCCTCATGTCCCAACGCCGCCGCCTCCAGCGCCTCGCGCTGCCGATCCTCGCCGTTCTCTTCGCCGTCGTCGCCGTCCAGCAGCTCCGGGGGCTTCGGTCGCACGCCCATCACGACCGGCACGTCCACGTCGAGCATCGCGTCCACTCGGATCGCAGTCACGACCATCGGCGGCACGACCGGCGCCACGGGGACCGGCGCCATCGCTCCGAGCGGCACGATGTCGTCGTCCGCATCGACTGACCCGGACGGCAGTCAGCCGCGCCAGACCGAGATCCGCGCGTCGGGAATGGGGGGTGCCGGATCCGCCTTCGCCGGATAGACGGAAGGCGGCTCATCCGCTGGCGGCGGTGGGGTACCGGTCGCTTGGATGAGAAGGCCGAGGGTGATGAGCAGTCCGGCCAGGAGGAGTGCGCGCATCGGAGGAGAGCGGAGGTGGGACCTGTCAACGCTCAACATCGTCCCGTCTGTCGCGCAATCCGAGGCCGGAGTCGCTTCGGAACCGGTGAGGCCCGGATCCAGGTCACAGGGGGCGGTTTCAGTGGCTCCCTCACCCAACGATCAGACGCGAATCGCCCGAAACCGCCCCTCAACTCACCGGCGGGCGCTGGCGGTGGACCTCGGTGGCTTCCTGGACGGCATGTGCGAGACGGAGCGCATGGTGCTCGCCCCAGAGCGGCGCCACGAATGTGATCGAGTGCGGCGCCCGGCGGTCCGGGAAGCCGTCCACCGGCAAGAGCGCGTTCGGGATCGCGACCGCCGGGTGGCCGGTGAGGTTGGTGATGAGCAGCCCCGCGTTGCCGAAGCTGGGCGTCACCAGCACGTCGATCTGGCTCATCAGCTCGCCCATCGCCTGCATGAGCTGGGTGCGGATGCGGTTGGCGTTGATGTACTCGACAGCCGGGATGAAGCGCGCGTGGCGGAACACGTTGGGCCACGCGTTGCGCTCCTGCCGCACCATCCGGTCGACGCCCCGCGAGCGCGTCAGCCCGTCGAAGGCGGCCGAGGCTTCGGCTTCGAGGATGATCGAGAGGGCCGAGATGGGCAGGTCGTCCGGCAGGGCCACCTCGACCGGCGTAACGCCGAGGCGGCGGAGGACCCCCATCGTGGCGAAGTCCGCCTCGGCGCCCGCGTCATCCGGGTCCGTCGAGACGATTGTGCCGACGCGTAGGTCGGAGAGCGGAGCCGACGGATCGAACGGGAAGGCCGCGTCCTCGCCCGTCTCCGGCCCGCGGATGGCGTCGAACACGAGCGCCGCGTCGACAGCGCTGCGCGTCATCGGGCCGAGCTTGTCCATGCTCCACGAGAGCGCCATCGCGCCCGTCGTCGGGACCCGGTGGGTGGTCGGGCGGAGGCCGGTGACGCCGTTGCGAGTCGACGGCGAGACGATGGAGCCCAGCGTCTCGGAGCCGATGGCGAACGGCACGAGGCCCGCAGCGACCGCCGCGCCCGGCCCGGCGCTCGACCCCGACGACCCCTGGTCCGGGTTCCAGGGGTTCTTGGTCCTCCCGCCGAACCACACGTCGCCCCACGCCAGCGCGCCGAGCGTCAGCTTGGCGACGAGGACGGCGCCCGCGGCCTCCAGGCGCTGCACCACGACGGCATCCTCGTCGATCTCCTGATCGCGGTAGGGCTCGGCGCCCCAGGTCGTCGGCGCGCCCTTCGCCGCCAGCAGGTCCTTCGCGCCCCACGGGATGCCGTGCAGCGGACCGCGGTCCACGCCCGCCGCCAGTTCGCGGTCGCGCGCCCGCGCCGTCTCCAGCGCCCGCTCTGGCATCCGCGTCACGACGCACTGGAGGATCGGGTCGAAGGTCCGCAGCCGCTCCAGGAACAGCTCCGTCAGGCCGACGCTCGTGACGGCGCCACGGCGGAGGAGCGCGCCCAGCTCGGGGATCGACAGGAAGGCCAGGTCGCGGTCGTCCGCCGGACGAGAGGACAGCGACGGCATCGGGACGGTCGCGCCCGCTCCGGGGCCGGGCATCGTCCGCCCGCCCATCGACAGGTCCAGCACGAGGGCCGGGGCGACGCTGTTCGGCGGCTCAGCGTCGCGGATGGCGGCGAGGCTCTCCAGCCGCTCCGTCACGTCGGGCAGCATCAGCTCGCGGTCGGCCGCGGTGAAGTCGAGGCCCTGCACCTCGGCCGCCGTCTGGAGGTCGTCGGGTGTCAGGTCGCGGAGGGCGGCGCCCTCGGGCCGGACCGCCTCGGGCCCGAGGTGGGGTGCGTCGGCGGGGTGGGCGGCGACGGGGAGCGCGGCGCCCGCGGCGAGGGCGCTGGCGGAGGCGAGGAAGCGGCGGCGGTCGATCACGGGCGTGGAGGCGGGGCCGGACAATCTGCCACACGCCGGTCCCTCCGACCAGCCGGAAGCGCCTGACAGACGCTACCCCTCACCCGCCTCGGTCACGCCCCACACCTGGGCGACATGGCGCAGGAAGGTCCTCTCCATCGTGTGGAACACGCCATCGGCCTGGGCGACCCGGATGAGCGCTTCCAGGGCGCGCGTCCGCTCGGTGCCGTCCAGCGCGGCCCCGAGGCGGGCCACCACGTCGTCCAGTTCCACGACGCTGAGCGCCCCGTACGCCTCGACGGCCCGGTGGACCCACTCGCTCAGGTCGAACGCGCCCTCACCGTGCCCGAGACGGGGCTCCATCAGCGCCAGTTGGTGGACCAGCGCGCGGGTCTCGCGCGCGTCCAGCTCCGCGTCGGTGCCGTGGGCGACGACGAGCGTGAGCAGGGCGAGGTCTTCGAGAGGATGGACGGAATCAGACACAGGCTCGACGGTCGGGGGGCGATCCGGCCCTCCACCCCGAGGCCGGCCGGGGGTTCCGCGAACTACAGGACGTTAGGGACTGTCCTACTTCCGCGAAAGGAGACGACGCCACCAGGGCTCCTCCGCACGCGCCGCGTCGCGCAGGACATCCATCAGCGCCTCGAACTCCTCCCGGCAGATCGGGCAACCACTCAGGTGTTCTTCGACCAGCGGGAGCGCCTCGGCGGCTCCCAGACCAGCGAGCGCCATCTCCGCGAAGCGGTCCACCTGCGCGTCGCACTCGCTGCACGACAGCTCGTCGGCCCGCGAGGCGAGGGCCCTGGCGACGAGCATCCGGAGCATGTCAGGGGTGAGGGTCATCGTGGAAGTCAGACGCCGGGGCCGGGGCTGGGCTTACCCGCGCCGCGCGCCGCGTCAGGTCGCGTCGTCGAGGAGGTCGTCCGGGGTGAGACCGCGCGCCTCGAACGCCTTGCGGAGGCGGAGGCGAGCGTCGTGGAGCAGCTTGTAGAGGGCGTTGCGGTTCGTGTCGAGGTGGCGAGCCACGTCGTCCATCGGGACGCCGTTGAGGATCGCCGTCAGCGCGGTCGACTGGCGCTCGGTGAGTTCCTCGGCGATGAGGCGGCGGACCATCGTGACGGCCTCGTGGTTGGCCATCGCCACGTCGGCGCCGGGAGCGGGCGCCGCGGGGGGGTCGGCGACGAGGGCGTCGAGCGGGATGTCCTCCCAGCGCTTGCGGCGCAGTTCGCTGAAGGCGAGGTGGACGGCCACCTTCTGCGCCCACGTCGTGAACCGGGCGTCGCCGCGGAACTGCCCGGCCCGGTCGCGGACCTGCAGCAGGGCGTCCTGCACCAGGTCGTCGGCGAGGGCGTCCGCGCCGCGGTCGACGCGGGGAGCCAGCGTGACGTGGAGCGCCCGGAGGAGGACCGGCCGGAGGTCGCGCAGGGCCGCGTCGAGGGCGGGCCCCTCGGAGGCGAGGTCGGCCAGCCACTCGGCGTTGGTTCGGTCGGGTCGGGAGCGCCGGGGCACGGGCGAGGGGGGCGGACTGCGAAGCTAACGCCCCGTCCGAGCCCGATTTCTAACGAGGGGTTGACATCTGCTCCCCCTCTACTATATGATTCGTACTACCCATCACGATACCCGGATGCGCAACCCCCTCACCCCCCTCGGTGGCACCGAGATGGAAGTCCTCCGCGAGGTCTGGTCCCTCGGCCGGGCCACCGCGCGCGACGTCCACGACCGCGTCTCCGCCCGCCGCAAGGTGGCCTACACGACAGTCATGACGGTCATCAAGAACCTCGCGGACAAGGGCTACCTGACCTTCGAGCAGGATGGCACCGCGTACGTCTACACGGCCGCTCGCGCCCCAGAAGAGGTTCGCGCGAGCGTGCTCGGCGGCATCCTCGACAAGGTCTTCGGCGGCTCCACGACGAGCCTCGTGCAGGCGCTCGTCCAGCGCGAGGCACTCAGCGACGCCGAGCGGGCCGAGATCCGCGCCCTCATCGACGGCCTCGACGGCCCCGCTCCCGACTCCGATGCCTGACCTGTTGACCCTCGCCGACCTCGGACGGGCGTCCGTGTTCGCCCTCTGGCTCCCGGTGCTCGTGTGGAGCGTCGTCGCCGTCCTGGCCGAGGCGGCGTTGCGCGCGAGCCGTGCCGGGGCGCCGCTGTCGCTCCCGATCCGCGGCGCGGTCCTGGCCGCGCTGCCGCTGGCCTTCGCGCTGCCCGCCTCGCTGAAGGCTCTCGCGCCGGACGCCGCGCGTGCCGTGACGGCCTTGACCACCGAGGTGACGTGGCTGCCCGGCATCGCCGTCGGCGCGCAGCCCGTCGACGTAGCGCCCACGCTGTCCGGACTCGATGTCGTGCTCGGCCTCGTGGTGGTGGCCGCCATCGGCCTCGCAGGTATTCGGCTGGCGCACGTCGCGCACGCGGCCTGGCGGGCCCACACGACGCGCCGACGCCTCCCGTCGGCTTCGGCGGAGGCCGCCGCTGCAGTCGAGACCGCCCGGATCCGGTTCGGCGTGACCCGCGCGGTCGTGGCCGTCGAGGGGCCGGCCAACACGCCCCCGTTCACGCTGGGCTGGCGCCGCCCTGTGGTGGCGCTCCCCCCCGACCTCCGCCCCGAGGCGCTGGAGGTCGCCGCCGCCCACGAGGTCGCCCACGTCCGCCGGGCCGACTACGCGTGGCACGCCGTCCAGCAGGTCGTCGAGGCTGTCTTCGCGGCCCACCCGCTCGTCGGAGTGCTGGGCCGTGGGCTCAACCTCGACCGCGAGCGCGCCGTCGACGCGGCCGTCCTCACGGCGTGCCCGGACCGTCGCCGCGCCTACGCCGACCTCCTGTTCTCGTACGCCGCCCTCCCGGCGCCCCCTCTCGCCCTCGGCGCCGCCTGGGGCTCCTCCTCCCTGAAAACCCGCATTGACGCCATGACCCGCCCCCTCTCCCCTGCCCGCGCTCGCCTCTTCGGCCACCTCGGCCGGCTCCTCGGCCTGGTCGTGCTCGCCGCCGCCGTGGCTGGCGCGACGCTCGCCTCCCCGAGTCCGGCCGTCGCGACCGTCACGTCCACCCTCGCCGCACCCGCCGACACGACCGACGTGGTCGAGGTCGCCGACGAGATGCCGGTGCTGATCGGCGGTCTGGAGGGCCTGATGGGGCGGGTCGAGTACCCCGAGCTTCAGCGCCGCGCAGGGGTCGAAGGCCGGACGGTCCTCCAGTTCGTGGTGAGCACGGAGGGTACGGTCGAGCAGCTCGTGGTGGCCCGGTCGTCGGGCAACGACGGCCTGGACGAGGCAGCGATGGCGGCCGTCCGCCCGTCGCGCTTCGAGCCCGGCCGCGTCGACGGCGAGCCCGTCCGCGTGCGCTTCGCCGTCCCGATCACCTTCCGGCTCCCGGCGGAGGCCGAGACAGTGGGACAGGCCGAACCGGCCCCCCGCCCGCAGGCCAGCGACCCCGAGGGCGACCCAGACGTGATGGCCGTCGTAGACGAGCAGCCTCGGTTGATCGGCGGTCTCGCGGGCCTGCAGGAGCGCGTCACGTACCCGCCGCTGGCCCGCGACGCCGGGATCGAGGGCCAGGTGATCGTCCAGTTCGTCGTCGACGAGCAGGGTAGCGTGCAGGACGCGGTCGTGCTCCGCTCGCCCGACGACATGCTCTCGGAGGCGGCCCTCCGCGCCGTCCGCGAGGCCCGCTTCGAGCCGGGGCGCCAGGGCGGCGTGGCCGTCAAGGTCCGCTTCGCGGTGCCGATCACCTTCCGCCTGCCCGAGGTCGAGGACTGAGGCGAAGCCTGAACGGAGGCGCGCGGTTCAGTTCAGCAGGGCCCAGAAGACGCCGAACCGGAGGACGTGGGGCGGCAGCGGCTCGCCCGCGGTGACGGCCGCCCCCACGACGCGCTCGCCCAGGGCGTGGTCGTACCGGAGGAAGAGCGACGCGAGCGCGCTGAACGTGGCCGTCGCCTCCAGCCCGACGAGCGCCCGCGCGGGCAGCTCGGTGCCGATGGGTGTGCCCGCCTCGGGCAGCACGAGCGCGCCCGTCGCCGGATCCACGCGGCGGCTCCGGAACGCGGTCCACGCCTGCGTGACGACGGCGAGGTCGAGGTCCAGCACGCCGTCGCCCACGTCCTCGGCGCGGACGCCCAGCCGCCCGACGCCCCACACACGCGGGAGCGCAGCGTCGAGGCGCGTCAGGAGATCCGTCGATGGGTCCGCCAGAGCGCGTGCGGTGCCGTCGAGGCGGGCGTAGAACCCTCGTCGCACGGTCTCGCGCCAGCCCACGCCCAGCCCGGCGCCGCCCTGGAACACGGCCCCCTCGGCCACGACGACGGCCGCCGCCGTGTCGCCGAGCGACAGCAGGTGACGTCCATCAGAGGTCACGTCGCCGAAGAAACGAGCGCCCAGCCGCCAGTCGCCCCGGCGGGCCGAAACGGCCACGTCGGCCGCGACGACTCGCTCGGAGCCATGCGTCGCGTCCGGCGCCACACGGCCCGGTAGCCCGTTCGTCTCCAGCCACGACCTCGCCCGCTGTCCGGTCCGCACGCCTGCGGAGAGCCCCCCCACTGAGGCCCGCGCGGACGCCGACGGCCAGACCGCGCCGTCGGCCTGATGCACCCCGGCACCGAGCACGACGGCCATGCGCCCGAGGCGGAGGGAGTCGGTCACGGCGGCGTGGATCCCGAGGCGACCGTCCGCACCAGGCAGCGCGCCCTCGTCCGGACCCGGCGCAGCGTCCGCGAGCACGTCGAGGCGGACCGTGAGCGCGTGGCCCGAGACGCGCACCGGCTGCTGGGCGAAAGCCGCCAGCCGCTGCCCGTGGACGCGCAGCGTGTCGCCGGTGCCGTCGGCCGGGACGAAGACGAGGCGCTGGAGCACGGCCGACGCGCCCACCTCGGTCGGGGCGCTGCGGACGAATGGAAGCCGGAGTCGCGCCCAGGGCTCAGCGCGGAGCGTCCGCCGCGTGGCGCCGCTGCCGAGCACCGTGCCGGTGGACGTGTTGACGACCGACGTGAGCGGCAGCCCGCCGAGCGGGACCACGCCCGACCGCGCGCCGTCCGTCCGGTCGGTGTAGAGCACGCCCACCTCGGCGGCGACGCCGGGGCGCGTGAGCAGGAGCCGACCGAAGGCGTCCGTGTGCGAGCCGTCGGCCCCCGCGAGCAGGCCGTCGGCGGAGCGGCTGGCGGCATGGCCGGAGACGGTGAGGCGGCTCGCGTCGCTGCCTCCTCGCAGGAACGCTGGCGGACGCCGAGTCTGCGCGTGGAATCCCGAGACATGCTGGATGCCGTCCTGCCCACCGAGGTAGCGCAGTTCCGTCACCGGCACGCCGATCCGCAGGTCGCGGAGCCCGGTCTGCAGGGAGATCCCGCGGCCGAGGGCGCCATCCCCCAGCCGCAACGGCCCCATCGCGGCCAGCGGCAGCAGGTCGAGCCGCGGCGCGTCCGTCACGAGATCCACCAGCGGGCGGCCGTCGAGCAGCAACGCGGGCGCCGCCGGGTCGAGGCCGTCGAGCGCCACGCCCGCAGACCGGCCCGGTGCGCCGAGGCGGTAGGCGAACGCCGACGGCGCCAGGCCGGCGGGCGCGTCCGTCAGCAGCGCCGTCAGGTCCAGCACGGCCGTCGTCGCAGGCACCGGCGTGGCGACGCGCCCTGGGACAGCGCCGAACGGATCCACCGGGGCGGCCACGACCCGCGGGGGCGCGAGAGAGTCCGGCGGAGCGAGGGCGTCCGGCGGCGCGGCGAGCGAGTCGGCCGGGAGGGCGCGGACGGACGCGGTCGTGTCCGGCGTCTGGGCGACGGCGACCGGGGCGGCCAGCGCCACGAGGGCCAGCGCGAGCGCGCAGGCCGACCGCCTCATCCCTCGACCGGGAACAGCCCGAACAGCCGGTTCTCGATGCGGCTCAGGATCTCGTATCGGTCCTCGTCCTCGTTGACGAAGTCCAGGTTGTCGGTCTCGACGACCATCTTGGGGTACGGATACCGGTCGATCCAGTCCTCGTAGAGCTCGTTGAGGCGCTCCAGGTAGTCGAGCCGGATGGACGATTCGAACTCGCGCCCGCGCGCCTGGATGTGGCTCACGAGCGTCGGCACGCTGGCGCGGAGATAGACCAGCAGGTCCGGCGGCTGGAGGTAGCCCGCCATGATCGAGAACAGCTCGACGTAGTTCTCGTGGTCCCGTCCGTCCATGAGGTCCATGTCGTGGAGGTTGCGGGCGAAGATCTCGACGTCCTCGTAGATGGACCGGTCTTGCACCACCGACCGCGGCGACGCCTCAATCTCCTTCTGGTGCTTGAAGCGGCTCGACAGGAAGAAGACCTGGAGGTTGAAGCTCCAGCGCCGCATGTCGTCGTAGAAGTCGGCGAGGTAGGGGTTGTCGTCGACGGACTCGAAGAAGGGCGCCCAGCCGAACGTGTCGGCGAGGATCTGGGTGAGCGTGCTCTTGCCCGCCCCGATGTTGCCGGCCACGGCCACGTAGAGCTTGCGGCGCGGGGTGTCGTCGGCGGAGAGGCTGAGGTCGGTCTGCATAGCGGCGCGGAGGGCCCGCAAGGTACCGACGCCCGACGCGGTGCATCCGCTCGACGCCTCCCTCCTGCCTCGGGTCCGAACGCGGCCGGACGCCTCGGACCGGTCCCCCCGCAACCTCGGGCGTGGCCTCCGAGTCTCCCCCGCTCACCCTGTTCGCTTCGATGTCTCGTCCCGCTCTCGCCCTCGTCCTGCTCGCGGCCCTCGCCAGCGGCTGCGCCACCACGACGCCCTCCTCGCCCGCGCCCTCCCCCGCCGGCGACACGCCCTCCTCGTCCGTTCGCGATGCCCTGATCGGCCGGTGGGCGATGGAGCGCGTCCTCGACGACGGCGTCGACGTGTCGGCCGAGGCGAACCCGGCCCGCGACCGCTACCTCGTCCTCCACGCCGACGGCACGTTCGAGAGCGGCGGCCAGCCGTACGGCCGCAACGACGGCCTCTGGGTCTACCGCGACGGCACCCGCCGCCTCGGCCTCGACAGCGACCTCGGCCCGGACAACGACAGCGTCTGGGAGGTCACCCTCCGCGGCGACGTGATGGAATGGCGCGGCGTCGGGTCGGACTACGCGCGGCGCTTCCGCATCACGTCGCGGCGCGTGCGCTGACCTCGGTCCCCCCGTCGGCGCCCTCCGCCGAGGCGGGCCAGGTCACTCCACCCCGGCCGCGACGCCGTCGGCCCAGCGCGCCGGGTCGAACAGGACCGGGTCGAGGTCGGGGTCGGCGACCATGTCGGAGTACTCCTCCCAGAAGACGCGCTCGCCGTCGGCGTAGACCTCCACGAGCGGCGCGATCCAGCCGCCGCCGAGCGGCTCGTAGTCGGCGAAGCGGATGTCCTGCGTGGCGCCGTCGTCGTCGGTCTCGACCCGCCGGACGAACAGCAGCCGGTCCTGCTCGATCCACACCTCGCCGCTCTCTGGCGTCCCGAGGACGTACATCGGCCGGTTCTCGAAGATGTCCGTGCGGAAGGCGTCCAGGTCGGCGCCCTCTTGGGCCAGGATGCGGAGCGACTCGGCCGGGTCCTGTGCATACACGTCGAAGCCCCACAGCAGGAGCGGGTTGCGGTCGACCTCGGTGAGCGCGAGCGCGCCGTCGCGATAGACGTACGTCGTGTCGCCCACGAACAGCACGTCGACGCCCGCCATCGGGTCGTCCATCTCGATGCGGAGACGGCCTGGGAGCGCGGCCCACTCGCGCCACGTCTCGACCGACACCGTGCCGTCGGGGAGGCGGCGAGACGTGGCCTGCGTGAACGAGAGGGTTCGGTACCACGTCGCCGCGTGGCGCGCGTGCATGGCCTCCAGCAGCGTCGCCGCGTCGTAGACCGGGTCGGCCTGCATGGGACCCGCGAAGACGGGCCCGACGCGAGGCGGCGTCGCCATCGTGTCGGCTGGGACTGCGTCGGCGTCGGCCACCGGGGCGGTCTGCGCGCACCCCGAGGCGGTCAGGACTGAGAGGGCGAGGGCGGCGAGGAGAGGCAGGCGCATCACAGACGAGGGGCGGTGGGAGTACGGGCCCAGACGATCAGGTCGAGGGCCGGAGGCGCGACCCCGGCGGCCCGGAGGGCGGCGTTGGCCTGTCCTCGGTGGTGGGCAGCGTGGAGCCGGACGTGGTCGAGCACGTCGGCGACGGAGCTCTCGAACGGCTGGCCCTGCGAGTTCTGATACTGGATGGTGCCGTCGAGGTCATCGAGACCCCCGAGGAAGCCCCGCCAGTCGGACGTGGTCGCGGCGAGGAGGGTGCGACAGGCTGCCGCGTCGAGCGTGGGCCAGATCTCCAGCCCGGCCGTGTCGGCGCCGGTCAGGCGGCGGTGCCACACCCGGTCCGCCGCGAGGGCGTGCGCGAACGGGCGGAGCGCCTCCGGGACGGGGTGTGCCTCCAGCACGCGCACGAGGGTACGTCCCGCCCACGCGTGGTGACGAAAGCGTCGGCGAACGGCGTCGAGCGGGGACATGGGGCGGCTCCAGAGGGGCCGAATGGTAACGCGTCCGTTCCGTCTCGACCCGTCAAAGCCTCTGTCCGACGGACGGCAACGCGACAGTCTCGGTATCGGCGAGTTGGCACACGACTTGACGAAGGAACGGTCAAGCACACACCCCGCGTCTCATGGCTCACGTCACCACCGCCCGCCCCACCGCTCTCACGGCCCTCCTCACGGGCTACGTCTCCGGCGACGTCACCGACGCCGTCATGGCCCGCTTCGACGACCTCTTCGAGGGCACGTCGGCCTCGGCCCAGGAGCGAATCGCCTTCGCGCGCTTCTACCTCGACGTGCTCGCCGCTGGCGACGACGCAGACGCTCTCCCGGAGCCCGGCGAGATCGGCGGCATCCTGTCCGCCCTCCAGGCGTAGCGAGCGGGTACCTCGCCCGCTCCCGTGTCGACCTGTCCGGACCACCTCCCGTCCACACCCGACGGCCGCTACTTCGTCCACGGTGGACGGCTGTGGCGCTGCTCGAACCCCGACCTCCCCGATGCCGAGCGCGAACGCCTCGTGCGTGAGTTGATGGACGCCCGTCGCGCCGTCGGCACTGCGAAGCGCGCGGACGATGCCGACGCCGAGCGCGAGGCACGCGCCCGCGTCCACACCGCCAAGGTGGCCCTCGGCGAGCGCGGCCCCACCTGGTGGGGCGCCGACGCCGACCACAACCGGTACGCCCCCCAGAACACGCCCTACGCCGACTGGTGGGCGGGCCTCTCCGACGACGAGCGCGCCGCCGGATCCTGACGCCTTCCCCACGGCCCGACCGAGGCGGGAGGAGGCACAAAAAACAGGCCCCCCGGCGCCGAGAACCGGGGGACCTGAATGCGCCCTTCCATCGGGCGCGACTGCGTGCGGCGCGCTAGTTGGCGAGCGCCGGCTCGGTCATGCGCGAGCGGAGGTACACATCACGCTGGCCATAGAAGTCGTAGACGCCTTCGACGAACTCGCGGTTGGCCGTCTCCGGCCAGTCGTTCTTGTCGAACCCGGGGGCCGACTCAAGGCGCTCCTTGGTCACGTCGAGCACGAATCGCTCGTTCGAGCGGTCGATGTCGAAGGCCTGGAGCGGCACCGCGAAGTACTTGTCGCCGATGCCGAGGAAACCGCCGAAGTCGAGCACGGCGTACTCGATGCGGCCATTCTGCGGGTCGAGCATCAGGTCCTCGATGGACCCGAGGTCTTCGCCCTGGCGGTTGACGACGGTGGTGTTGCGAAGGCTGGAAGTCGAGAGGAGCGTATTCATATCAATCGTTGAGCAAAGAGAAGAGTGGAAGCGACGGTGTTGTTTCGTCCGTCGATAGGTGGTATGGGATCGAGCGTGTCGTGTTTTCAAGCGCAGATGAACTCCCCAACGGCCTATTGTCCACCCGCTGCCATCCCTCTTCTCTCAGCCGAAGTGGGGCCACCCCACAGATGGTGTGACGGCGGCGCTTATCGGCGCGGCCAGACGGTCGATACTTGCGACTGCCTACCACGCTCGCCATGCGCTCCTTTGCTTCGACCGCCTCGCTCCTCGTCGCCGGCCTCCTCCTCTCCGCCTGCGCCGGATCCGGCAGCGGACGCCTGAACGGCTGGGGGGCTCCACGCGGCGGGTCCCCGCCGGTCGCCGAGCGCCCCGCCCGCGCGGACGAGCGCCCGGCGGCACGTCCGGCACGGGCCCCGGAAGAGACGGCGCCCGTCGCCGAGCGCCGCCCCGCGACTGCATCCGGCATGGTGATCCCCGTCGTCGGGATCGATGGTGGGGACCTGCGCGACTCGTTCACGGCCGCGCGCTCCGGTGGGCGGACGCACAACGCCATCGACATCGCCGCCCCCCGCGGCACCCCCCTGGTCGCCGTCGTCGACGGCACGATCTCGCGCAAGCACTGGAACGGGCTCGGCGGCAACACCCTCTACCTGACCTCGGCCGACGGCCAGACCGACTTCTACTACGCCCACCTCGACGCCTACGCCGACGGCATCGCGGTCGGGACGCGCGTGCGGCGCGGGCAGGTGCTCGGCACCGTCGGCTCGACGGGCAACGCGCAGGGGCCGCACCTCCACTTCCAGGTGCTCGACAAGCGCGGCGACGGGCGCGGCACGCCGGTCAACCCGTACCACCTCCTGCGGACGGCAGAGCTGGCATCGTCGAACTGACAGGGCGAGGGGTCCTGGATGAAGCCAGGGCCGCTCATCCCGGCGCCCGCCCTACCGGCGGAGCCGCTCGTTCTCCTCGGTCAGGCGCGCGACCTCCTGGATCGAGCCCTTGAGGTGGGCCCTCAGGTTCTCGTGCTCCTCGCGGAGGGCGGACAGGTCCCCTTTCAGCTTGTCGATCTCGGCCTTCACCTCGCGGAGGCGGGCCTTGGGGACTCGGATCGTGTCGTCGGCGTCGTCGCTCATATCGGGGCGTGGCGCCCGGCCTGGGAGAGGGAAAGCTACAGCCGGAAGGGGGTTCAGCGCTGCCCCCCGTCGGGGGCGCCGTCGATGGGCTGTGGCTGGTACCCATCCTCGTCACCCTCGTCCTCGGGCGCGGGGGCCGGCGTCTCACCGCCGAGGCCGTCGGCGCCCGGCAGGCGGGGGATGTCCTCGGCGGTCACGGCTGCCTGCTGCTCCAGCGTCGTCCGGGCGACGCCGCCGCCGCTGGGCGCACCGATGAGGACCCGGTAGGTCCCCGCCGTCGGGAGCGTGAGGCGGATCCGAGCCCGGTCGCCGTCGGGCGGGGCGGGCGTCCGCGTGCCGTCGGGGCCGACGAGCACGAGCGACGGCGTGAAGCCGTCCGTGCGGACTTCGAGCTGGACCCGGTCGCCCACGCGGCCCCGGAGGCTGTAGGTCTTGGTGGCGCCTGCCGCGAGCGAGTCCGAGACGGGGCGCCCGTTGGCCGGGAGCCCCGCCGGGGTGACGGTCGGCGGCGGCGGCGGCGGGGCCTCGACGGCCAGCTGCACCGAGTAGGCGCCCTTCTGGTTGGCCGTCTGCGACGACACCACGAGCGTGTGCGTGCCGCTGCGACTCGGCGTGAACACGAACGTCACCACGCCTCCGGCGCGACCGGTCTCCCCCCGGACCGCGCCGCCGGGGCCCTGGAGTTGGACGACCGGCGCGAACGCGCTCGACCGGACCGTGATGGTGTGCTCGCGGCCCTCGGCCCCTGAGAACCGGTAGCGGTCGCGGTAGAAGCCCTCCACCTGCTGGCTGAAGGCGCCCAGTTCGGCACGCACCGCGGACCCGTTGGGCGACAGCGGGCGCACCGGTTCCTCGCTGACGATGCGGAGGGCATAGGCGCCCGTCTGCCCCGGGAGTCGCGAGGCCAGCAGGACACGATAGAGGCCTGGCCCACGCAGCCCCGTCACCGCCACGATGCGCGTGCCCGTGTCCGGATCGTCCGAGACGAGGTCCGCAGCCACGCGCTCGCCCTGCGGCGTCTCCACGACGAGGTCCGGGTAGAAGGCGTCCGAGGAGGCGCGGAACGAGAGCACGCGGCCGGACGAGTCGGCGGCGAACGTGTAGAGGTCCTGGAAGCGGCCGTCAGGCAGGGCGAAGTCGTCCTCGGTGAGCGCGCCTTCGAGGAGGCCCGCCTCGGCGACGGCGACGGCCTCCTGGGCGCCCTGGGTGCCCGTCGGCTCGATGGGCTGGACGACGGGCGCGTCGCCGCGGTCCGTGAGCAGCCCCACGATCACGACCCCGAGCACGACCAGCCCGGCCACGCCGACGGCCACGAGCAGCCACGTCAGCCCCCGGCCGCGCGTCTCGGGCACGGGCGGCGGTGGGGCCGCCGGGGTGCGGGTCGCGGCCCCGTCTCCGGCGGAGAGCGCCGCGGCCGCATCCCAGCGTGCAGGTGTGGTGTGGCCGTTGGGACAGCCACCGAGGGCCTCCCAGGTCTCGCGGAGCGAGACCATCCCGCACGTGTCGCACAGCACGACCTCGTTGGTCGGCCGGAAGGGGACACGGGTGAGCGGGTCGGAGACGCGGGCGCGCAGGAAGCGGGCGTCGGCGTCGGCGTCGAGGCGGTGGTACTCGGACACAGCAGGCACAGGCAGCGGGGCGACAAAGCTAGCGCGCGCCGCGGGGGGCGTCCTTCACGCCGGCCTCCCGAACCCACGGCGCCCGACCGGCAGAACGAGGCGGGGGGCCATCTGGTCTGTTCGCTCGCCTCGGCGCCCGAGTCGGACCGAGCCACACGGGCCGCCTCACACCAGGCGTGGCCTCCGCTCGTCGCTTAGCCCGAAATCAGGCGCATGAACTCCGCCCGCGTGTCGGGCTGGTCCAGGAAGACGCCGCTCATGGCGCTCGTGGTCGTGTGCGAGTTCTGCTTCTCGGCGCCCCGCATCATCATGCAGAGGTGCTGCGCCTCGATCACGACGGCCACGCCTTCCGGCTTCAGCACCGCGTCGATGGCATCGCGGATCTGGAGCGTCAGCCGCTCTTGCACCTGCAGCCGCCGCGCGAACACGTCCACCACGCGCGGGATCTTGCTCAGCCCGACGATGTGGCCGTTGGGGATGTAGGCTACGTGCGCCTTGCCGAAGAACGGCAGCGCGTGGTGCTCGCAGAGGCTGTAGACCTCGATGTCCTTCACGAGCACCATCTGCGAGTAGTCCTCGGCGAACAGCGCGCTGCGGAGGATGGCCTCGGGGTCGAGCCCGTACCCGTGCGTCAGGAACTGCCACGCCTTGGCGACGCGCTCGGGCGTCTTGAGGAGGCCCTCGCGGGTCGGGTCCTCGCCGATCAGTTCGAGCTGGCGCTCGGTGAGCGCGGCCAGTTGGTCGGTGGTCTCGGCGTGGTACACGTCGGACCGCTCGTAGAGGCGCGGGCTCGCAAACTCGGTCGCGAGGTCGGAGGCGCCACCGGGGCGCGAGGCAGACGGGTCTGGGTTATTCGCCACGGTAGACGACGGAGTTGTTGTGGGTCTCGCGGAGCACCACCTCGTAGAGGCCCGGGACATGGGGCGCGAGCTGCTCCCAGATGGCGACGGCCAGCGTCTCGGTGGAGGTCTTCTTCCCCTCCAGAAAGGGCACGTCGAGGTTGAGGTTCTTGTGGTCCAGCGGCTCGACGACGTGCGCCTCGATGAGGTGCTTGAGCGCCGCGAGGTCCACGACGAAGCCCGTCTGGGGATCCGGCTCTCCCGCGACCGTCACGTCCAGTTCGTAGTTGTGGCCGTGCCAGTTGGGGCTGTTGCACTTGCCGAAGGTGGCCTGATTCCACTCGGCGGACTGGTCCGGGTTGTGGAGGCGGTGGGCGGCGTTGAAGTGCGCCTTCCGGGTGACGTAGACGGTCGGCATGGGGATCTGTGTCGGGGCCGGTCGGTACCGCGCCGCGCGGGCAGCGTTCCGGGCCGCCCCGCCTCGGCGTGCCCGGCGGACTCCCCCAGCGATCCACCGAGGCGGGCGCATCCCCGCACGCGCTCGCGGGTTCATGGCGACTCCGACATCCCATGCGCGTCCTCCCGAGCCGCCGCCGCCCTCGGCCGGAGCCGAAGGATCTGGCCGCGCTGCGTTGACGAGTCTCCCAGGTCAGCAGGTCCTTCGGCGGTCCTCGCCGACGCTGACCTCTGGCTCGCTCTGCTCGGGCTGACAGATGAGCGCCCACCTTCGGCTTGCGTCCCACAGGCCCCCTCGCACACGTTCCCCCATGGCCCTCTCCCCCTTCCGTTTCGCCTGGCAGGACAGCCGCGGGATGCGGCGGCGACTGGTGCTGTACGTCTCCGCGATGGCGCTCGGCGTGGCAGCCCTCGTCGCGATTCGCTCGTTCGGGCTGAACCTGGAGCGCGCCGTCGCCGAGCAGTCGAAGGAGGTCTTCGGGTCCGACGTGGAGGTCCGGCGCGGGTCGGCGTTCCCCGACTCGACGCAGGCGCTGCTGGACTCGCTCCAGGCCGCGACCGGCGCGACTGTCGTCCGCGAGGCCTCGTTCCCGTCGATGGCGCGCTTCCCCGCCGCCGCCGCTGGCGAGGGGCTCGCGCGGCTCGTCCAGATCCGCGCGCTCGACGGGCCGTACCCGCTCTACGGCGCCGTCGAGACCACCCCAGCGGACGCCGCCGGGGCGCTGGGCCGCGACACGACCGGCGCCCTCGTCGACGCGACGCTGCTGCTCCAGATGGACGCCGCCGTCGGCGACTCGGTGCAGATCGGCGGCCGGAGCTACGCCATCCTCGGGCAGGTGGACGGCGTGCCGGGGCAGCCCGACATCGCGGGGCTGGTCGGGCCGCGCGTGTACCTGCCGCTGGTGGCCCTGGACGACAGCCTGCTCGGCTTCGGCAGCCGTGCCCGCTTCTCGGCCGCGTTCCGCTTCGAGGACGAACTGGCCGGGTTCGACGCCGTCCTCCCGGCGCTCGACGCCGCCGAGGTGCGCTATGAGACTGCGGGTGAGGAGCAGCAGGAGGTCTCGGAGGCGTCCGGCTACCTGACGCGCTTTCTGTCGCTGGTCGGCTTCGTGGCGCTGCTGCTGGGCGGCATCGGCGTGGCGTCGTCGGTGAGCGTCTACGTGAGCGAGAAGGCCGAAACGGTCGCGACGCTGCGGTGCCTGGGGATGTCGTCGCGGCGCGTGCTGGCGGCGTACGGTCTGCAGGCGCTCGCGCTGGGCGTGATCGGCGCCGCGTTGGGAGCGCTGCTCGGTGTCGGCGTGCAGCGCCTCCTCCCGCTCGTCTTCGCCGACTTCCTCCCGGTCGACGTGGACAACGCGATCGTGCCACGGGCGCTGGCCGAAGGGCTCGGCGTGGGCTCGGCGACGGCCGTCCTGTTCGCCCTTCTGCCGCTGGTGGGCGTCCGTCGGGTGCCGCCGCTGCGGGCGCTCCGCGAGGACGCCGCCGCACAGGGCCTCGACCCGCTCCGCCTCGGCCTCGGCGTGGTGCTGGTGGGCGTCGTGGCCGGGTTCGCGTACCTGCAGACGCAGTCGGTGGTGGGCGCCGCCGCGTTCGTCGGCGGGACCGCGGCCGTGTTCGCGTTGCTGGCGCTGGCCGCCGCGCTGGTGCGCGCGGTCGTCCGCCGCATCGTCCGGCCCGGCCTGCCGTGGGCGTGGCGACAGGGGCTCTCCAACCTCCACGCGCCCGGCAACCAGACGCTCGTGCTACTCCTGACGATGGGCCTGGGCGTCTTCCTCGTGCTCGCGCTCGGCCTCGTCCAGAAGTCGATCCTCGCGCAGGTCGCCCTGCCGTCCGCCGACGCGGGCAGCCCCGACGTGGTCCTGTTCGACGTGCAGCCGACCCAGCGCGACGACCTCCGGGCGCTCGTGGAATCCCAGGGCCTGCCCATCGTCGACGAGGTCCCGCTCGTGTCGATGCGCATCGCAGCCATCGACGGCGTCCCCATCGACACGCTCGCCGAGAGCGCCGACGAGTCGTTCTCCGGACGGGAGGGCGGCCCCGAGCGCTGGACGCTGACGCGCGAGTATCGCTCGACCTACCGCGACCGGCTGGTCGACTCGGAGACGCTCACCGCGGGCACCTTCGAGGGCACCACCGAGGCGGACGCGGCCGTGATCCCGGTCTCGCTCTCCACCGACATCGCGCTCGACCTCGACGTGGGCCTGGGCAGCCGGATCACGTGGTCCATCTCCGGCGCTGAGATCGAGAGCGAGGTGACGAGTCTCCGCGAGGTGGACTGGGCGCGCGTGTCGCCCAACTTCTTCGCCGTCTTCCCCGAGGGCCCGCTCACCGACGCCCCGCAGACGACCATCCTGCTCACGCGCGCGGGCTCTCCGGAGGCGTCGGCGCGGCTCCAGTCGGCGGTCGTGGAGGCGTTCCCCAACGTGTCGGCTGTCGACGTGCGGCTGGTGCTGGCGCTCGTCGACCGCGTGCTGAGCCGGGTCGCGTTCGTGCTGCGGTTCATGGCCCTGTTCGCCGTCGTGACCGGTCTCGTCGTGCTGGCCGGCGCCGTCCGCGTGGCGCTGGCCCAGCGGACGCGCGAGGCGGTCGTGCTGCGGACGCTCGGCGCCAGCCGCGCGCAGGTGCGCACCATTCTGGCCGCCGAGTACGCGCTACTCGGCGTGCTGGCCGCGCTGACGGGCGGGCTGCTGGCCGTCGCCGGGGCGTGGGGGCTGGCGACGTTCGCCTTCCAGATCCCCTTCCGGCCGGATCTGTCGTGGCTCGGCTGGGCGCTGCTCGTGGTGCCCCTACTGACCGTCGCGGTCGGGTTGGCGGGGAGCCGGGGCGCGCTGCAGCAGCCGCCGCTGGCGGTGTTGCGGGCGGAGGGCTAGCGGTTCGTGTGGCCACCCGATCCATCATTCAAGCGTCTGATTCATATTGGGTTCGGACCCACCTCCCTCCGAGCCTCATGCCCCGCGTGTTTCAGGAAGACGTCGCCCGTGCCCTCAGCCGCCGAGGCTGGTTGAAAGGGTCGGGCGGCGACATGTACTTCCCTCCCCACGGCTACCCCCACCTCCACGCCCGCCTCTACGGGACCGGCGACCGCGACCGGATCCTCGACTGCATCCGGTACCTCGGCGTGACGCGGAGCGGCGCCGGCCAGAACACGGACCTCGTCCGCAACGGGCAGGCTGTCGGCGGCGGGCTCGCCAGCCTCGGCCGCGGTGAGATCAAGACCGAGGCGGACTACGTCCTCAACCACATGCGACTCCCGAGCTGACCCGCCTCGGTCGCTCCGCGAGCACACCGAGGCGGGCGGGGCCGGTCAGTACGCCTCCACGTGGACGCCCGCGACGGCGCGGCCGGACGGGTCGGCGGACGACGCGAACGACGCGTCCCACGCCAGCGCCTCGGGCGTGCTGCACGCGACCGACTTGCCGGACGGCACCGTCAGCGCGCAGGCGTCGTGGGGGTAGTGCTCCTCGAAGATGGTCCGGTAGAGGTAGCCCTCCTTCGTGTCCGGCGGGTGGATCGGGAAGCGGAAGTCGACGGCGGCCATCTGCTCGTCCGAGACCAGTTCCTCGGCGCGGGCCTTCAGCGAGTCGATCCACGAGTAGCCGACGCCGTCGGAGAACTGCTCCTTCTGGCGCCAGGCGACCGACGGCGGGAGCATGTCCTCGAAGGCCTCCCGCAGGATGTGCTTCTCCATCTTGCCGTCCGTGGGCCGCTTGGCCTCCGGGTCCAGGCGCATCGCCACGTCGAGGAACTCCTGGTCGAGGAACGGGACCCGGGCCTCGACGCCCCACGCCGCCATCGACTTGTTGGCGCGCAGGCAGTCGAACTGGTGGAGCCGGTCCAGCTTGCGGACGGTCTCCTCGTGGAACTGCTGGCCGTCGGGCGCCTTGTGGAAGTAGAGGTAGCCGCCGAAGATCTCGTCGGACCCCTCGCCCGAGAGCACCATCTTGATGCCCATCGCCTTGATGCGGCGGGCCATCAGGAACATCGGCGTGGCCGCGCGGATGGTGGTCACGTCGTAGGTCTCCAGGTGGCGGATGACCTCCGGGATCGCGTCCACGCCCTCGTCGACGGTGAAGGTGAGCGTGTGGTGCTCCGTCCCGATGTGGGCCGCGACCTCCTTGGCTGCTGCCAGGTCCGGCGACCCCTCCAGGCCGATCGCGAACGAGTGGAGATGAGGCCACCACGCCTCCTGCTGATCGTCCGCCTCGACGCGCTGCTTGGAGTACTTCATGGCGAGGGCGGCCGTGATGGACGAGTCCAGCCCGCCGGAGAGCAGCACGCCGTACGGCACGTCGGTCATCAGCTGGCGCTTGACGGCCGCGTCCAGCGCCTCGCGGACTGCCTCGGGCGTCGCGTCGTTGTCCTTGACGGCGTCGTACGCCATCCAGTCGCGCGTGTAGTAGCGGACCGGGTGGCCGACGGCGCTGTCCCAGACGTGGCCGGGGGGGAACGTCTCGATCTGCTTGCAGACCGGCACCAGCGCCTTCATCTCGGACGCCACGTACAGCGTCCCGTGCTCGTCGCGGCCGGTGTAGAGCGGCATCACGCCCATCGGGTCACGGGCGATCAGGTAGCGGTCCTGCTCCGCGTCCACCAGCACGAAGGCGAAGATGCCCGTCAGCCTGTCGAGGAAATCGGCCCCGTGCTCCTGGTAGAGCGCCAGGATGACCTCGCAGTCGGACTCGGTCTGGAACGTGAACGGCTCCGCCAGCCCCTCGCGCAGCGCGCGGTGGTTGTAGATCTCGCCGTTGACGGCCAGCGCGAGCGTTCCCTCCGGGTTGAGGAGCGGCTGGGCGCCGTGCATCACGTCGACGATGGCGAGCCGTTCGTGGGCCAGGATGGCGCGGTCCGTCGCGTAGACGCCCGACCAGTCGGGGCCGCGGTGGCGCTGCAGGCCGCTCAGGCGGACGGCCGTCGCCCGCGCGGTGGCGGGATCGGACTGGAGGTCGAGGAGGCCGAGGATGGAGCACATGAGATCGGGGGGGCGAGACGAGTGTCGGGTCGGGACAAAAAAAGAGCGGCCTCTCCGGGAGTGGAGAGGCCGCTCGGGTCGTGTGTGGGTCTGCTACCCTCTACGCACGCCACCGGTCACGCCTCCCTGAGGAGCCGAGATTCCGATTGACGAGATTGATCGAGAGAGACAAGGCAGGCGCCGGTCGAGTGCCTTCACGATATCGCCCGATGGGGGTCCGGGTCAAGGGGGAGTGAAAGATTGCCCTCAGATCGACTCCGTTTGTGAGCCCACCTCCCCCGCCTCGGAACCGAGGCGGAGGGACCTGGCCGCGCTACGCAGTCGGCTCGCCGCCGGTGGAGCCGAAGACCTCGCCGGTCGTGTAGCCCGACTCCTGGGTCGCCAGGAAGACGTACATCGGCGCGATCTCGGCGGGCTGGCCGGGGCGGCCGTACGGCACCTGGGAGCCGAACTCCTCGACCTTGTCCTGCGGCTGCCCGCCCGACGGCTGGAGCGGCGTCCAGAACGGGCCGGGCGCGACCGCGTTGACGCGGATGCCGTCCCCGATCACCTGCTTCGCGAGCGCCTTCGTGAACCCGATGATGGCCCACTTGGTGGAGGCGTAGTCGAGGAGCCCCGGCGACGGGCTGTAGCCCTGGATCGAGGTCGTGTTGATGATCGTGCCGCCCGGCGGGAGGTGCGGGAGCGCGGCCTTCGACAGCCAGAACATCGCGTAGACGTTCGTCTTGTAGGTCTGATCGAACTGCTCGGTCGTGAGGTCCTGGATGTCCTCGGTGTAGACCTGCTTGCCCGCGTTGATGACGACCGCGTCCAGCCCGCCGAGCTGGTCGACCGCGTCGGCGATGAGCTGCTCGCAGAACGCCTCGTCGGTGAGGTCGCCGGGCAGGCGGACGAGCGTGCCCCCCTCGCCCTCGATCAGGTCCGCGAGCGACTGGGCGTCGGGGCTCTCGGCGTCGAGGTAGTTGATGGCGACCGCCGCGCCCTCGCGCGCGTAGGCGATGGCCGTCGCCCGGCCGATGCCGGAGTCGCCGCCGGTGATGAGCGCCTTGCGGCCCTCCATCCGGCCGAGGCCGCGGTAGCTCGTCTCGCCGTGATCGGGAACGGGGTCCATCTCGCCGATCAGACCCGGCGCGGGCTGCGGCTGGCGCGGGAAGGGCGGGCGCGGGTACTGCGTGAGCGGGTTCTGGATGTCGTACTGGTTGGACGTGTCAGACATGGCGAAAGGGAAGGAAGAGGGGAGCCCTTGAATGCACAGCGGGCCGTGGGGGTTGTCCCCAGCTTCGTCCAACGACGAGATCCGGGAGCGGACCCGAACGCTCCGGATCCGGTTCACTCCTCGCCCTCGCTCCCCCGCCCATGCCCCGGCTCCCCCGTCTCCGCCCCGCCCGCCTCGGCGTCCTGCTGGGCCTCTGCGTGCTCGCGGGGTGCGAAGCGCCCGGCCGGTCGCCCGAGGCGGCCCCGGCTGCCCCCGACACGACGGTCCGCACCACGGCGCCCGCCGATGCCGTCGTGGGCGAGACGATCTACGTGCCGGTCTACTCCCACATCTTCCACCAGGACGGCACGCGCGAACTGGACCTGACGGCCACTCTCAGCATCCGCAACACGGACCCCGACCGGGCGCTCACCGTGGCGGAGGTCGGGTACTACGACTCGACGGGGCGGCTCGTGCGGCGCTACGTCGAGCAGCCGGTCTCGCTGGGGCCGCTGGCGTCCGAGGCGTTCGTGATCGAGGGCCGGGACCGGACGGGCGGCGTCGGCGCCAACTTCCTGGTCGAGTGGGTCGCGGAGGCCGAGGTGAGCGCGCCCCTCGTGGAGGCGGTCATGATCTCGACGGCCCAGGGGCAGGGTGTGTCGCTCGTCAGCCGCGGCCAGGTCGTGCGGACGCTCGGCGAGACGAAGCCCTGACGGCCGCGCCAGCCGCAGCCTCTCCTCGGACCTCCGGCTCCCCTCGCTGTCTCAACGCGATCTGCGCCTTCCCCTTGCTCCTCATGGCCACTACCTCGACGCTCTGGGATCGCCTCCGGTACACGCTCTATGCGCCGGTCTACGATCCCATCGTCCGACGCCTCGATGCCGGACGCCGGCGGTCGCTCGCGCTCGCCGACCTCCAGCCCGGTGAGCGGGTCCTGATCCCCGGGTGCGGGACGGGTCTCGACTTCGCCCACCTGCCGCCCGAGGCCGAGGTCGTTGCGGGCGACGTGGCGCCAGGCATGATCCGCGCCGCGCGCGCTGAGGCCGACCGCCTCGGATCCGTCGTCGAGGTCCGCAGGCTCGACGCCCACGCCCTCGACCTCCCCGACGCCTCGTTCGACGTGGTCCTGCTCCACCTCCTGCTCGCCGTCGTGCCGGACCCGGAGGCGGCGATCGGCGAAGCCGCCCGCGTGCTCCGGCCGGGCGGGCGGGTGGCCGTCTTCGACAAGTTCCTACCCGACGGCGAACGACCGTCGATCCGCCGCCGGCTCGCGGGCGCGGTCACCCGGATCGTCGCCACCGACCTGAACCGGCAGCTCGGCCCGCTCCTCGACGGCACCGGGCTCGGGCTCGAACACCGCGAGCCGGCCCTGTTCGGCGGGCTGTTCGAGGCGGCCCTGCTCCGCAAACCCCTCGCCGCCCCCCATGCCTGACCCGCTCCGCCTCGACCTCCCTCTCCTCCTTCCCGACGCGCCGGACGAGCGGGACGCCTGCGTGACGCGCCTCACCGACGCGCTCGCGGCGACGACGGGCGTCGAGGAGGCCCATGTGGTCCCGGCCGAGGGCGGGCGCCCGGCGCAGCTGTGCCTCCACTACGACCCGGCCGTGGTCGCGCTCCCGCGCCTGCGCCGGACCGCCGAGGCCGCGGGGACCGCGATCACGGCGCGCTACGGCCACGTCCTGTGGCCCGCCGACGGGCTGGGCCACCAGCGCCGCGCGCGGACCGTGACGGAACGCTTGCAGCAGACGCCCGGCGTCGTCGAGGCGGAGGCCAACGCGACCGGACCGATCCGCATCGAGTTCGACCGGGAGGCGACCTCCGAGGCCGACCTCCGCCGCGCCCTCGCCGACCTCGGCGTGACGGTGGACGCCCCCGAGCCTCCTGCGGACGACGACCATACGGGCCACGACCACGGACCGGATGAGGGCCACGACGCGCACGCTGGACACGGTCACGCTGGCGCACACGACCACGCCCACGGCGGTATCTTCGGGGAGCGGACGGAGTTGGTCTTCGCCGTCCTGAGCGGCGTCTGCGTCGGGCTGGGCTGGACGCTCGACACGGTCACCGAGGTGGCCGAGGCCGTCCCGCTGGCGCTCTACGTCGGCGCGTACGCGTTCGGCGGGTGGTTCACGGTCAAGGAGGCGTGGGAGTCGATCCGCGCGGGCCGCTTCGAGATCGACTTCCTGATGTTGGTGGCGGCGGCGGGCGCCGCGGCGCTGGGCGAGTGGTTCGAGGGCGGGCTGCTGCTGTTCCTCTTCTCGATCGGCCACGCGCTGGAGGGGTACGCGATGGGCCGCGCGCGGCGCGCCATCGAAGCCCTGGGCGAGCTAGCCCCCGCGACCGCCCGCGTCCGCCGCGAGGGCGTCGAGGCCGAGGTACCCGTCGGCAACCTGCGGGTCGGCGACACCGTGGTCGTCCGCCCCGACGAGCGGATCGCGGCCGACGGCGTCGTGGCGGTCGGCACGAGCGCGGTCGACCAGGCGCCCGTGACCGGTGAGAGCGTGCCCGTCGACAAGCGACCGGTGGACGACCTCGACGCCGCCCTGGCCGACGCCGAGGCGCTGGCGCCCGAGCACCGCGTGTTCGCGGGGACGCTCAACGGGAGCGGCGCGCTGGACGTCGTCGTGACCAAGCCCGCGGGCGAGACCACGCTGGCGCGCGTCGTCCAGATGGTGGCCGAGGCGGAGACGGAGCGCTCGCCGACGCAGCGGTTCACGGACCGCTTCGAGAAGGTGTTCGTGCCCTCCGTGCTGGCCCTCGTCGTCGGCCTGCTGTTCGCGTGGGTCGTGGTGGACGAGACGTTCGCCCAGTCCTTCTACCGCGCGATGGCCGTGCTCGTCGCCGCCTCGCCCTGCGCCCTCGCCATCGCGACGCCCAGCGCCGTGCTGTCGGGCGTTGCACGGGCCGGACGCAGCGGCGTGCTGGTCAAGGGCGGCGGTCCGCTCGAAGCGCTCGGCGGGCTGACGGCCATCGCCTTCGACAAGACGGGCACGCTGACCGAGGGCAGGCCCCGCGTCACCGACGTGATCCCGGCCGACGGCGCGACCGAGGCGGAGTTGCTAGAGGCCGTCGTCGCAGTCGAGCGGCTGAGCGAGCACCCCCTCGCGCGGGCCGTCGTGCGCGACCTGGCGGACCGCACGACGGGCGAGGTCCCGGCCGAGGACCTGCAGAGCGTGACCGGCCACGGCGTCCGCGCCCGCCTCGGCGACGAGGCGGTCGAGGTCGGCAAGCCTGCGCTGTTCACCCTCGACGGCGGCACGCCCGCCCCGGACGCGCTTCTCGACCGGGACCGCCAGCTCAAAGCCGACGGGCGGTCGACGATGCTGGTCCGCCGGGGCGACCGGTTCCTCGGCGTCGTCGGGTTGATGGACACGCCGCGGGCGAGCGCGAAGGCTGTCATCCAAAAACTCCACGCCCTCGGCATCGAGACGACGATCATGATCTCGGGCGACGCTCAGGTAGTCGCCGACTCTGTGGCGCGGGCCGTCGGCATCGACGAGGCGCGGGGCGACCTCCTGCCCGACGACAAGGTGGCGGCGATCCAGGCCCTCCGCCGGCGCGGCGAGGTGGCGATGGTCGGCGACGGCGTCAACGACGCGCCCGCGATGGCGAACGCGACCGTGGGCATCGCGATGGGCGCAGCGGGGAGCGACGTCGCGCTCGAAACCGCCGACGTGGCGCTCATGGCCGACGACCTGTCGAGACTTCCGTTCGCGGTCGGCCTGAGCCGGACGACCCGGCGCATCATCCGCCAGAACCTGTGGATGAGCCTGGGCATGGTCGCCTTCCTGGTCCCGGCGACGCTGTTCGGGCTCGGCATCGGCCCGGCCGTCGCGCTCCACGAGGGGTCGACGCTGGTGGTGGTCGCCAACGCGCTCCGGCTGCTGGCCTACCGGGAGTAGGACGGGGTGGATCGGGTCCGGCGGGCCTCGGGAAGGCTGGCGTCGCTCACTCGGCCGACGCATCGCTTCCAGAGCGACCGAATCGACCGACGCCGACGCGGAGGGGCGTTTTTGTGCGCGTTCGCGACCGTCTGGACGGGCGGTGCGGACCGTCGCCGCACGTAGGACGAGCGCGCATCCGGGCCTAGGAACCCGCCGATTCGCCCCAGAATGGAGGGTTCACGGATTATCGTTTGGCCACGGCGCTCCCTCGGGGTTTCCCCCAAGCCGGGCGCCGTGGCTCACCCTCGTGCCTCGGCACGGCTCCGACAGACCCTATGTCCCTGGCTCCTCTCGGGCGCGCTTTCCGGCTCGCCACCTTCGCTGGCCTTCTCTCGTTCGCCCCGCAGGCTGTCCAGGCCCAGATCTGCTCGGGGACGCCGGTCACGTTCTCCACCCCCGGCGCCTTCACGCCGCCCGTCGGCGACGACTACACCCTGACGGTCTCGGCGCGGGGAGCCGACGGCGCGCGGCCCACGAACTACCCCAGCAACGGCGGGCGCGGCGCCCGGGTCGTGTCGCGGTTCGTTGTGCCCGGCGGCACCACGTTCCAGGTCCTGACCGGCTCGGCGGGCTTGGCGGGAACCGTCTCGGCGGGCGGCGGCGGTGGCACGGCGGTCGCGACAGGCTCCACGCTGCTCACGGTCGCGGGCGGCGGCGGCGGCGGCGGACAGGGCAACGCCCCCGGTGAAGGCGGCCGCGCGGCACTCGGAGGCACGCCGGCGGGCGGCGCACAGGGCGCAGGCCCCGCGGGCGGAGGCGGTGGCGGCGGTGGATTCGGCGTCGCAGGGGCCGGCACGGCCGGATCCGGGGGTGGCGCAGGCGCGACGAACGCACGCGGCCAGGGCGGAACGGGCGGCGGGTCCGTCATCGTGACCGCTCCGGGTGCGGGCGGCAACGGGGGCAACGGCGTCGGCGCGGGCGGAGGAGGTGTCAACGGCGGCGGTGGCGGCGGCGGCTACCTGGGCGGCGACGGCGGCCTCTCCAACCTGACCAGCTTCGGCGGCGGCTCCGGCGGCACGTCCTACGTCAACACGGGCGTGTTCTCGGGCGAGGTGCTCTCCGCCACCGACGGCACCACCGGCGACGTCGCGAGCGAGACGCCCGGCGATCCCTTCGGCAAAAAGGACGGCGAGGTGACCATCACCTGTGAGGTGATCGTGCCCGCAGTCGGCGTCACCTTCCCCGGCACCGACGGGCTGGGCAACGACACGGGCTGGCGCCTGCTCGGCCCGACCGCCGAGACGGCCACGCTCGCCGACCTCGCCGACGACCTCGACCTGACGCTCGACGCGCCCGGCGGGCTGGGCCGTGTCCTCCGCTGGACCGGCCGCACCTGGGTCGCCGTCGCCGACGCCGACGAGATTGGCGGCGGGCAGGCGGTCGCCGTCTACCTCCCCGACTCCGCCGACGAGCCGCTGACCTCCGCCGGCATCACGGTCGACTACGCCGCCGCGGCGCCGACGGCGGCCGCCAGCGCAGGCCCGCTGGACGACCAGACGGCCTTCGCGCTCGTCGGCAACCCGTTCGCCCAGACCTTCGACCTGTCGACGCTGGACGCCGAGGGCTTCCGCGACGCCGTCTTCGTGTGGGACGCCGAGACGATGAGCTACGAGTCCCGCTCGCGGACGCTCGGCGACGCACTCGCTCCGGCCGAGGCCGGGTTCCTGCGCCGCGACCGGATCGGGCGGGGCGCCACCAGCGTCACGCTCCCGGTGCCCGCCGCGGCCGCCCGCCGGGCGCAGACCGAGGTCGGGCGCGTCCGCCTGGCGGTCACCGCGCTTGACGCCGACGGCGCCGTGCTCGGCCAGGCCCAGGTCGCCGTCCTCCTCACCCCGGACGCCTCCAGCGGCTCCGACGCCTTCGACACGCCCGCACCGGGTCCGCTGGCGGCCGCCTTCGCCCTGGCCGCCGTCGGCGACGACGCGCTCGGCCAGGAGGGCCTGCCGACGGGCGACGTGGCGACGCGCCTTCGCATTGGGGCCGTCCGCCTGGGCGCCGCGCGGTACGAGATCCGCCTGCTGGACGCCGACGGCAGCGTTCCGGTCGGGACCGTCGTCGCCACGTTCGGCGGGCAGACGGTCGACCTCGCGCAAGGCCGCGTCCTCCAGATCCCCGCCTCGGCCGTGACCGAGGGGACCTCGATGGAGACCGGCCTGGCCGGGGCCGCCGAGATCCCGCTGACCCTCTCCTCCGCCTCGACCGCCGCCGACGGTCCGCTCTCGGCCGCGACGCTGGCGCTCGCCGCCGCCCCGAACCCGGTGCGCGGCCTGGCCCGCCTGACGTGGTCGGCCGACGGCCCGGCGCAGGTGGCGGTCTACGACGCCCTGGGCCGCCAGGTCGCCGTGGTCGCGGACGCCTCAATGCAGTCCGCCGCCACCTTCGACACGAGCGGCCTGCCGGCCGGTGTCTACGTCGTCCGCCTGAGCACGTCTGCGGGCGTCGCCGTGCAGCGCCTCACCGTGGTCCGCTGATGCTGCGCGTGCTGCCCCTGCTCTTGCTCGCCGTGGCCGCCCAGGCCCAGAGCGCGTGGTCGGACGACATCGCCCGCGTGGCGGTGCTGGACGCCGTCGGCGTGGTCGAGGTCACCGACGCGTCCTCTGCGAGCCGCACGGTCGCCGTGACCTGCCCCGAGGGCGCCACGTGCCGCCTCGTCGCCGACGCCCCTGCCCCCTCCGCCGCGATCGCGCTCCAGATGGCCGCCCACGGCCTGGTGGCCCCCACCACGGCCGACGCCCGGCTCCGCACCCACGCCTGCGACGCCGCCGGGCCGTGCGAGCTGGCGACCGGCCTCCCCGCCGGGCGGACGCTCGTCACCCTCGACCTCGGCGCCCGCGTCGACGCGCTCGCTCCCGCGGGCGCCCACCCGCTCCACGTTCATCTCTGGGTCCTCGCGGACCCTGTCCCCGGGGGCGCGCTCACGGCGCCCCTTCGCTCACACACCCTGTTCACCCCCACACTCCGATGACCCGCTTCTTCCTCACCGCGCTCGCGCTCCTGCTCGCGCCCGCCGCCTTCGCCCAGTCCGCCACGTCGACCGACGAGAGCCTCGACCTCCTCGTCCAGATCGAGGGCTTCGCCCAGATCGTCTCCCTCGACGACGTGGACGGCACGCCCGACTCGGACCTGATCTTCGACTTCGCTCCCGGCCTCGACGACGCCGACCCGACGACCGGCGCCCCGCCCGCTGCCGTCGCCTTCGACGATCGGATCGTGTTCGCGACCAACTACGCGACCGCCCAGCAGGTCGACATCGACGTGACCGGCGCCACGGCCGGCGACTGGAACGACGTGACGATCACGGTCACGCCGGGCGCGATCTCGACCATCAACACGTCGACCAGCGTCGCGGGCGACGCCGGGTCCTGCGGCACCGCCGGAGGCGCCGTCGCCCTGACGGCCGACGCGACCGACGTGCCCGCCGCCAGCGGCATCACGCTGTGCCACGCGACCCAGCTCGTCAACTACTCGGTCGAGCTGAACTCGATCACGGCCGACGAGACGGACCGCGCGTTCGACGTGACCTACACGATCTTGGCCACGGAGTAATGCCGCGCTTCTCCCTCCTCCTGCTCCTCGGACTCGCCCTCGCGCCCGCCGCGTGGGCCCAGTCCGACACGGACGACCAGCTCGACCTGATCGTGCAGATCGAGCCGTTCACCCACGTCGTCTCGCTGGACGACCAGGACGGCGCCGCGGACTCGGACCTGGTGTTCGACTTCGCGCCCGGCCTAGACGACACCGACCCGACGGCCCCCGCGGGCACCGGCAGCACGCTGGCGCTGAGCGACCGGATCACGTTCGCGACCAACCTCGACTTCGCCCACCAGGTCGACATCGCCGTCGAGGCGGCCTCGGCGGGCGACTGGAACGACCTGTCGATCACGGTCACGCCGGGCGCGATCTCGACCATCAACACGTCGACGAGCACGTCGGGCACGCCGGGGTCCTGCGGGGCTCAGGGCGGCGCCGTCACGCTCACCGCCGACGACACCGAGATCGCGGCCGCCAGCGGCATCACGCTCTGCCACGCGACCCAGGTCATCGGCTACTCGGTCGAGCTGGACGACCTCACGGCCGACGAGGCCGACCGGTCGTTCGACGTGACGTACACGATCCTGCAGACGGCCGCCCCGGCCTTCCCGGGCGGATGATGCGCGGCCTGCTCCTGGCGCTCCTCTGGGCCGTCGCCTCCGGGGCGGCGGCCCAGATCCATGTTCGCTCGGGGCTGATCGTGCCGACCGAGGTCGCGCCCGGCGCCGAGGACGAGGCGGCCATCGAGCTGTTCAACGCGGGCACCGAGGCGGTCCAGATGCGGGTCTACCTCCAGGACCTGGCCTTCGACCGAGGGCGCCCCTCGTACGGCGCCCCCGGCACGGCGCCGCGCTCCAACGCGGGCTGGCTGTCGATGCCCGCGACGGTGCTGACGGTGCTGCCGGGCCAGACGGCACTGGTGCCCTACACCACGCGCGTTCCGGACGAGCCGGGGCTGGCCGGCTCGTACTGGTCGGTCGCCCTCATCGAGGAGGTCCTCCCCGAGGCGCCGTCGGCGACGGACGACGGGCAGCGGCAGGTCCGCATCCGGCGGCGGTCGCGGCTGGGCGTCCAGCTCATCACGCACGTCGGGCCGGGCGAGCTCGGGTTCGAGGTGCGCGACGAGGCCGTCGTGACGGGCGCCGAGGGCGACGTGCTGACGTTCACGCTCGCCAACACGGGCGAGATGGCGCTCGGCCCGGAGGTCCTGGCCGAGGTCTACGGTCCCGACGGCGCGCTGGCGGAGACGGTCGCGGGCGGACGCCCGATCCTCTACCCCGGCTCGTCGATCACCGTCCGCCTCCCGCTGACGGCACCGCGCGCGGGCCACACGGCGCTCGTCATCATCGACCCGGGCGCGGACGACGTGTTCGGCAAGGAGATCGCGCTCGACGGGCTCCCCTCGGGCGGCTAGGTGCGGGCGGTCGCCCTGGCGGTGTGGTGGAGCGTGCTGATCGGCGGTGTGCTGTCTCCGACGCACGCCCAGGTCACCCTCCGAGCCCCCGAGGCGGGCGCGGTCGAGGTGGCCGACGGCGGGCGGGCCACGCTGGCCTTCCGCGTCACCAGCGCCGACTCGGCGCGCGTCCGCGTCGCGGTGGACGCCCCGCCGACGTGGCGCACGCGCGGGCCGCGGACGCTGGCGCTCGGCCCCGGCGCCCGGTCGGTGTTCGTGATCGTGTCGCCGCCGCAAGGCGCCGCCGCAGGGACCGTCCCGGTCCGGGTGACGCTGCTCAGCCCGGACACGCTGGCCCAGGCGCAGGTCGCGGTCACCATCCCCGAGCGCCGGGCCGCGCGGATCGCGGTCGGCCGCCCGACGCACCCGCTCGTCGCCGGGGAGCCGAGCGACCTGCCCGTGACGCTGGCGAACGACGGCAACGTGCCCCTCACGCTCGACCTCGTGGCCGCCGTCCCGGTGGGCTGGGACGCCCGCCTCGGGCAGCGCGCAGTCACCATCGGGATCGGCGAGACCATCGTCACGACGTTGACGCTGACCGCTCCGTCGGCGCTGGTCGAGAGCCGCGGCATCCGGGTCCGCCTGGACGCCGCCGACGCGGCCTCGGGGCTCGTCGAGACCACCGACGTGCGCGTGCTGGCCGTTCCCGAGCCCGGCGCGCTCCGGCTGGCGCGGCACGACCTGCCCGGGCGCGTCGGCATCGAGGTCGCCACACGGTCCGACCCGGTCGGCGGGTCGCAGTCGGGCGCGCTCGTCACGTTCGACGCGGGCGGCCTGCTGCGCGAGAACGGCGACGCGCGGCTTCGGGTCAGCGTGCGGGCGCCCGCGGTCGGCGGCGACGCGCTCACCGGCCGCGACCTCTACCGGGCCCAGCTCTCGACGCCGACCACCATCACCACCCTCGGCGACGCGGCCGTCGACCACGGCCCGCTGGCAGGCGTGGTGCTCGGGGCGGGCATCGCCGGGGAGGCCGAGCGCGCGCGGTGGACGGCGGGCGCCTTCGCCCTCGGCGACCGGATCGGCTACCTGCCCGGCGACCGAACCGTCGGCCTCCGCGCGTCGCGGTCGGTCGGGACGGCGGCGATGCCGATCCGCATCGGGGCGATGGGGCTGGTGCGAACCGGCCCGCTGGCGGGCACCCTGCTCGGCCTGCGGACGGTCGTGGAGCCGGCCCAGGGCGTCCGGGTGGACGTGGAAGCGGGCCTGGGCGGAGCCACCGAGGCGGGCGGCGCGGCGCGGCTGGACGTGCGCCGCGGCCCGGTCCGCCTGACCGCCGCCACCCGGTCGACGCCCTCCTCCTTCCCCCTGCTCACGGCGGGCACGGTCGACGCGCGCGGCGAGGCCGTCCTCTACGTCGGCGACGGCTACGTGTCCGCCCGGGCGACGCGCTACCGGGTGCTGGCGCGCGAGGGGCGGGTCGGGATCGCGCTGGAGAACGCGCGTCTGTCGGGCCGCACGGGCCGAGGCCTCCAGTGGGAGGTCGGCGGCACGCGCTACGTCCGCGACGCGCGGCCGCTGGCCGAGGGGGCCGCGCGCGTGCGGAGCCCGTTCCAGCTGGGACGGGTTCAGGGCGACCTCCGCGGGTTCGCCCGCCGCCGGATCGCAGGGGAGGCACGGGACGATGAGGCCGGGGCGGATGTCGCCACCCGGCTCCGCCTCGGGGCGGGCGCCGAGGTGCTCGTCGGGCTGGGCGGCTCGGCGTCGACCCAGACCGGCCTGGCGTGGCGCCCGTCACTCGGCGCCGCGATCCGGCCGACGCCCTCGCTGCTCGTCCGCGCCACCGTCTTCGCCCAGCAGCGGCTCCGCGAGGGCGCGCAGGACCTGTGGGGCCTTGACGGCGCGCTCGCATGGACCGCCCGCAGCGGGCAGCGCCTCTCCGCCCGCGTCCTCCGCCTGGCCGACGACGCCGACCCGTTCCGCCTGACCGCCGACCGCTGGCAGGCGCTCGTGACACTGTCGCAGCCACTGGCGCTGCCCCTAGCGCGGAGCCGCGAGAGCGGGGCCGTCCAGGGCCGCGTCATCGACCCCGAGACCGGGCTGGGGCTGGGCGGCGTGCCCGTGTTCGTCGGGCAGACCGCCGCGCTGTCGGCGCCCGACGGGTCGTTCGCCCTCTCCGGCCTCCCGCCCGGCGCCTACGAGCTGACCGTCGGCGCGGACGCGGCCGGGGCGTCGCCGTACGCGCTCGGCGCGGTCCCCGTGCGCGTCGGCGGCGGCGAGGTGACACGACTGGCCGACCTCGCCGCGCCGGCGAGCGCGGAGGTGATCGGCCGAGCCCTCCTGCTGGAGGCCTCGCGCACGGGCCGCCAGCTCGCCGGGCCGTCGCGGCCGCTGGGCGGCGTCTCGGTCGAGATCGTCGGCGAGACGGGGGCCAGCCTGCGGGGCGTGACCGACCCCGAGGGCGCGTTCCGGTTCGTCGGCCTGGCGCCGGGGCGCTACACGGTCCGCGTGGACCCGGCGGCGCTGCCGCGCGGGGTGACCGCTGAGGCGGTCGAGATCGACCTCACGTCGGGCACCGTGGCTGCGGTCACGCTGGAGGCCGCGCCCCGGCGGCGGACGTTCCGGCGCCTCGACTGAGTCCGAGACGGAGGGGGCTCTGCCGGTAGCTTCCGGGAGACCCGCTCCCTTGCCCGTGCTCCGCTCTGCCCTCCCCGCCCTGGCGGTCCTGCTCTCCGCCGCCGCCGCCGCCCAGGTGCCGACACCCGAGGCGTTCCTCGGCTATGCCCTCGGCGAGCGGTTCACGCCCCACCACCGCGTGGTGGACTACGTCGAGGCCGTCGGCGACGCCTCGCCGCTGGTGACGGTGGAGCGCTACGGCGAGACGCCCGAGGGGCGCCCGCTGCTGCTAGCCGTCGTCGCCGAGAGCCCCGCGGTGGCCGAGGCCGCCCGGCAGAGCAGCGTCGCCGCAGCACGCGGCGAGGGCGAGCCGACGAAGGCCGTCGTCTGGCTGAGCTACAACGTCCACGGCGACGAGGCCGTCAGCACCGAGGCGGCGATGCAGACGCTCTACGACCTGACGCAGGACCCGGCGAGGCTGGCCGACGTGGTCGTGGTCCTCGACCCGTGCCTCAACCCGGACGGCCGTGACCGCTACGTCTCGGGCTACCGACAGCGGCGCGGTGCGCTCCCCAACGCCGACCCCGACGCCCGCGAGCACGACCAGCCGTGGCCCGGAGGGCGCTTCAACCACTACCTGTTCGACCTCAACCGCGACTGGGCCTGGGGCACGCAGCCCGAGACGCGCGCCCGACTGGCCGCCTACAACCGCTGGCTGCCCGCCGTCCACGTCGACTTCCACGAGCAGGGCGTCGAGAGCCCGTACTACTTCGCGCCGGCCGCCGAGCCGTTCCACCCGCGCATCACGCCGTGGCAGCGCGAGCTGCAGACGCGCATCGGCCGCGCCAACGCCGAGGTGTTCGACCGCGAGGGCTGGCTGTACTTCACCAAGGAGGAGTTCGACCTGTTCTACCCGGCCTACGGCGACACGTGGCCAACCTTCAACGGCGCCATCGGGATGACCTACGAGCAGGGCGGATCGGGCCGCGCCGGCCTCGCCATCCGCACCGCCGAGGGCGACACGCTGACGCTGCGCGACCGCATCGACCACCACGTCGCGACCGGCCTGACGACGGTCGCCACGACGGCCCGCGACGCAGCCGAGGTACGGCGCCAGTTCGCGGCCTACTTCCAGGCCACGCCCGCCGGGGCGCAGACCTACGTCGCCCAGGGCGACCCCGGCCGCCTCGGCGCGCTGGCGGCGCTGCTCGACCTGCAGGGCATCGCGTACGGCTGGGCGACCGACCAGACCGTCTCGGGCGTCCGCTACGGCGGAGGCCTCGACCGACCGGCCGAGGCGGGGCGGGTCGCGGTCCAGGCGGGTGCGCTCGTGGTCGCGGCCGACCAGCCGAAGGGGCGTCTGGCAGCCGTCCTGTTCGAGCCCGAGGCCGTCCTGGGCGACTCGGTGACGTACGACGCGACGGCGTGGGCGCTGCCCTACGTCTACGGCGTCGAGGGCGTGGCCGCGACCGGCCCGGTGGCGACCGGCGGACCGGCACCGCCCGCCGCGACGGTGCCGTCGGGCCGCCCCTATGCCTACGTCGCCGGGTGGAGCAGTCCGGACGACGCGCGACTGCTGGCACGGCTGCTCCGCGAGGGCGTCGGCGTGCGGATCGTGCCCGAGCCGTTCGAGGCGGGTGGGCGGACGTTCGGACGCGGCGCGCTCGTCGTCACGCGCGCCGGCAACGCCCGCCTCGGGGACCGCTTCGACGCCGTCGTGCGCGCGGCGGCCCAGGCGACAGGCCGACCACTGACGGCGCTCGCGAGCGGCTTCGCCACCTCCGGGCCCGACCTCGGCTCGAACCGTGTCGGCTTCGTGCGCCGCCCGTCCGTCGCTGTCCTGGCCGACACGCCCGTCTCGCCGACCGCGCTCGGCGAGGTCTGGCACTGGTTCGACGCCGTCGTCGAGTACCCGGCCGCGCTGCTCACCGCCGACGACGTGTCCGCCGCCACGCTCGCCGACGTGGACGTGCTCGTGATGCCGGACGGCAGCTACGGCGCCTGGCTCTCGTCCGACCGCGCCGACATGCTGCGGTCGTGGATCCGCGCGGGGGGCCGTCTGGTAGCGATGGAGCGCGCCGTCCCGTCCATCGCCCGCCTCGACGGCTTCGACGCCGCGGTCCGCGACGCGCCCGAGGCGGACACGACTGCCGCCGCCGCGCTCCGCCCCTACGCCGAGCGCGAGCGCCGAGGCGCCTCCGAGAGCGTCCCCGGCGCCGTCTACCGCGTCGCCCTCGACCCCACGCACCCGCTCGCGTTCGGCTACCCCGACTGGACCTACGTCCTCAAGCGCCGCGTCGCGCCGGTCGACTTCCTGACGGACGGCTGGAACGTCGGCGTCGTCCGCAGTGGCGCGCCCGCGGCCGGGTTCGCGGGCGTCCAAGCGCGCGAGCGGCTGGAGGACTCGCTCGTGTTCGGCGTCGAGGACGTCGGCCGCGGCGAGGTCGTCTACCTGGCCGACTCGCCCCTCTTCCGCGGCTTCTGGGCCGACGGCCAGTTGCTGTTCGCCAACGCCGTCTTCGGGATGGAGGCGTGGTAGTGGGCTCTCGGTACGCGCCCGTGGCCACTCCGGCACCGAACGCGCCGTGCCGAGTACCCCATACCTGCCCCTGACCCGCCCTCCCATGCCCGACGCTCCCTCGCCCTCTCCCAGCGGCACGCTCGCGATCGGCCTCGGCGTGCTCGCACTCGTGGCCTACGGCGTGCTCGGCGCCTCACCGTCCTCCCCCGCCCTGCCGACGGGCCAGCTGGCGCTCGCGGCGCTGCTCGTGATCGCGGGCGTGGCGATCCGGCAGGGACGGAGCCCGCGCTGGGGCGAGTTCGTGACCGGGGCGCTCGTCGGCCTGATCGCGTATGACCTGATCGGGCGGCTCTTCCTGTAGGACGGCGCGCGAAGACGGGAGGAACACCGCCCGCCCCTCTTGGGCTGCCCGCGTGCCCCCTGTACCTTCGCTGTCCGCCAAACGGCCTACTCCGATGCAGAACGACATCCACCCCGACTACCCCTTCGTCACCGTCACCCTCGCGGACGGGACCGAGTTCACGACGCGCTCGACGATGGGCAAGGACTACAAGTCCGAGGTCGACTCGTCCAACCACCCGTTCTACACGGGCAAGAAGACGATGGTCGACACCGCCGGCCGCGTCGAGAAGTTCATGCGCCGCTACGGCAACTCGCAGGCCAAGCAGGCCGTCGCCGCGCAGGAGCAGGACGCCGCCGACCAGGCCGCCCGCGAGGCTGCGGCCGCCGAGCAGGCCTAACAGCCGCTCCGCCGATTTCCGCCGAGGCGGGTGGCTTCACGCCGCCCGCCTCGTTGCGTTTGCGCCCGCTGCCGAGCCCATCCGGTCGCGCGTCGTACCCTGCACCGGCCCTTCTGCGAGCGCCTGCCCGTCTCGGCCGTTCGCCCCACGCCCCTCCTCCCTCCCCGTGTCCGACCTCAACGTCGTCCGCCTGATCACGAAGAAGCGTGACGGCGGCCTCCTCGCCCCCGACGAGATCGCTGCGCTCATCGCCGCCTACACGGCAGGCGACGTACCCGACTACCAGATGTCGGCCTTCCTCATGGCCGCGTTTCTGCGCGGGCTGAGCGACGACGAGACGGTCGCCCTGACGCGGGCGATGCTCCACAGCGGAACCGTCCTCGACCTGTCGGACATCGAGGGCGTCAAGGTGGACAAGCACTCGACGGGCGGCGTCGGCGACAAGGTGTCGCTGGTGCTCGCGCCGATGGTGGCCGCCTGCGGCGTGCCCGTGCCGATGATCTCGGGGCGCGGCCTCGGCCACACCGGCGGCACGCTGGACAAGCTGGAAGCCATCCCCGGCTTCGACGTCGGGCTCTCCATTGAGCGCTACCGCGAGGTGCTCGCCGAGGTGGGCACGGTGCTGATCGGCCAGACGGGCGAGATCGCCCCGGCCGACAAGGCCCTCTACGCGCTCCGCGACGTGACCGGGACCGTCGAGTCGATCCCGCTCATCGCGGCGTCCATCCTGTCCAAGAAGCTCGCCGAGGGCATCGACGCGCTGGTGCTGGACGTGAAGGTCGGCCGAGGCGCCTTCATGAAAGACGAGACGCGGGCGCGGAAGCTGGCCGAGACGCTCGTGCGCGTCGGCATCGGCTTCGGCACGCCGACGGTCGCGCTGCTGACCAACATGGACACGCCGCTCGGGCGGGCCATCGGCAACGGCCCGGAGACGGCCGAGGCCATCCGCCTGCTCAAGGAGGAGACGCCTGCGGGTGGCCCGTGCGACGATGTCGTGGAGGTGACGCTGGCGCTGGCGGGCGAGATGCTCCACCTCGGACGTGCGACCGAGAGCCCCGAGGCCGGGCGGCGGCTGGCCTCGGCGGCCCTGCGCGACGGCTGGTCGTTCGGCATCCTCCAGGAGATCGTGGCCGCACAGGGCGGAGACGTGGCCGCGCTCGACGACCCCGACGCGCTCATGGGCGAGCCGGTCGCCACCGTCACCGCCGACACGTCCGGCTTCGTGGCAGACATTGATCCCCTCGCGCTCGGCTACGCCGCCGTCGACCTCGGCGCGGGCCGGGCCAGGAAAGAGGACGACGTGGACCCCAAGGCGGGCTTCGTGCTCCACAAGACGCTCGGCGAGCGCGTCGAGGCGGGCGATGTCCTCGCCCAGATCTATGCCTCCGACCCCTCCCGCGCGGATACCGAGGCAGTCCGGGCCGCGTTCACCCTCGGCGCTGCCCCCCCGACGCCCCGTCCGCTGCTGCTGGACCGCTTCGACGGCACGCGTTGGGAGCGAGGCATGGGGAACGCGGACTAGGGACTCGCCAGAGGCGGCCTCTGCGTCGGAGCCTCCTCGCCCCCTCTCGCTTCTGCCAGTTCCCGACGTCTCTTTGCTCTCGCCCACGAGCCAGCGGGCCCGGACAACCATTCCGCGCCTCTGTCGTAGGACTCGCCTTCCCGGCATCCCGCGTAGCTTGCGGCGCCTCCCCACCCGACCCGACAGCCCCCATGTGGAAGCGATTCACCCGCCTCATCAAATCGATGTTCGGCGGCGCCATCTCTGCGATGGAAGACCCCCGCCTGATCCTCGAGCAGAACATGCGCGAGTTGAACGATCAGGTCCCGAAGATGAACGAGAACATCGCGACGGTGAAGGCCAACGTGATGCTGCTCCAGAAGGAGCACCGCCGCTACACCGCCGAGCAGTCCTCGCTGACGAGCAAGATCAAGGCGGCCATCAACGCGGGTCGCGACGACATCGCGCAGCGCTACGCGGTCCAGCTGCAGGGCGTCAAGGAGGCGCAGACGCGGACGGGCGAGCAGCTCCAGTTCGCCGAGCAGGCCTATGACAAGGCGCTCCAGGTCAAGAAGGCCTTCATGCGCGAGCGCGAGAAGAAGATGCAGGAGGCCAAGGAGGCCATCCGCGCCCACGACCGCGCCAAGTGGCAGGCCAAGATCGCCGACACGCTGGAGCAGTTCGAGGTCGCCGGCGTCGACCAGACGCACGACGAGATGGTGCAGCGCGTCAACGAGCAGTCCGCGCGCAACGAGGCCCGCATGGAGATGGCCCTCGACTCGATCGACACGGAGTCGATGCAGATCGAGGAGGACGCCCAGGAAATCCAGGCCGCTGAGCTCGTCAAGCAGTTCAAGCTGGAGATGGGCATGTCCGAGCCCGCCCAGGAAGCCGCGCCGACGCCCCAGCTTCGCATTCCCGAAGAGGAGGCCCCGTCCACCACCGGTGGCGGCGGCGGCACCCGCGAGCGCACCGAGTAACGAGGGACGATGGGATACGGAGAGGAGGGATGGCGTTCTCTCCTCTACGCACCCCCTCCTCCCGCATTCCGCACCCATTATGGACAAGTCCGAGTTCGAGCGCATCAAGGCCGAGGAGAAGGCCCACCTCCAGAAGCTGCGCGCCCTCAAGCAGCAGCACCGTGGCGCCCAGCGCATGGCCTCCACGGCCAACGCGCTCAACGCCATGCGCAACCCGGAGCTGGAGGCCGAGACCGACGCGATGACCGACAAGCTGATGCGCGATGCGGCGCTGTCGGAGGCTCGCTTCGAGCTGGCCACCGAAGGCCTCGCGCCGGTCACCGGCAATGCCGAGGAGGTCGACCGCGAGGCGCTCGCCAAGGCCGAGGCCGAGGCCCTCGTGCGGCAGATGAAGGCCCAGATGGGCGGCGGCGAGCCGACCGCGCCGGAGGCCGCCCAGAATGCCGCCAGCCCGAGCGCGCCCGCCTCGGCCAAGACCATCGGCCGCACGCCCCCGCCCGCCGACGAGACGCCCGAGACGGGCAACGCCGGTGCCAAGACCATCGGCCGACGCCCCGCCTGATGCGTGATCCGTGATGCGTGAGGGCATCCCGCCCGACCCATCACCCATCACCCTATCACCCATCACCCCGCAATGCCCGACGAGACGATCAACTTCACGAAGGAGGCCTTCATGAGCCCGGTGAACCTGGGCTTCCTGATCCTGGCCCTCGTCACGGCGCTCCTGTTGCCGGGGGCGGCCGCCGCCAACATCCTGCTCGTCTTCGCCGCCGCCGCGGAGCTTCTCTACCTCGGCATCCTCCCCCGCAACGAGCGCTACAAACGCGTCGTCCGCTCCCGCAAGGTCGACGAGCGGCGCAAGGCGCCCCGCGACCGCGAGGTCTTTCGCACCCTCGCCAAAGACGACCAGAAGCGCTACGTCCGCTTCCGGAACATGGAGAAGGCGATCAAGGACAACTACGCCAAGCTGCCGTACTCCAGCCAGGGCCTGCTCGACGCGCACCTCAAGAAGCTCGACGGCCTGCTCGACGCGCACCTGAACCTGCTCCAACTCAAGGAGCGCTACGTCCAGTTCGCGCGGCGGACCGGCGAGAACGACATCGTGAACGCCATCACGGGCCTCCAGAACGAGATGCAGGCCGACCCGCCCCGCGTCCGCGCCATCAAGCAGCGGCGCCTGCTGATCCTGGAGAAGCGCCTCGACCGGTTCAAGAAGGCGGGCGAGAACCTCGCCATCATCGAGGCCCAGCTGGAGACCATCGAGGACGTGACGCGCTATGTCTACGAGCAGTCGCTGACGATGCAGAACCCCGAGGAGGTCTCCTTCCAACTCGACACGCTCATGAACGAGGTCGAGGAGACGCAGCACTCCATGGAGGCGCTCGACGACACGCTCGGCATTGACGGACTCAACGAACTCGACCTGGAGGCCTTCGAGACGTCGTCCGCCGGAGAGATCGGGCGCGTCGAGGGCCGCATTGACGCCGGCCTCATGGACGACCTCGACGACATTCTGGGCGACGCCGCCAACACGGAAGCCGACCTCCGCCGCCGCCAGCGCGAGGGGTAAGCTCGCTGTGACCGCAGGAACCGGGGAAGGGGCCGAGGCAGATCCGCCTCGGGCCTCGTCGCTCTCCCCGAGGCGCCATTGACCTCCCGCCGGCCCGCTCCTGTTTTCCACTGCCCATCTCCCCCACCCTCGTGCCTGACTTCCAGACCCTCCGCACGGAGACCGACGCCGACGGCGTCCTCACGATCACTCTCGACCGGCCCGACGCGCTCAACGCGCTCAGCCAACAGCTCGTCGCCGAGCTGTCGAAGGCGCTGCGGCTCGCCCGTCAGGACGATGTCCGCGGCGTCGTGATCACGGGCGCGGGCGAGAAGGCGTTCGCCGCCGGGGCCGACATCTCGGAGTTCGCAGGCATGGAGTCGCTCGACGCCCACCGGTTCGCCGCACGCGGGCAGGCGGTGTTCACGAGCATCGAGAACACGCCCAAGCCGGTCGTCGCGGCCGTCAACGGCTTCGCGCTGGGCGGAGGCTGCGAGCTGGCGATGGCCTGCCACCTCCGCGTCGCCGCCGAGACGGCGCAGTTCGGCCAGCCCGAGGTCCAGCTGGGTCTGATCGCGGGCTTCGGCGGGACGCAGCGCCTGCCGCGCCTCGTCGGGCGCGGGATCGCGACCGAGATGCTGCTGACGGGCGAGCGGATCTCGGCGCAGCGCGCCTACGAGATCGGCCTCGTGAACCGCGTCGTCCCCCAGGCGGACCTGCTGGAGACGGCCCGCCAGTTCGTGCTGACGATCGCGTCGAAGGCGCCCGTCGCGGTGGCCATGACGCTCCAGGCCCTCCGCGCGGCAGAGCTGCCGATGCCACAGGGGCTCCAGCAGGAAGCCGCCCTGTTCGCCCAGTGCGCCGCCACCGAGGACTTCGCGGAGGGCGTGATGGCCTTCCTGGAGCGCCAGACGCCGGAGTTCCAAGGGAGGTAGCGGTCGAAGGGTGAGGAGCGACGAGCCCTTCACCCCTTCCCGGTCGCCCTTCACCCCACCATGACCGTCTTCCTCCTCATCCTGCTCATGCTCGCCCTGAGCGCGTTCTTCTCCGGCTCGGAGATCGCGTTCGTGACGGCGAACCGGCTCAAGACGGAGGCACGCGCGCGCCAGTCCGGCCGGATGGGCAAGGTGGTCCAGGACTTCCTGGCCGACCCCGGCACGTTGCTCACCACGACACTCGTGGGCAACAACATCGCGCTGGTGGTCTACTCGATGCTGATGAGCTTCGCGCTGGAGCCGCCGCTCGAAGCCTTCTTCGGGGGCGCGCTCGGCCTTGCGGAGCCCGGCCCCTGGGTGCTCGTCGCCCAGACCGTGATCGCGGCGCTGGTGGTGCTGGTCCTCGGCGAGGTGATTCCGAAGTCGCTGCTGCGGCAGCCGCCGGTCCGCGTCCTGCTCGTGCTCGCCGGACCGCTGAAGCTGACGTACGGCATCTTCTGGGTGTTCATCAAGGCCGCCGGCTGGGTGAGCGGGCTGTTCGTGCGCATGGCGAAGGGCGAGGCAGGCACCGTGCAGCAGTTCCTCCAGCGCGACTTCGAACTGGTCATCCGGGAGAGCCGCGAGACGGGCACGCTCGACCTCGACGAGGAGGAGTCGGAGATCCTCTCCAACGTGTTCGAGCTCCGCAGCCTCCGCGTCAAGGACTCGATGATCCCGCGGACCGAGATCAAGGCCGTCGAGGAAGGCGCGACCATCGAGGAGGTCCGCAAGACGTTCATCGACACCGGCTACAGCCGCCTGCCGGTCTACCGCGAGAACGTGGACCGGATCGTGGGCGTGGTCCTCGCGCACGACCTCTTCCACGCGCCCGAGACGCTGGGCTCCATCCTCCGCCCGGCCCGCGTCGTCCCGGAGTCGAAGCCTGCGCGCGACCTGCTGTTCGACTTCCTCCAGGGCGGCACCACGCTGGCGGTCGCCGTGGACGAGTACGGCGGCACGGCGGGCATCGTGACGCTGGAGGACTTGCTGGAGGAGCTCTTCGGCGACATCCGCGACGAGCACGACCCCGTCGCTGCGCCCATCCGTCGCGTGGACGACCGAACGGTGCTGGTCCACGGCCGCGTCGAGTTGGAGGCCCTCGCCGAGGAGGAGGGCATCGAGTTGGAGGAGGGAGACTTCGACACCGTGGCCGGGTTCGTGCTCGCCCACATGGGCAGCGTCCCCGCCGAGCGCGACGCCTTCGACCACGCAGGCCATCGCTTCACCATCGTCAAGGCCAGCCCCAACCGCATCGACGCCGTCCGCATCGAGTCGCTGTAGGTCGTCGCGTTCGTGGGAAAAGCGAATCAGCACTCGGCAGAAGCGGCCAGATGCGGCGCCGTGACCCACCCCGCTCGACGCTCTTGAACGCTGTGCCCTTCCTCGCCCTCGATGTTGGCAACACGACCGTCAAGGCAGCGGTGTGGGATGGCGCGTGGTCTGAGGTCACCCGGTTTCCCTCAGACGACGCATCGGTCGAGGTCTGGATGGCCCGCCTCGGAAAGCTGGCGGGCGAGGTCGGGGCGAGCGGACTCTGCTCCGTCGTGCCGAGGTTGACGCCGCCACTGGTGGACGTGCTGACCGCTCTCACGGGGACCACACCGCTGGTCGTCTCGGTCGACCTCTCCCTCCCCTTCCGGATGGCGTACGCGACGCCGCACACGTTGGGGACGGACCGGCTGGCGGCGGCCGTCGCCGCGCACGCGCTCGCCCGGGGGGGGCCGGTGATCGCGCTCGACGCCGGGACCACCCTCACGACCGAGGTGGTGTCGGCGGAGCCCGCCTACCTCGGCGGCGCCATCCTGCCCGGCCCGGATCTCCTGCGGCGGTCGCTGGCTCGCGGCACCGGCCAACTCCCCGAGGTCCCCTGGCCGGACGCCGTCCTGCCCGTCGGCGACTCGTCGGTCGGTGCCATCCAGGCTGGCCTCGGTGTCCTCGTGGTCGACGGCGTAGCGGGCCTTCTCCACCGCACGCAGGCCGCGCTCAGCGGCGAGGCGCTCGTGATCGCCACCGGTGGCTGGGCTGGCTGGCTGGCCGAGCGCATCCCCGAGGTGGACCGCGTCGAGCCGACGCTGGTGCTGGACGGCGTCCGGATCCTGAGCGGCTCCGCCGACCGGTAGATCCAGGCTCGACGCTCAGACCGCCCCCAACCGACTTAGCCGCGCGCGTCGAGGTCCAGCAGCGACTGCACCCGTGCGAGCACCATGTCGATGGCCACCTGGTTTTGCCCCCCGCGGGGGATGATCACGTCGGCGTGGCGCTTGGAAGGCTCCACGAACTCGAGATGCATCGGGCGCACCGTCCGCCGGTACTGTTCGAGCACCGACTCCACGGAGCGCCCCCGCTCGTGCAGGTCACGCTCCATCCGGCGCATCAGCCGCACGTCGGGCGCGGCGTCCACGAACAGCTTGACATCCATCCGCTCCCGGAGGGCGGGCTCGGCGAGGACGAGGATGCCTTCCACCAACACGACGGGGCGCGGCTCGACGGTCTGCGTCGCCTCCAGCCGGCTATGCGTCTCGAACGAGTAGGTCGGCTTCTCGACGGCCTCGCCCGCGATGAGGCGGTCGAGGTGGGCCACCATCAGGTCGCTCTCCAGCGCGTCCGGGTGGTCGAAGTTGAAGCGTGCGCGCTGCTCCGGCGAGAGGTGGTCCAGCGGCCGGTAGTAGGCGTCGTGGTCGAGCAGCGCGATCCGGCGCGTCCCGAACCGCTCCATGACGCGGCGCTGGACGGTGGTCTTGCCCGAGCCGGACCCTCCGGCGATGCCGATGACGACGGACATGGTGAGAAGGCGTCGGTGATCAGATGTCAGCCGTCAGGTCAGGCGGTCGGCTCTGACTCCTGACGGCTCTCTAGTCGTCGTCCTCTTCGCGGGCGCGGCGGGCGGCAGCAGCCTCCGCCTCGGCCTCGGCGCGGGCCTTGCGACGCGACGCCCGGCGCTTCTCCCAACCCGGACTGGACACCATCACGACGGTCCCGCCCCCGGCCTCGTCGATCTCGGAGGCGTCGTGGTCGACCTCGTAGCCGTCCGGCGGCTCCCAAAGGTCGAGCGAGCCGATCGAGTCCGCCGTCTCGTTGACGATGTGGGCCACGAGAGCGCCGCGCAGTTCCTTGACGCCATGCGAGACGGCCGTGCGCTCGCCCGTCTCATCTTCCTTGTAGAACTTGACCCGGATCATCCGGCCGTAGGTGCCCGCGTCATCCCAAGCCGCCTCGTGGGAGCCCGGCAGAAGGTTCCAGACCGCATGGCCCGCCACCAAGTCGTTGAGCGCTGTCGAGAGGGGCACCTTCCAGTAGTTCGCCACCTTCCCGATGCCCTCCACCTTGGCGTCCATCTTGAGCCGGTAGTTCGGGATCAGGTCGTCGGGCCGGAGCAGACCGAAGAGGCCCGAGAAGATGACCCCGTTCTCCAACAGCCGTCGCTGCGAGCCCGTCGGCAGTCCCGCGAAGTCCATCGCGGCGTACATCACACCCGGCCCGTAGCGGTCCACAGACGCCATGAGCGGGCTGCGGTACACGTCGAGGTTTACGCTGACGGCCTCCTGGAGCGTGTCGCCCTTGACACCGAAGAGCTTGGCCAGGTCCTCATCACTGCCGTCCCGGACCTGGGTCTGGAGCGCATCGATGAGTGCTCGACGCTCGGGGTTGAGTTGCGAGAAGTAGTTGAACGTGTTCGACGAGCGATAGTCGAACATGTCGGGGGCGAGGGGGTTGCCCCCGGTCGCCTTGCCCTCCGCGCTGGGGAGGAGAATCGTAAAACGCACGAGTGCCGGTACCGGAGTGGTCGCGCGTAGACGCGCAGAAGGAAAAGAGATCGGCTAGGCGCCGTCGCCGGACCGGCCGAGGCGGGCCTGGCTGATGAGCGCGTCGGCCTCCGAGAGGAGGTCCTCGGCCTGCTGACGCGCGTCGGCGACCAGCGCATCGGCGCGGGCGCGGGCGTCGCTGGAGGCCCCGTCGCGGTCGAGACGGTCCACGACCGCCGCGAGATCACCCGCCCAGCGGTCCAGCAGGTAGGCTGCCCGGCGCCGGAGTTGGCGTCCTTCGTCAGGCGCGAGTAGAAGGCCGACTGTCACGCCAGCCGCGCCGCCGACGAGGAAACCGAAGAGAGAGGCGCGGACCGCTCGAGTGCGCTGGCTCATGAGAGGAGGTGGGGGGACCGAGGCGTTGGACAACGCAAGATAACGGGGCGGCGTGAGATCCGACCGACTCAACCGGAAACAGGCCGCCCCCGATCTGGGGACGGCCTGACAGAGGTGCCGATCGCGTCGGCAGGCAGGCGCGAGGCGCCCGCCCGGCCCACCGCTAGCGGTTCTTCTTCTTGTGGCGGTTCTTCCGGAGCCGCTTCTTCCGCTTGTGGGTCGCGATCTTGTGTCGCTTACGCTTCTTACCGCAGGGCATAGGGGCCGTTGGGTTGGGTGATGAGGTCTGGTCAGGCCGTAGAAAGCAAAGGTAAAGCCGTCGCGGTCGTACACGGCGCATGGGCGGGATTCTGACCGAGGCTTCACGCGTGCTCCCCTTCAAGCCTCCTCTGACGCACTCTGAGAGCGACTCGCAACGAGAGCGAGCCTTAGGGTCGTACCGAATCGGATACAGACCTGTCCAGCACAGTAGACGGGCGGTGCTTTCTATCGCTAGGAGCCCGCCTCTGGCTTCGCAGGAGAAGAGATTTTGCCGTCCGGCTGCGGATGGCACGCCCCTTGTCAGGAAACCCAGCACGTCCACGAGCGCATGACGCAGGGGGCGTGAAAGAGCGATACCAAAGTGCGCGTCACGGCTTCGGCCTGCGCACCGTCGGGCGGACACGTACGGGTGAGCGTGTCCGCCCGGCTTTTTTTTGTCCCTCGCGCCGGGCGAGTGGAAGCGGTAGCATCGGAACGTCATGGTTCGACTCGCCTTCCTCGCTCTCCTCCTCGCCCTGGCGGCCTGCGCGCCCCGGTTCAGCCCGCCGTACCGCGATTACGAGGTCCGCGCAGACCAGGCCGATGTGACGGCGCACCTCCGCGAGGCTGCCGAGGCGGCCGGCTGGACGCTCACCCCATCCGTCGACTCGGTCATCGTGAGCACTGCGCCACGCCGCGTCGACACAGGGCTGTTCTCGAAGACCGAGGCCGCGCTGGACCTCGTACCGCTCGACGGCGGCTTCGTCCGGGTGTACGTCCGGGGGGAGCGCCGGTCCCTCCTCTTCGGGGGGCGGACGAAGGTGTATGCGCTCGACGGCACGCTCCGCCAGGCGGTGCTGGGTCCGCTGTCCGAAGCCCTCTCCGAGCGCGGCCTGGTCCCCCTCGGGACGCCCCGCGACCGGGATGAAGACGCGACGGAGTAGGCACCCTGCCGAGTGTGCGTACGTTGTCTCTTCCTCAGCGGCCTCGGCCCTGACTGTTCTTTGGGGATGACACGGTTTCGACGAGAGACGTGTGCGGCAGGCTGCGCGCCGGGTGGTGTCCAATACGCCCGCAAGACCCATTGGACCGCAATTGTAGCTGCGAACGACTACTCCTACTCGCTGGCCGCGTAAACACGCCGCTAGCTGTCTCGCGGAGCGGACGCTCACTATCGCTTCGCGAGGCACCGACTAGAGTGAGCTGGTCCCGAAGGCTCCGGCTGAGCCCGACGGACGAGATCTAATCAGCCTGCGTCCACCCGGAAGCCCGTCAGCGGGCCACGCCGGACGGACAAAGACCCTTAAAGCGTTGACTACGCTCGTAGACGCCTGGACTGTAGCGTCTCTCGGACCCGGGTTCGACTCCCGGCATCTCCACCCCCGGAAGCCCGTATCTGGTTGCCTAGCAACCGGATACGGGCCTTCTTCGTTTTAATAGTCTTCGCGCATATCCAACCCTACAGAAACATCCTTTCATATAATTTGCGCATACAAATACATCAAATCAATATTTAATACAGATTATTAGATACAGAATGACACCGGGCGAATATATTCGGCGTCGGGCTCATATACGCCGACGCGGTGCGCCCCTCTGTGGGCCAGTCAACGGCTCTACCTCCTGCCGCCCGGCCCCTCACTCAGCCTGAGACTCCGACAACTAACAACTGCGCGGTTGTCAGACGCTGTTTCCCAAGTGGGCTGTTCGGTCGAGCCGGCGGCGCCGACGCGGGTACAGGGGGTTGGCTCTGTTGCTGGCGAAAGGGGCCGCTAAACGGGCGGCCACCTCAGGTCCCTGATATAGGCCTCCGCGAGCCCGGTGGCATCGCCTCATCGACTACCACAACGGCGCCAGCCGCGTAGCTTTGATCGTACCGCTACCGGCCGCAGGTCGCTGAACGCCAGCCCGTCGTGCCGTTCACGAACGGGTTGACAGCCCCCTCATGATGTCCATTGTGACCGTGTTTACTCGAGCCCGGATCGGAGCATTTCTGATGCTCGTCAGCGCCGGTCTCGCCCTCGTCGGCGCGGTCCTGGCCGCTCGGGCGGGGGCGCGCTTCGACGCGTGGTACTGGATGCCCGTCGTGTACGGAGCGGTCACGGTGGGGGGCCTGGTGTGGGGGGGCATCCGACACGGCTACTCGGGCGAGGTAGTCCCGCCTCCTCCTACCTCCGGCGACCCGACTCGGGACGCGACCGCCTGGGTAGACCGGTGGTTCAGCGGGTACGGCCTGCCGCCCTGGCAACGCATCACCGGAGCGCTCGCCACGATTCTGACGGCCGTCGCCGGCCTGGTCATCGCAGCGGTGACGGGGGAGGTCTTCCTCGAGATGCCGTACAGCTGGTGGGCGGTCGGGATGGTCATCCTGATTGTCGCCGGCGCGGTCGGGCTCGCGAAAGCCCTGCCGAAGCGAGACGGTTGATCGGAGGGAAGAGACGAGGGAGCGGCAAGCAGGCGCTGAGCCGGTGGGCGATCTACCTGCGGTCGGTTGGCGCATCTGCCTGAGGCAGGCTGTCGGCCCGTGTGACGATTCCGGGCCTCGTGCGAACCACGGGTACATCCGCCCACCCTCTCGTGCTCCGACTCCAGACCGCGTTCGCCCTCCTGCTCTTCGCCGGCCCCCTCGCCGCGCAGCCCCCGCCGCCCTCCGGCGAACTGCTCCTCTTCAACGCGCGCCTCGTCGATCCCCGCACCGACGCGGCCAGGACGGGGGCGCTCCTGCTCCGAGGGGACACGGTCGCCGCCGTCCTCGACGCTCCGCCGGCGGAGTACGACGGCCCCAGACTCGACGTCGCGGGGCGCGCCGTGCTCCCCGGCCTCGTCGACCTCCACGTCCACAGCTACGGCAACCTCTCCCCATCCGGCGTCGAGACGCTCGGCACCGAGGGGGCCGCCCGGCGGATGCTCTATGCTGGGGTGACCGGGTTCCTCGACCTGTTCGCCGACGAGGACGCCATCTTCGCCCTCCGCGACCGCCAGCGCGCTGCGACCGGGTCTGAGAGACGAGACGCCGCCGACGTCCACGCCGCGGGGCCGCTGCTCACCGCGCCCGGAGGCTACGGCACCCAGATAGGCCTGCCCACGCGGACCGTCGCGACGCCGGACGAGGCGCGGCGCGTCGTCGCGGCGCTCGCCGAGCGCCGCCCGGACGTGGTCAAGCTGGCGTACACGACCCCAGACGGCTCGTTCGTGTCGATGGACCGGCCGACGATGGAGGCCGTCGTCGAGGCCGCCCGCGCGCTCGGGCTCCAGACGGTCGTACACGTCGACTCGTGGGCAGGCGTGGTCGACGTCGTTCGGGCGGACGCGTCGGCCGTGACGCACCTCCCCCCCGCACCCGTGCCCGACGCCGTCGTGGAGGCGATGCGGACGCACGGCACCGTCGCCATCCCCGCCCTGGCGGGCGAGTTGGGGCTCTCCGACCTCACGACCCGCCCGTGGCGCGACGCGCCGTTGCTCGCGGCTGTCGTCTCGCCTTCGGTCGTCGCGGGGTACTCGGCCCCGCTCGGACCCGAGTTCCAAGCCATCGCCGAGCGGCAACGCGAGGAACGGGCCGGCCGCCTCGCCGCCGTCCGGGAGCTGCACCGGGCGGGCGTCCCCGTCCTCGCCGGGACCGACGCGGGCGTCCTCGGGACGATCCAGGGGTTCTCGCTCCACCACGAGCTGGCGCTCCTCGTCGAGGCCGGGCTCACGCCCCGCGAAGCGCTGGCCGCGGCCACGACCGAGGCGGGCGCGTTCCTCGGCCGGCGGGTCGGGCTCCGGGTCGGCGACCGGGCCGACCTCGTCGTCCTCGCGGCCTCACCGCTCGACGACGTGCGCCGGACGCAGGACGTCGAGTTCGTCGTGTCAAACGGCCGCGTGGTCGACCGCGAGGCCCTGCTCGGCCCGCTCCCGGCGGAGCCGCTGACCGCCCCCCTCGTGGACGACTTCGCCTCGGAGACCCTCGCGAGCACGCTCGGGACCGCGTGGCGCGTCGTGACCGACGAGGCGATCGGCGGCACCTCGGAGATCGAGACTGCGGTCTCGGACGGTGTGCTCCGCGTCGAGGCGTCGCTTCGGCCGGGCCCGGCGGGCATCGGGTTCGTTGAGCTCGTCCTTCCGCTCGACGCCACGGGCGTTCCGCGCGACGTGTCCGGCTGGGATGGCGTCCGCGTCCGTCTCCGCGCGCTGAGCGGGCCGCTCGCGCTCAAGCTCCAGACCGCCGATGTCGGCACCGTCGATTACCACGCTGTCGTCCTGGAGCCGAGCGCGACGGCGCAGGAGTTGGTCCTCCCGTTCTCCGGGTTCCATCAGCTCTGGTCGGCGCAGGTCCCGTGGACGGGCCGCCGCGTGCTCGCCGTGGCGCTGTCGTCGGGGGGGATGAAGGCGGCCGAGGTGGCGTACGATGTAGAGTCCATCGAGTGGTACCGAGACGAGCGATGATCCTCTCTGTGCTTTTCTCTCGCTCTCCGGACGACTCGCCGCAGGCCCGGTTCGAGGCCCTCCTCGACCGGCACCACGGGATCGTTCGCAAGGTGGCGGCGACGTACTGCCGCCATCCCGAGGACCAGCGCGACCTCGCCCAGCAGATCACCGAGCACCTGTGGCGCGCCTTCGGGCGCTACGACCCCGACCGGCCGTTCTCGACGTGGGCTTACCGGGTCGCCCTCAATGTCGCCATCTCCCACGTCCGGCGGGCCGCCCTCCGCGACCGGACCGTCGAGTCCTACGACGCCCTCGACCACGAGCCCGTCGACGCCGCGACGCTCTCGGCCGACGACGACGACCGCGTCCGCGCCCTCTACCGCGTCGTGGACCGGCTGGGCGCGTTCGACCGCGCGCTCCTCCTGCTCCACCTGGAGGGGTACCGCAACGCCGAGGTTGCCGACGTCCTCGGCCTCTCGGCCACGAACGTGAGCACGCGCCTGAGCCGTCTCCGCACGCAGATCCGGGCCGACCTCGCACCCGGGCCCTCCCTTACAGACCGCCCCCCCCTCCCATGACGCTCGACGACCTCAAACTCGCCCTCGACGAGATCGACCGGCGGCTCGACGCGAGCGACGCGGCGGACCGCGAGCAGCGCGCCGAGGCCTCGCTCCGACGCTCGCGCTCCGCGCTTGGCCCGCTCCGGTGGTCGCTCTGGCTGGAGGTGGCCGGGAGCGGCGCCGTGACGGGCCTGCTCGCCTGGTTTGTCGCGACGCACGCGGCGTCACCATGGCCCGCCGTCGCGTCGGCCGCGCTCCTGCTGGCGCTGAGCGCCGCGTACCTGGTCGCGACGGTCCGCCAGCTCGAACGGCTGGGACGGCTCGACCTCGCCGCGCCGGTCGTCGAGGTGCAGGGCCATCTCGCGGCGCTGAACGCGCTCCGGAGCCGGGTCGTCCGGAACGTCCTGCTGGCGGCCCCGCTCGTCTGGCTCCCCGTCCTCGTCGTTGCGGCCGAGTGGGCGGCCGGGGTCGACCTCGTCGCCGGGACGAGCCTCGCCTGGGTCGTCGCCAACCTCGCGCTCGGCGTGGCCGTGCTCGGCGGCGGCCTCTGGGTCGCTCACCGGCGGCCCGAGTGGGTGGCGGCGTCGCCGTGGCTCCGCCGGACGGCCGACCACCTCGCCGGGCGGAGCCTCCGTCGCGCGCGCGAGCACGCCGACGAGGCGGCCGCCTTCGAACGGGACCTCCGCACGTGACGCGGCGATGATGACATGTTGCGCGTATCCCGAAGGTCCCCCGAGTTGATCGGCCACTCGGGCGCGAACGGCGCGAATGGCCTGCTACAGCCCCGAACGCGACCTGTACGTCGTGGGGACGCTCGATCAGTTCGACGAGCCCGCGCGGCCGTTCTCCCGGATGCTCAAGGCCGTCGCCGCGGCGTGAGAGTGAGGCGAGGGCCCCCCAGCCACGGACACGGGCTGCCCGGTCCGCGGTGCGGGGGCGCCGTCGTCCTCCGCCTCCGGCACGTCCACCGCGAACAGCGCCACCGGCTGCTCTTTCCCCCGGAGCACCTGGTCGCCGACCGGCCGGAGCGTCCATCCGTCCGCCTCCTTGAGCCGCGCCGCCAGCGCGTCGCCCACGAGGACGTCCTCGCCGAGCGGTTTGCACAGCGCCTGGATCCGGGCCGTCTGGTTGAGCACGTCGCCGGTGAACACGATCTCCTTCTTCAGGGCGCCGATCTCGCCCGTCGTCACGTCCCCGGTCTGCACCCCCGCCCGGAGGTCCGGCGCAATGCCGAACCGCTCCTCGAACCAGCCCGCTCTCGTCCGGAGTGCCGCCCGCATCGCGAGCGCGCACCGGACGCTGTTCGCGTCGCGGAGCCCGGCCTCCTCCGGCCATGACACGACGATCTCGTCGCCGATGTACTGGTACACCTCGCCCTCGTGCCGGACGACCGCGTCGGCGAGGGCGTCGTAGTAGGCGCGGAGGAACTCGAAGTAGCGGGCGTGCCCCAGCCGCTCCGTGATCGCGGTCGAGGACTTCATGTCCGAGAAGAGGAACACGCGCCGCTCCTGCTTCGGCGTGTGGTACCGCCCCGTGAGGAAGTTGGTGAGGACGCGGGCGCCCAGGTGCTCGCTGATCTCGGCGTAGAACAGCGAGACGACGAGGGACGTCGTGATCTGGACGCCCGTGCTCAGGCTCTCCATGCTGACCGCGAACGCCCCGAGGCGCTCCCAGACGCGGGCGTCGCTCAACCCGGTCCCCATCTCCATCGCCGCTGCGATGGGATACAAGACGACGACGACGACGGTCAGGAAGGCGACGTAGAACAGCGTCTTCCCCACCAGCTTGGCCCCGAGGCTCCTCGTGGCGAAAGCCCGGTTCAGGAACAGCAGCTCGACGACTCCGACGAGGCACCCGACGGCCACGGACGCCAGGCTGGCGAAGACGTAGATCCCGGCGTCGAGTTGGATGGCCTCGTGGGAATCGGCCGAGAAGCTCCCGACCGCCGCGTAGTTCGAGACCGAGAACACGTGGTCCACCAGAAACCAGATCACCCCGAAGGGGACGACGCGGCGGATCGTGCGCCGGGCGTTGGGGGAGAGCCAGGTGCTCATGTCACGTTGCCTCTCGGGGGTGGGCGTAGATGTCGAAGGCGTCGCGCGGCGACGAGCACAGCGACGACGGCTCCGAGAGACTCGGGAACCGGGAGAGCGGGGGCGACGCGAGGTGGGACATGCGACCGAAAGGCGTGTGGATGCGTCTGGCCCACGCGATCACTGTGCCGTGGCGGAGAGCGTCCTGCGGTGGAATAAACGGAGACCGCGCGGAAGAGCACGCGAGAGACCGCCTCAGCGCGGGGTGTCGCCCTGGACAGGACGCTCTACGGGAGCCGAAGGACCGACGTCGAGCCCTCCCCCTCGACGCGATCGACCGCGAGCGCCCCGCCGAGGCCTGTGTCTACAATGTCGTGGGCGAGGCTGAGCCCGAGGCCCGTGACGAAGTCGAGCGGGTCCCGGAGATCGTGGGCGCCCCCCGGCCGTGAGGTCGTTGATCCGCGACGCCTCCCGCTCACTCTTCCGCCTTCACATGGACGCCGAGCGAGACGCAGGCGAGCCCCTGGCCCAAGACCACGCGGACAGTGATGGGGCGGGCCTTTCTTATCAGTTCTGTCCGTCCGGCGGGCGGGGGTGAAAGTGCACCCGTCTCCGATTTAGCGTTCCTGCCTCGCCCCCCTGAACGTCAGCCGGAACCGCTCGTCGAAGCGCCCGCCCGCGTGGCGCTGGCAGCACGCACCGCATGCCATCGCCCGCCTCGGCGTCCGCGCGCGGCGGACCGTGACGCCGCAGCCCGGACACGTCGCCTCGACGCCGACCCAGCCTCCGAAGACGCCCGGCGTCGCTCCGCCTGGCCAGATGACCCTACCGGAAGCCGCGTGCGTCACCGCGAGGTAGGCCGGCCGCCTTGCCGCGTAGCAAGCCCGGCAGCGACACGCGTGGATCGGCTGGCGGTGCATCCCTGAGGTCGCCCCACACGACGGGCAGACGGCTCGGTATGCCGCCTCAATGCTGTCGTCGGGCAGGTCCCCCTTGAACGTCCGCTCGGGACGGGCGCCGCAGGCGACGGCGAGCGTTTTCCAGACGCGGTCGTGGTTGGTCCTCCCGCGCCGCTCGTGATCGATGGCGTGCGCGATCTCGTGGCGGAGGGTGTCCTCCACCTCCTCCGGCGGCAGCGACGGCATCAGGTGCGCCGAGACGGTGATCCGCTTCTTGCCTGTGTGGCACGCCCCCAGCCGACGCCGAGCACGATCCAGGCCCACGCTCCAGCCACGAGCCTGCAGCGGCTCGCCGAGGAGGTCGCGACCGAGGGCGTCCATCAACCGGTCGGCGAGGACGAGCGTGTCATCGAGGCTCGGCACGGTCAGGCGTCGGCCAGGAGGTAGCCGGTCGCGATCGCCCTGTACGCCTCCACCTGTGCGGCCTCCCAGTCGGCGTCACGGCCCAACTCCTCGGCCAGGAGCGACGCGACGCGGGGGGCCATCGCGATCGACGCGCGGGCATCGAGCAACAGTTCGCGCGTGCGGCGGGCCAGCACGTCCTCTACGGTCCGCGCCATCTCCTCTCGCGCCGCCCACACCACCTGGCCGGCGACGACGGGGCGGTCCGGGTGCAGACGGTCCCCGAGGCGAGCATCCTCGCGGATCAACGCCTGGAGTTCGGGCGCGTCGGCGCCGTAGGCCGCGAGGTCGCCGAAGACCTCGGCGTGCGCGTGGGCGCCGTGGAGTTGGAGCGTCGCCGTGACCGACGGCTGGTCGTCGAGCCCGGCCAGCATCGCCGCCTGGTCGATGGTGTCCTCGGCCATCTTCCGGTACGTCGTCCACTTGCCGCCCGTGATGGTGACCAGCCCGGAGTCGGCGATGTGGAGGACGTGGTCGCGCGAGAGCGCCGCCGTGCCTCCCTCGGCATCGGGGTCGGCCACGAGCGGGCGCAGGCCGACGAAGACGCTCTTGACGTCGGCCGGAGTTGGGTCCTTGGTGAGATAGCGCGCCGTGTGGCGGAGCAGGAAGTCGATCTCCTGCTGCTGCGGCCGGGGCTCCAGGTCGGCCGTCTCGACCGGCGTGTCGGTCGTCCCGATCACCACCACGTCGTGCCACGGGATGGCGAAGAGCACGCGCCCGTCGTCGGTCTTGGGGACCATGATCGCGTGGTCGCCGGGCAGGAAGCTCTTGTCGAGCACGATATGGACGCCCTGGCTGGCCTGCATCATCGGCCGTACCGCCGGGTCGTCCATCCGGCGGACGGTGTCGGTCCACACGCCGGTCGCGTTGATCACCACGCGAGCCCGGATCGTGTGCTCGGCGCCCGTTTCCCGGTCGCGCGCCTCGACGCCGACGACCTCCATCCCCTCCTTCACCAGCCCCGTGACCTCGCAGTACGTGAGCAGAACCGCCCCCTGGTCCGCCGCCGTTTGCGCCATGTTGATCGCCAGCCGCGCGTCGTCGAACTGGCCGTCGTAGTAGACCACGCCGCCGTCCAGCCCGTCGGGTTCGAGGGTCGGCAGGCGTTCCAGCGTCTCCTCCTTCGACAGGTTCTTGCTGCGGCCGAAGCCAGAGCGCCCCGCCATCAGGTCGTAGACCCGCATTCCGACGCCGTAGAACGGCCCCTCCCACCACGCGTAGTTGGGAACGACGAACGCGAGGTCGTGGACGAGGTGCGGCGCGTTGTGGAGCAGCCGCCCGCGCTCCTTCAACGCCTCCAGCACCAGCGACACGTTGCCCTGGCGGAGGTACCGCACGCCGCCATGGACCAGCTTCGTCGACCGGCTGGAGGTGCCCTTTGCGAAGTCGTCCTGCTCCAGCAGGAGCGTCCGGTATCCGCGCGAGGCGGCCTCGATGGCGCACCCCAGCCCGGTCGCGCCACCGCCGACGATGACGAGGTCCCAGGGGTCGGTCGCGCCCTGGAGCGCGGAGAGCATCGTGTCGCGGGTCATGGCGAGCGGTGTTGCGTGTTGCGTAGGTCACGCAACACGCGATACGCGACATGGGGTCCGGCTCAAGGCGAGGGACGACGTTCTCACGCCCCCTCCTCCGCCCAGCCCCCCGCACGGTCGAGGGCGCGGTTCCACCCGGCGCGGAGGCGGGCGGCGGCGGCGGCGGCCATCTCCGGCTCGAAGTGGCGATCGACGGCCCACTGCGCCGAGATCTCGTCGCCATCCGCCCAGAAGCCGACCGCGAGACCCGCCAGGTAGGCCGCCCCGAGCGCCGTCGTCTCCGTGACCGCCGGGCGGACGGTCGGCGCCTGGAGCAGGTCGGACTGGATCTGCATCAGCAGGTCGTTGCGCGCCGCGCCGCCGTCGACGCGCAGCTCCTTTACCTCGATGCCTGCGTCCTTCTCCATCGCCTCCAGCACGTCGGCCACCTGAAAGGCGATGCCCTCCAGCGCCGCCCGCGCGATGTGGCCCGCCACCGTCCCGCGCGTGAGGCCGACGATGGTGCCACGCGCGTACGGGTCCCAGTGCGGCGCCCCGAGCCCCGCGAACGCCGGCACGAGGTAGACGCCATCCGTGTCGTCCACGCTCCGCGCCAGCGCCTCCACCTCGCCCGACGAGCGGATGATGCCGAGCCCGTCGCGGAGCCACTGCACGACCGCGCCGCCGATGAAGACGCTGCCCTCCAGCGCATACTCCATCGGCGCGTCGCCCAGCTTCCAGGCGACGGTCGTGAGCAACTGGTTCTCCGAGGCCACCGGCTCCGTGCCGGTGTGCATCAGCATGAAGCAGCCCGTGCCGTAGGTGTTCTTCGCCATGCCCGGCGTGGTGCACCGCTGGCCGAACGTGGCCGCCTGCTGGTCGCCCGCGATGCCCGCGATGGGGATGGGCGAGGCGAACAGGTCGCGGTGCGTCTCGGCGTAGACCTCGCTCGACGACCGGACCTCAGGCAGCATCGCCCGCGGCACCCCCAGGATGCCGAGCAGTTTGTCGTCCCAGTCGCCCGTGTGGATGTCGAAGAGCATCGTCCGCGACGCGTTCGTCACGTCCGTCAGGTGCTCGGCGCCGTCGGTCAGGTTCCAGACGAGCCAGCTGTCGACGGTCCCGAAGGCCAGTTCGCCCGCCTCGGCACGCTGGCGGGCGCCCTCGACGTGGTCGAGGATCCAGCGGACCTTGGTGCCCGAGAAGTAGCTGTCCACCACGAGTCCCGTCTTGGCGCGGATGGTCGGCGCGTGGCCGCCCGCTTTGAGCTGGTCGCAGAAGGCGGCCGTCCGCCGGTCCTGCCAGACGATGGCGTTGTGGACCGGCTGCCCGGTCGCGCGGTCCCACACGACCGTCGTCTCGCGCTGGTTGGTGATGCCGATGGCTGCCACGTCGCGCGCCCGGACGCCCGCGCTCGACAGCACCTCGGCCGCCACGCTGATCTGGGACGACCAGATCTCGGTCGGGTCGTGCTCCACCCAGCCCGGCTGGGGAAAGTGCTGCGTGAACTCCTTCTGGGCGACGGCGTGGATCTGGCCCCTCCGGTCGAACAGGATGGCGCGGGAGCTGGTGGTGCCCTGGTCGAGGGCGAGGACGTAGGGCATGGCGGACGAAGCGGCGAGCCCTCAACATATCGCCCTGTCGTGGTGCGCCCGCCGAGGCAGGCCGGGCGGCTACGCGCTGGCCGAGACGGCCTGCCGGTCGCGCGACTGGCGGTCCACCATCCACTGCGGGTAGAGCCGCTCCGGCGCGGTGATCGCGTCGAGCGTCGCCAGCTCGTCGGCGGTGAACGCGACCGGCGTGGCGCCCAGGTTGTCGTCCAGCTGGGCGGGCTTCTTGGTGCCGATGATGACACTTGTCACGCCGCGCCGCTGGAGCAGCCACGCCAGCGCGAGCTGCGGGATGGTGGCGCCCTTCGCCTCGGCCATCGCGTCGAGCGCCTCGACGGCGTCGTAGGCCTTTTCCTTGTCGATCGGCGGGAAGTCGAACGTCGTCCGGCGCGAGCCCTCCGGGTCGTCCTGGGCGCGACGGTACTTGCCGGTCAGGAAACCGCCCGCGAGCGGGCTCCAGACCATGATGCCCAGCCCCTCCTCCACGGCCGTGTCGATCAGTTCGTGCTCCAGATCGCGCCCGACGAGGCTGTAGTACGCCTGCAGGCTGACGAAGCGCGGCCCGCCGTCGCGGTCGGCAACGGCGTTGGCGCGCATGATGTGGCGAACGGCGTAGTTGGACACGCCCAGGTAGCGCACCTTGCCCATGCGGACGAGGTCGGCCAGCGCGCCCATGGTCTCTTCGATGGGCGTCACCGGGTCCCAGCCGTGGACCTGATACAGGTCGATGTGGTCCACGCCGAGGCGCTTCAGGCTGGCGTCGCAACTGTCGAAGATGTGCGACCGCGACAGCCCGACGTTGTTGACGTCGCCTGTGCCCTGCGCAGCGGCATCGCTCATGGAGCCACGCACCTTGGTCGCGATCACGACCTGCTCGCGCGGCACCGAGCTGTTCCGGAGCGACTGCCCGAGGATGGTCTCGGACTGTCCCCGCGAGTACACGTCGGCCGTGTCGAAGAAGGTGACGCCCGCGTCGAGGGCGGCGTGGACGAGGCGGTCGGCGCCCTCCTGGTCGGAGACCTCTCCGATGCCGTAGAAGCCCTCGCCGAAGGTCATCGCGCCGAAACAGATCTCGGAGACCTTGAGGCCGGAGCGGCCGAGCTGACGGTATTCCATGGGCATGGTGGAGAGTGTGGGTGTCTCACCACCGAGTCCCGTCACGGTTCGCCGCCTCCGCCTCGGTGCGCCCATGGAGCGGCCGAGGCGGGCGGAGTCAGGCGGCCAGCGCGGCGGCGACAGCGTCCGCCAGCGGCGTGGTCGGACGACCGATCAGGCGGCTGAGCGCCCGGCCGTCGTCGTAGAGTGCGCCCTGACCGGCGGCGGCGTCCGACTGAGCGATCATGCCGGCGACCGGCCCGGGAAGTCCGATGCGCTCCAGCGCGGCCCGGTAGTCCTCCTCCGGCAGGTCCTGGTACGCGACCTCGCGGCCCGACTGGCGGGCCACTTCGGCGGCGTACTCGGCCATCGTGAACGCCTCATCGCCGGCCAGCTCCAGCGTCTGCCCGGCCGGGTCGTCGGCCGTCAGCACGACCGCGGCGGCAGCGGCGTAGTCGGCTCGGGTGGCGGGCGTCACGCGGGCGTCCCCCGCGCTGCCCAACACGACGCCGTGCTCGACGGCAGCGCCGATGGAGCCGGTGTAGTTCTCGGTGTACCAGCCGTTGCGGAGGAGCGCGAAGGGCACGCCGCTCTCGGCCAGCGCCGCCTCGGTCTGGCGGTGTTCGTCAGCCAACCCGAGCAGCGAGTCCGGCGCGTGGAGGACACTCGTGTAGACGATCAGGCTCACGCCCGCGGCCTTCGCCGCATCGATCACGGCCTGGTGCTGCGGGACGCGCTTCCCAACCTCACTGGCCGAGATGAGCAGGAGCCGATCGACGCCCTCCAGCGCGGGCGGCAGCGTCTCTGGACGGTCGTAGTCGAACGTGCGGACGGTGACTCCGAGATCTGCCCCCTTCGACGGCGTGCGGGCGAGGGCAACGATCTCGTCGGAGGGGACGCGGGCCAGGAGATTGGCGATGACGAGACGGCCGAGGTGGCCGGTGGAGCCGGTGACGGCGTAGGTGGGCATGGCAGCAGAGGTGGATCGGCCCGGTAAATGCCGCGGCACCCCATTTGTTCGTTTGAACAACCAAATACCTGAGACCCCTTCCCAGCCACCCCGAGGGCGCCTCAGGCCTCAGCCGAACCAGCCCAGCAGCCAGAGCAGCGCGGGGAACGCGAACAGCACCATCAGCCCGACGAACAGCCACGCGCTGGCCTTCATGCCCGGCTTCGGGAGCGGAAACTCGTAGGCGCAGAACGGGCACACCTCCGCATCCTCGTCGACGGCAAAGCCACACGACGGGCACTCGCGTTGTCCGGGTCCGATCTCGTCGATCACAGCGTCGGGAGGGCGATGAAGTCGTCCGCCTCGGCGGCGACCTCGGGGGAGCGGGTGCGGTCGATCCAGCCACCTGCGACCACGTCGTCGCCGTCGTAGACGACGGCCGCCTGGCCGGGGGCGATGGCGTCACGGGGCGCCTCGAAGACGGCCTCGAAGGCGTCGGGCGCGGTCTGCCGGACGAGCGCCGCCAGGCCGGGGTCGCGGTGGCGGATCTGCCCGTGGAGCGTCGCCTCGGCGTTCAGCCCGTCCCACTTGCCCCAGACGACGCCGCGCGCCGTCAGCGTCTGCGACGCGAGCGCGGACCGGGGCCCGACGACGACGGTGTTGGTCTCGGGCTCGATGCGGATCACGTAGACCGGCTCGCCGAGGGCGATCCCCAGCTTCCGCTGGCCGACGGTATAGAACGGGTAGCCCTCGTGCCGCCCCACGACCTCGCCCATCTCGCTGTGGACGAACGGCCCGCCCGACAGCTCCGCCGAGGCGGGCACACGGCGCCGCAGGAAGCCGCGGTAGTCGTCGTTGGGGACGAAGCAGATCTCGTACGAGTCCTTCTTGCCCGCGACGTGCGCCATCCCCATGTCGGCCGCCATCCGGCGGATCTCGGTCTTGGCGAGCCCGCCGAGCGGGAAGAGCGTCCGCGCGAGGTGGGCCTGGGCGACGCCCCACAGGACGTACGACTGGTCCTTGCTGGCGTCGAGGCCGCGGCTCACGGTCCACCGCCCCTCGTGCTCGCGGACGTTGGCGTAGTGGCCGGTCGCGATGTGCTCGCAGCCGAGCGCGTCGGCGCGCTTCAGCAAGGCGGCCCACTTGATGTGCGTGTTGCACAGCACGCACGGGTTGGGCGTCCGCCCGGCGAGGTAGTCGGTCTGGAACCGGTCGATGACCCAGTCCCCGAACTCCGCCCGGATGTCGACGACGGTGTGGCTGGCCCCCAGGCGGACGGCGACGGCGCGGGCGTCGTTCATGTCGTCCAGCGAGCAGCAGCCCGAGGTTGCGCGGGACACGCCGGAGCCGCCCAGCGACGTCTCGTAGTCCCACGTCTTCATGGTCACGCCCACGACCTCGTACCCGGCCTCGTGGAGGAGACCGGCTGTGACGGAGGAGTCGACGCCGCCGCTCATGGCGACGAGCACGCGACCGTGGCGGCTCATAAAACGATCCGGGAGGGAATTGGCACGGGGCAAGCTATCGCCCGGGTCCGACCGGCCCCAGCAGCGGGCTAGAGTTTCTTCCTTCTTCGCCGTCAGCCCTCGGTCCTGCCGGGATCTTACGGTTCGCGCCCCCCACCCCCATGACGACGCAGCCTCCCTCCCGCCGCGAGCGGATCAAGACCCCCGACGCCCCGGCGGCCATCGGGCCGTACTGCCAGGGCCTCCTCGTCGGCGAGACGCTCTACGTGTCGGGCCAGATCGCACTCGACCCGCGCTCCGGCGAGATGGTGACGGGCGACATCGAGGAGGAGACGGCTCAGATCCTCGACAACGTGGGCGCGGTGCTCCGGGCGGCCGACATGGACTTCGCGCACGTCGCCCAGGTGACGCTCTTCCTCCGTGACATGGACGACTATGCGGTCGTCAACGAGGTCTACGCCCGCTACTTCAGCGGAGCGACGCCGGCCCGCGAGGCGCTGGAGGTGGGCAAGCTGCCGCGCGAGGCGCGCGTCGAGATCAGCTGCATCGCGGTGCGGTAGGGAGCCTTTTCGCAGTCGCCCGCGGGGACGCGGTTCATCGCCGCCGCCATGGTCGTACCTGGCCGAGGTCCGTGCCGGTCCCGTCGGCACCGTCTTCCAGCGCGGCGTGTGGGCACCGCCCCCGCACGTCGTCGCGCTCCGACCCTACGAGGGAGCGGGATACGCGCGTCGCGGAGCGCGTAGACGAGATCCCCGCTGACTCCGCCTGTGCCCCCTCCCGACGCCGACACGCTCCCCCTCCACACGGCGACCGAGGCGGACGCACGGCTACGTGGGACCGCACCGAGCCAGGGCCCCGACGACGCAGCGGCGTGGCGGCTGGAGGCCGTCTTCGTGGCCCTCGCCCTCGTCGGCCTCGTGGGCGGGCTCGTGGCCGAGTGGCAGGACTGGACCGCCGCGAGTTGGGCGCTCTACGCCGTCGCGTACGTCTTCGGCGGGTGGTTCGGGCTGCGCGCCGGGCTGGCCGCGCTCCGCAACCTGACGGCCGACATCGACCTGCTGATGATCCTGGCAGCCCTCGGCGCGCTCGCCATCGGGGCGCCCTTCGAGGGGGCAATGCTGCTGTTCCTGTTCTCGCTCTCGAACGTCCTCCAGAACGTCGCCATCGGGCGGAGCCGTCGGGCCATCGGCGCGCTGATGGAGCTCCGGCCGGACGCCGCGCGCGTCGAGCGCGACGGCACCTGGGTCGAGGTACCCGTCGAGCAGGTCGCCATCGGCGACGTGTTCCGGGTGCTGCCGGGCGACCGGGTGCCGCTCGACGGCGTGATCGTGAGCGGGCGCAGCGAGGTCGACCAGGCGTCGCTGACCGGCGAGAGCGTGCCCGTGGGCAAAGCCGAGGGCGACGAGGTGTTCGGCGGGACAACCCTCGGCGGCGGCGCGCTCGACGTGCGCGTGACCAAGACCGCCGCCGACAGCGCCATCGCCCGCGTCATCACGATGGTGGAGGACGCGCAGGCGCAGAAGGCCGACACGCAGCGCCTCATCGACCGCTTCGAGCAGCCCTACGCGCTCGCCGTGATCGGCATGACGCTCGCCGCCATCGCCCTCCCCCTCGTCCTCTGGGGCGACCCCTTCCGCCCGACCTTCTACCGCGCCATGACGCTCATGGTGGCCGCCAGCCCGTGCGCACTCGTCATCTCGACGCCCGCAGCGGTGCTGAGCGCCATCGCCGCCGCCGCCCGGAGCGGCGTCCTGTTCAAGGGTGGCGTGACGGTGGAAGAGGCCGCGCGCGTCCGCGCGGTCGCCTTCGACAAGACGGGCACGCTGACGGCGGGTGAGACGCGCCTCACCGACGCCGTCGCCCTCGGCGGTGGGGGCGCCGACGCGCTGGTTGCGCTCGCCGCCGCCGTCCAGGCCCGGAGCGAGCATCACCTCGCCCGCGCGACCGTTCGCGACGCCGAGGCGCGGGGCCAGTCGGTCGCCGAGGCCGAGCACTTCGTGGCCGTCGCCGGACGCGGCGTCGAGGGCACGGTGGCGGGGCGGACGGTCCGCATCGGCAACCCGGCCTTCTTCGCCGACCGCGACGTCGCCTGCCTCGGGGACGCGCTGACCGAGGTGGAGCGGCTCCGCGCGCAGGCACGGACGGCCGTGGTCGTGACCGAGGCCGGCCCGGACGGCGAGCGCGCCGTCGGCGTGCTGGCCTTCGCGGACGTGCTCCGCCCGAGCGCCCGCGAGGTCGTCGCCCAGTTGAAGGCGCTCGGCATCGAGCACGTCGCGATGCTCACCGGCGACACGGCCGAGGTCGGCGCTGCGATGGCCGCCGAGGCGGGCGTGGACGCGGTCTACGCGGACCTCCTCCCGGAGGCCAAGGTGGCGCTCATCCGCGACCTCGAAGCGCGCTGGGGCGGCGTCGCGATGGTGGGCGACGGCGTCAACGACGCGCCCGCGCTGGCGGCGGCCACGCTCGGCATCGCCATGGGCGGCGCCGGGACCGACGTGGCCCTGGAGACGGCCGACGTGGTTCTCATGGCCGACGACCTCGGCAAGATCCCCTACCTCCTCCGCCTCAGCCGCCGCACGCGGCGGACGCTGGCCGTCAACATTGCGATCTCGCTGGGCGCCATCGTAGTGATGGTGGTCACGATTCTGGGCGTCGGCCTGGCGTTGCCGCTCGCCGTCGTCGGGCACGAGGGGAGCACGGTCCTGGTCAGTCTCAACGGACTCCGCCTGCTTGGAGCCCGCGACTGATCCGGGCCGCACCCGCGGTCGCGCGTCCCTGCCCGGCCGGTCCTCGCGCGCCTCGCATCAGAAACGCCCCTCATGCTGCAGCGCGGGATGCCGGTCTTCGCCGATGGTCTCTGACGATTCCTACGGAGAGACGAGTCCTACGGAGAGCGCTCGCTCAGTTCCACGGCAGCTCCACCACCACGTCCTCGTGGAGCGCGGCGCGGACGTAGCCGAGCAAGGCGCGGCGGCCGGGGCCGTAGCGGTAGATGCGCTCGACGTCCGTCTTCATGCGGACGCGGCAGACGGGCAGGCCGGGAATCACGACCACACCGTCCACCATCGCACGGCCCGCGTCGTCCTCCGTCGTCGTGATGCGCACGAACTGGTTGGTCGGGTCGGTGAAGCCGAGGCCGCCGAAGTTCGGAGGAAGGGGGAGGTTCGAGAGCGCCATGGAGTTGGGTGGAGGAGCCCCCTAGAGATCGGCCGATCGCTCGCGCCATTAAACGGGCAGATCGGAAACGTAACGGGACACCACCGTTCTGCCTCTCATGGAAACCCATGATAAGATCCGCTAGGCTTCGGGCTCGAAGCGTGCCTGGAGCCAGCCGTCCTCCACGCGCGCCTCCGTGAGGTGGTAGTAGGCGAGGAAGGCGGGCAACGTCACATTGCGGCGCTGGTTGGCGATCTGGACCACGAGGTCGTCGCCGAACTGCTCGGCCTCGACGTCGCCGGGCGCCGCTCCGGGGACGCGCAGCGAGACGGTGTAGCTCTCGCCCTCATTCTCGACCTTGTACGACGGCTCCGAGTGGTAGACCGCCGCCGGGTCGCGGTCGGCGTAGAGCCCCTCGGCGATCTGCGCCAGCAGTTCCAGCCCGAACACCTCCTCGCCGAGGTGGGGCACCTGGAGGGTCGGCAGCGGCGCGAACGAGCGCTCGATCTCGTCGAGGTAGCCCGCCTGCGCCTCGACGTACTTCGCCATCACACCACCCGCGTCGTCGGCCGGGATGACGCGGTTCACGATGGCCGCGTCGACGCCGTAGCCGTAGAGCTGGAGGTACGTGTAGGCCCGCTTGGCCTCCTGGATCACCATCCGCTCCGGGTTCATCACGAGCCGGGCGGACGTGACCTCAGGGTCCTGCAGGATCTCCTGCACGTCGCCCAGCTTGCCGAACAGCTTGTCGAGCTCCTCGTAGCCGCGGTCGAGCGGGATGCCGGTCGTCTTGCGGACCGCGAAGCCGACGGTCTTGATGGCCGTCTTCTGCAACGGGAACGCCTTCTGGAGCCACCACTGGGTGACCTGCGGAAGCGTGAGCAGCGTGAGCGTCTCGCCGGTCGGCGCGGCGTCGAGCACGATCACGTCGTAGTCGCCGGAGCGGACGAACTCGTCGAGCCACAGGAGCGCGCTCCCCTCGCCCATCCCCGGCAGCGCGGCCAGTTCCTCGGCCGCGATCGCATCGGCACCCTGGAAGCGGAGCACCGCGCGGACCAGCTCGCGCATGTTGCCCCAGTACTTGCGCATCGAGTAGTACAGGTCCACCTCCATCGCGTCCAGGTTGGGCGCGAGCTGGCGCGGCTCGGGGCCGAGCGGCCGGTCGACGGCGTCGGCGAGCGAGTGGGCGGGGTCGGTGGAGAGGACGAGGGTGCGCTGACCGCGCGACGCACAGGCGAGGGCCGTGGCCGCAGCACAGGTCGTCTTGCCGACGCCACCTTTGCCGGTGAAGAGGAGAACGCGGGGCATGCCGGATGAGAGGTGAGGAGTGACGGATGAAGGGTCCGAACGAGCGCGTCGTTCCGTCGGTCCTCGCGCTTCACCTCATCCGCTCCCCCCTGCCCGCCTCGGCGCCGAGGTGGGCGACACGCGATCAGAGGCGGCCCGCCACGCGGCGCGCGAGCGCCTCCAGTCCGTCGACCGTGCACACCCCCGCCCGCCCGGCGACGATGCCCGACTCCAGCTTCACGACCGTCGCCCCGTCCGAGAACACGACGGCGTGCGTGACGAGCCCGATCCCACCTGCGGCGTCGGAGACGTAGCGGACCCCGCCGTCTCCTAGGTCGGGCAACTCGCGGAGCGCGGCGTCCTCGGCCGACACGCCGTCCGCAGCCTCCGCCCCGGCATCCTGCACGCCGAGAACCTCGAACACCTGCCCGAGAGCCCGGTCGGCGTCTCCGGGCGCGGCCGATCCGCTGGAGGACCGGCCGAGTGCACGGGCGATCTCGACGGTGGCGGCGGCCATCTGCACGTCCCGCTCGGCGTACACGTCCAGGACGAACGCGCTGACAGCCCCCGGCCGCTGCGCCGAGATGCGGCAGCGGTCGTCCCCGCTCGTCGAGACCTCGACTGTCGCCTCGGCGACGCCGCAGGTCGACCGGATCTCGTCCGCGGTGAGCAGCGTCGCGCACGACGGGGCGTCCTGCGACGCGGCGGGCCCGGCCCCGACTGTGATCAGGGCGAGGGTGGACAGGAGGAGGCTCATGGGTCGGGTGGTGGGAGTGTGAGGTCGCCCCACATGAGAGAACCGGAACCCCCGCCGCGGCCTGTCACGACGGCGTGCGACGTCCTCACCCTCCCAATGCCGAGGTGGGACAGGACCCTGCAGTCTGCCGCTGCCGCCTCCGCTCCCCCTACTCTCCCCCCGCTCGCAGCCGCTCGATCTCGGCGTCCTGCGCCGCCACGCGCGCCTCCAGCGCCTCGACACGTGCGAGGAGCGCCTGGAGCGCCGCCAGTGCCACACCGTCGGCGTCGACGGTCGCGATGGCCTCGTCGCTGCCACCCAGGCCGAAGGCCGCCGCGAAGTCCTGCGAGGTCGGCCCGAGGTGGCGGACGCCGGGCTCGGCATCGTACGTCCACGTCGCGATCGGCAGCGTGCCGAGCGTCGCCAGCACGGCGTCGCCGTCGATGGGCGCGAAGTCGTGCTTGAGGTAGAGGCTGGAGGCGTTCGTCCACGCGCCCCCCGCCGTCAGCGACGCGCCGTTGGCCATCACGATGGGGCTGCCGGTAGACTGGAGCGCCATCACGTCGCCCGACGCGTGTCCGAGGCGGAGGGTGCCGTTGCTCGGGCCGCCGCCGCGGATCTCCCAGTAGGCCGCATTGGAGGCGTTGCCCAGCCGGAGCCGCGCGTCGCCGGTCGTCGCCGTCTCGGTGAGCACCAGCTGAGGCCGGGAGGCCGTCCCCGCGTACGTCACGTGGACCGCGCCGCCGGGCGCGTTGGTCCCCACGCCCACGCCGCCCGGTGCGTCGACCAGGAACTGGCCGACGGCGGTGGACGACGTGCCGGTGCCGCCGGACCACACGAAGGCTTGGTCATGGAGCGCCTGCGCCGACCGTCCCGCGGCAGCGGAGAGCGTGCCCGACGCCCGGTTGTCCTGCCCGCCGAGGACCGTGCTGTACAGCCCCGACGCCGTGTTGGAGCGCCCGCCCGCGACCGCTGCGTACGACTGGCTCGCCGTGTTGCCGTCCGCCTCGTTGATGCCGCCGCCGCCCGCGACCGTCGCGTACACCCCCTCGGCTCGGTTGCCGCGCCCGCCTCCGACCGTCGCGCCGTCGCCGAGGGCGGTGTTGTAGCGCCCGCCCGGGATGGTCGCCCCGTTGCCGCTCGCGGTGTTGTACTGCCCGCCGCCGATGGCCGCGTGCGCGATCCCGAGCCCGGCGTGGTTGCCGTGCCCGCCCGCGATCACGCTGTGCAGCCCGTCCGCCGTGTTGCCGATGCCGCCGCCGATGGTCGTGATCTCGTCCGAGGCCACGTTGCCCTGCCCGCCGGAGACCGTCGAGGAGATGCTCGTCGCCTGATTGCGCGAGCCGCCCGCCACGACCGCGTTCCGGCCCGTCGCCTGGTTGCGGATGCCGCCGCCCACCGCAGCGTCCGTCGAGGCCGTGTTGCCCGAGCCGCCCGCGACGGTTCCGCTCACGCCGGTCACCTGGTTGGTCAGCGCGAAGCCGTCGCGGTCTGGGTCGCCGCCGCCGCCGATGGTCGCGCTGCTCATGCCCGAGACGACTGCGTTGCCCGAGTACCCGCCGATGACGTTCGGCCCGTCGGCCGCCGTCTCCGGGTCGATGGCGAGGGCCGTCAGGCCGAGGGCCAGCGGCGCCGCCAGGACGGCCGTCCGCGGCCCCAGCGCCTCGTAGGCGCCTCCGCTCGGGCGGACCTCCACGCCGAGCCACCGGGCCCGCCGCCAGTCGGTCGCCCCGAAGTCCACCACGGTCGCGAACACGCCGTCGGCCACCGCGACGCCGGTCGCGGTCGTGGTCGCCACGCTGGAGCCGCCGGTCGGCCCGGCGTAGAGTTGGAAGCGGAAGTCGTAGGTCCCCTCCGCAGGCGCGCCCGCCTCGGTGAGCGCGCCCTGGTAGCTGAACGCCGTCTGGGCCGTCGCTCCGGCGGCGAGGAGGAGCAGGACGAGGACGGGAGTGACGACGCGCATCGGGGCAGCAGGAAGACTGGTCTCCTTCCTACCCCACGAGCCGGCCCGTTGTCCCCACGGCCGGGCGCCCCGCCCCCGAATGCGCGGGCGGCCTACACGCGCTGGCCGCCCCACGAGAGGCGTCTAGGGCTCGATGGTGACCGCAACATCCTCCGGCTCCAGCCCAGAGACGACCGCGCGGACGACTCGGTCGTCCTGGTCGCTCGCGCCCTCGATCACGACGCCCCCTTCCATCTCGACCAGCGTGTACGTGTGGACCCACGCGCCTCCGTTGAAACGCACCACCGTCACGCCGCGGCCGTCATGGGACGCCTCGCTGAACGCGTCGGCCGCTCCCTGAAAGCCTTCCCGTCCCCCGCGGAACGCCGCGGGAATCCGGGCCCACCGCTGGATGTCCCGGGCCACGCCCCGCACGTGGTCCGCCCGCATCTCGCGGTCGTGCGCGACCGACGGAGCCGACGGCGGCGGCGGGGGAGCGACTTGCGCCGCCGCGCTCGTGGCGACGGCGAGAAAGACGACGACAGACAGCAGTCTCATGGCGAGTGCCCGGGGAGGGCGCGAACGTATCGCCACTCGCCGCTCCACCTCAAACAGAGGCCACGTCCGTCATGCTTTCAGTCGCCGAGCACCGTCGAGAGCGCGTCCCGGTCGTGGCCCGAGAGCCCGTCCAAGAGATGGCCCATCCGGTCGCGCTTGGTCTTGAGGTAGCGCTCATTGTGCTCGCCCGCAGCGATCTCGACGGGCACGCGCTCGACGATCTCCAGGCCGTAGCCCGAGAGCGCGATCCGCTTGCGCGGGTTGTTGGTCATCAGCCGGAGCTGGCGCAGGCCGAGGTCACGCAGGATCTGACAGCCGATGCCGTAGTCGCGGTGGTCCATCTTGAACCCGAGCGCCTCGTTGGCCTCGACCGTGTCCATGCCCTCCTCCTGCAGCTTGTAGGCCCGGAGCTTGTTGAGCAGGCCGATGCCGCGCCCCTCCTGCTTCATGTAGAGGACGACGCCCTTCCCCTCGCGCTCGATCTGTGCCATCGCCGCCGCGAGTTGGTCGCCGCAGTCGCAGCGCGCCGAGCCGAAGATGTCGCCCGTGACGCACTGGCTGTGGACGCGCACCAGCACCGGCTCATCGGGCGAGAACGGCCCGCCCTTGCTCAGCGCGAGGTGCACGTCGCCCGTGAGCACTTCCTCGTAGGCCGCGAGGCGGAAGTCGCCGAGGTCGGTCGGCATGTCCACCTCGACGACCTGCTGGACGAGCGTCTCGGTGCGGAGGCGGTGCGCGATGAGGTCCTTGATGGTGACCAGCAGCAGGCCGTGCTTGTCGGCGAAGGCGCGGAGGCTCGGCACGCGCGCCATGGTGCCGTCCTCGTCCATGATCTCGATGAGGACGCCTGCCGGGCGGAGGCCGGCCAGCCGCGCGAGATCGACGGCGGCCTCGGTGTGGCCCGCGCGCCGCAACACGCCGCCCGTCTGGGCGCGCAGCGGGAAGATGTGGCCGGGCCGCGCGAAGTCGGTCGGCCGGGCGCTCGGGTCGGCGAGGGCGCGGATCGTCTTGGCACGGTCGGCCGCCGAGATGCCCGTCGTGGTGCCGTGCCGGTAGTCGACGGAGACCGTGAACGGGGTGTCGTGGAGCGCCGTGTTGGCCTGCTCCATCATGGGCAGGTCCAGAGCTGCGGCGCGCTCGCGGGTCACCGAGACGCACATCAGCCCGCGCGCCTCCTTCGCCATGAAGTTGACGAGGTCGGGCGTGACGAGCTCGGCGGCGCCGATCAGGTCGCCCTCGTTCTCGCGATCCTCGTCGTCCACGACCACCACGAGGCGGCCGTTGCGGATGGCCTCGATGGCCTCGGGAATGGAGTCGAAGCGCGTCATGCGGGTACCGGGTGCGAGGGCAGAGCCTCTTGGACGCGGGACGGGCGCGGAACCGTACGCCCCGTGCGGCACGGGAGGAGCCGCTCTCCCAGGACCCCTCAGGCGGGGTCGGTGGAGGAGATCGTGTAGCCCACCTTGCCCTTGTCGATCCGCAGCTTGGTGCCGCCATCGACCTCCACGAGGATGGTCTTCTCGTCGACCTGCCGGATGGTCCCGTGGATGCCGCCGACGGTCACGATGCGGTCGCCCTTGGTGAGGCCGCCGACCAGTTCGCGGTGGGCCTTCGCCTGCTTGGCCTGCGGGCGGATCATCGTGAACCACATCACGAGGAAGAGCAGCCCCAGGAGGAGGAGCGGGTTGCCGAAGAGGCCGCCTGTCGGGGCGGCGGCCTGCGCGAGGGGGAGCGTCAGCATCGCGACGAGCGGGGTGGAGTCAAAAAAAGAGTGAGGGCACGCGATCCGTATCGCGCCGCATCGACCTTCTACCGTTGCTGCCGTCAGGCCCTGGCGGGGTTCGAAGGGAGCTGGCCGTACGGGACGTGCCCTCACTCTGCCGGCGGGCCCGAGGGCGACCGGCAGGGGCAAATGTACTGAGTCGGCCGGGCCGGGTTGCGAAGCAGCCGGGAATCTGGAGCCGTTCGCCCTCGAGACCCGGCGCTCCGCGCACCCCGGCGCCGTCCGGCTCCATCGCGCCAAGCCCCTCCTCTCCGACCGGAACCCCTTATGAGCACTTTCGACACGTTGCAGGCCGTTCGGCAGGCGGCCGACGACCTCCCACGGGATCCCGCTCGATTCGCTCGCGCAGGCGTACGCCGATGCCCACAGGCTCTCCTCGCTGGCGCTCGGCCGCTCCACCTCGGGCGGGATGTTGGCGAACGTGCCGACGGCACCCGACGCCACACGCTCTACGAGATCGGGTCGGCTCCGTAACGCGCGCGCAGGGAGCGACAGCTGATCCGTCTTGGCGGCGGCTTCAGCGTCCGCGCGCGGCCCGCGCCCGATGTTGGAAGCACACCGCCGCGACTGCCGTGATCGACCGCTACACCCGCCCCGCGATGGGCGCCCTTTGGACCGAGGAGGCCCAGTTTCAGGCCTGGCTCGACGTGGAGTTGGCCGCCTGCTGGGCCTGGGCCGAGGCGACCGGCCAGATCCCGCATGCCGACGTCGAGACGCTGTATGAAAACGCGTCGTTCGACGTGGCCCGGATCCACGAGATCGAGGCCGAGACGCGGCACGACGTGGTCGCCTTCACGCGCGCCGTCTCCGAGACGCTGGGCGAGGAGCGCAAGTGGGTCCACTACGGCCTGACCTCGTCCGACGTGGTCGACACGGCCCAGTCGCTCCGGCTGCTGCGGGCCAACAAGATCCTGCGCGAGGGTCTGGTCCGCCTGGGTGAGGTGCTGGCGGCGCGGGCCCGCGAGCACAAGCACACCGTCTGCGTGGGCCGGACGCACGGCGTCCACGCCGAGCCAACGACGTTCGGGCTCAAGCTGGCGCGCTTCTACGACCAGGTGCAGCGCGACATCGAGCGGTTTGACGCCGCCGCCGAGGCCGTCCGCGTGGGCAAGCTGTCGGGCGCCGTCGGCACGTTCGCCAACATCCCACCCGAGGTGGAACGGCTGACGTGCGAGCGGCTGGGCCTGCGCGCCGCGCCCATCTCGACGCAGGTGCTCCCGCGCGACCTGCACGCCCAGTACCTCGCCGCGCTCGCGCTCATCGGGACCACCATCGAGACCATCGCTGTCGAGATCCGGCACCTCCAGCGGAGCGAGGTCCTCGAAGCCGAGGAGTCGTTCGGCACCGGCCAGAAGGGGTCGAGCGCGATGCCGCACAAGCGCAACCCCATCGGCTCGGAGAACCTGACCGGCATGGCGCGGCTGCTCCGCGGCTACATGGTGGCGGCCTACGAGGACGTGGCGCTGTGGCACGAGCGCGACATCAGCCACTCGTCGGTCGAGCGCGTCATCCTGCCGGACGCGACCATCGCGCTGGACTACTCGCTGGCGCGGATGGCGCGCATCGTCGAGAACCTGACCGTCAACCCGGACCGGATGCTCGAGAACCTGGGCCGGACCTACGGGCTCGTTTACAGCCAGCGCCTGCTGCTGATGCTGATCGAGGCGGGCCTGAGCCGCGAGGTGGCCTACGACACCGTCCAGCCGCTCGCGATGCAGGCGTGGCGCGAGCGCCGCGACTTCCGCAGCCTCGTCGAGGGCGCACCGGGCATCACGGCCCATCTCTCGGACGAGCAGATCGCTGGCGCCTTCGACCCGGCGTACCACCAGACGCAGGTGGACACCCTCTTCGAGCGCGTCGGGCTGGGCTGACCGCGCGGGCCTTGGCAGCGAGACCGGCGGAGGCGGCGACCGGACGCGTCGCGATAGGTTTGGCGCGCGCCCTCCTGTCCCGCCGTGCCCGACGCCCCCGCCCCTCCCCCTACGCCCCGAGCGCGTCTGCGCTGGGACTGGGGCGGCGCCGCGCGGTGGTTCGGGGCCGAGTTCCTGGTGGTCGTGACCGGCGTCCTGGTCGCGCTCGCCGTCGGGGCCTGGTGGCAGGGGCGACAGGACGCGGTGTCGGAGCAGGCCTACCTGCGCCAGCTCGCCGCCGACCTCCGCGAGACCGAGCGCGCGGCGACCGAGGCCGACGCCTTCCTCCGCCCCGTCGACCGGGCCGGGTCGCTGCTGTGGCTGGCGTTCTACGAGACCGCCGCGCCGCCGCGAGACTCGCTCCTCGCGTGGGCCGAACGCGCGATGTGGACCTCGACTGTCCGCCCGGTCGTCGGGACCGCCGAGGCGCTGGTGGCGACGGGCGACCTCGCCCTGATCCGCGACGACTCGCTGCGGACGGCCGTGACGGCCTACCTCGAACGGACGCGCGGCAGGCTCTACGACCACGAGCAGTTCGACCAGGCGTGGGCGGCCGCCGAGCGCCGGATGCGCCGCCACGTGGACCCGACCGAGAGCGCGCTCCGGCTCTACGACGCCGCGACGCTCGGCGGCTACCTCGCCCAGATGGGCGTGCCCGAGACCGACCTATCAGAGCTGAACGCTCCGTTCCCGTTCGACGCCGGCCCGTTCCTCCGTGACCCCGACGCGCTCCAAGACGCGTTCGAGATGGCGAACGCGAAGCGGAACCTGCTCACGGTCCGCCGCGCGATGGCCGAGGACGCCCGCGCCCTCCGCCGACGCGTCGAAGCGGAGCTGGCCGGCTGACCCCGCCTCGGCACCGAGGCGGGACGAGTGGGACTACTCGGCGAGGTCGACCAGAATCCGACCGTTCGGGTCGACGGCCCACTCGACGCCCTCCGGCACGGGCGTCCGCCCGACGCCGCCCGGCATCGCGACGCGGCGCTCGTCGCCACCGACGACCACCGGCACCGGCATGTCGAACACGGCCCCGGCGGCGGCCTCGGGCACGAGCCAGCGGAGCACGAGGTCGGCCCCGTCGCGGTCGACGGCGAGGCGCGGCGTCTCGGGCTGGCGGAGGTACACCTCGAAGAGGCCCGAGAGGTCGCGGTCGGCGGCGCGCGAGAAGGACGCGAGCACGTCGTCGGTGGAGACCCAGCGCGCCTGCCGCCCGTCGGTCACGGCCTCGTGCGCGGCGGACGGGTAGAGCAGCGACCGCATGGCGGCCAGGAAGCGCGCGTCGTCGTCGATCAGGTACCGCAGCGAGTGCAGCACCCAGGCGCCCTTGACGTAGATGTCTCCGTTGCTCCGCCCGTCGGGCAGCGCGTACATCTGCTGGGTCGTCCGCGTCTCGCGGGGCGCGACCGGGATTGCGTTGCGGTGGTTGCCCCGCTTGCCCTGCATGAAGGCGAGGTAGGCCGCCTCGGCCGCCTCGGGGCCCCCGGCGCGCAGGGCGATGTCCTCGGCGCGGAGCGCCTCCGAGTAGCTCGCGAACGACTCGTGGACCCAGAAGTCGCGCCAGTCCGGGGCCGACCCGAGGTTGGCCCACCACTCGTGCGCCAGCTCGTGGAAGTGGAGCCAGTCGAAGCCATAGTCGTTGTCCTCGAACGTCGAGCCGTAGGCCACGAGCGACTGGTGCTCCATGCCGAGGTAGGGCGTGTGCAAGATCTTGTAGCCGTCGCCGCGCCACGCGTACGGGCCGAAGGTCCGCTCCAGGAAGTCCAGGTCGGCGAGCAGGCTGGGCATCTGGCGGCGCGCGTCGTCCACGCGCTCGGGGACGACGAAGAACGGCACCGTCGCGGTGTAGCCGAGCGGGCTCTGGTACTCCATCTCGACGGTCTCGTAGGGGCCGATGCCGAACGAGACGCCGTAGTTGTTGATGGGCGTCGAGACGAACCAGCGCTCCGTCGCCGTGCCGTCGCCGTGGTCGGTGCGCCCCTCCCAGACGCCGTTCGAGATGGCGCGAAGCTCACTCGGCACCGTCAGCGCGACGCGGACCGAGTCGGCCTCGTCGGACGGGTGGTCCTTGACCGGCCACCACAGGTCGGCGCCCTGGACCTGGCAGCTGACGGCGACCCACGGCGTGCCGTCGGCGGTCTCGGTCCAGGTGAAGCCGCCGTCCCACGGCGGGCGCGGGGCGACGCGGGGGGCGCCGCCGTAGGCGATCCGCAAGCGCAGCCCCTCGCCCGGCTGGGCGGTCCGCCCGAGGCGGATGCGGAGCCGGTTGCCGGTCCGCTCGAAGGCGCGCGGCAGCGTGACCTCGTCCCCGGAGCCGACCACGTACGCGACCTCCTCCACCGCGGTTACCTCCAGCGGCGCGTCGAGGTCGAGCAGGATGGCAGCCGTCGGCTGGACGATGCGGGCCTCCATCAGCAGCGTCCCGTCGATGGTGCGGGTGTCGATGTCGACGGCGAGGGCGAGGTCGTAGTAGGTCGCGTCGAAAGCGGCCTGCTCGGGCTCCAGCGGCAGACCCGAGTCGTTGGGGGCCTGGGCGGAGGCGGCGACGGCGAGCAGCGAGGCGACGAGGAGGAAACGCATGACGGATCGGTGGGGACGACGCAAGGTCGCTCCACCGGGCTCCCCACAACCTGCCATCTGCAGAACCTGCGGTCCGCCCGAGCGGAACGCGCCGGACACCCGCCAGGTCACGTCGCCTACGGCCGCCGACGCCTCATACAGGAAGCCGCAGACCGGTCACTCGGCACCGCGAGAGATCGCGTACCGCCGCTCGGCCTCGGCCCGCAGTTCCTCGTTGAAGCGCTCGCACATCGACCGGATGACGCGTGCGACGAGGCGGTTGAGGAGGCCGACGTATCCGCCCGTCGCCCGATCCGTGTGGACGAAGCGGGCCGTCGTCTCGCCCGTCGGCTCGACCCGGTAGACGTGATGGTCCCGGATGCCCGCGCCGAGCGGATCCGACCAGGCCCACTGGACGCCGTCCTCGACGTCGAACAGCACGTGCTCGTACGTCTGGCGGACGCCGAGGACGCGGAACGTGGCCGTGACCGCTCCGCCGTCCCAGAAGTCGCCCGTCAGCCCCCTGAACGAGGTGCTCCAGTCGGACAGCCGCTCGAAGTCGGTCAGGGTGGCCCAGACGACCGGCGCTGGGGCGGCAATGTCGATCTCGGTGTAGACCCGGTAGTCTCTCGGCCCGAGGCGGTCGGTGCGGTTGGAGGTCGGCATGGAGTCGCGAATGTCGGGCGAGACGCGGCCCTGGGAGCGCGTCACGGGATCAGCGCGAGGACGGAGTCGGGCAGACTCGTCGACACGGCGGGCGCCTCGGCGGCGGTCTGCCACGGGAGGCTCGGCCACCACGGCGTCGAGGGGTAGGCATCTGGCGCGACGCTCTCGCCCGGGCGCGGGAAGGCGACGGCGACCCCAGCCGCCTCGGCGGCGACGCGGACCCGCTCGGCGGGCTCGGTCCACCCGTGCAGCGCGAGATCGAACGCCCCCCAGTGGACGGGCACGAGCACGCCCGTCGTGTCGCCCCGCTGCACCATCCGATGGGCGGCCACGGCCTGCTCTGGACCGAGGTGCACGTCGGCCCACGAGGCGTCGTAGGCGCCGGACTCGATGAGCGTCACGTCGAACGGCCCGAGGCGGCGGCCGACCTCTGCGAACGCCGGCGTGAGCGCCGTGTCGCCGCTGTACCAGACCCGCCGCTCCCGGCCGACGACCGCCCAGCCCGACCAGAGCGTCCGGTCCCGGTCGGTGAGGAAGCGGCCCGAGAAGTGACGCGCGGGCGTGCTTACCAGGCGAATGCCCGCCACCTCGGCCTCGCCCCACCAGTCCAGTTCCGTGATCCGGTCCGGCAGCACGCCCCACGCCTCCAGGTGCGCCCCGACGCCAAGCGGCACGACCCACTTGGGCACCGTCCCGGCGAGGGCGCGCACCGTCGGCAGGTCGAGGTGGTCGTAGTGGTCGTGCGAGATCACCACGGCGTCGACCGGCGGGAGGTCGGCCAGCGCGAGCGGCGGGGCATAGAACCGGCGGACGCCCAGCAGCGGCGACGGCGCCGCGTGCTCGCCCCAGACCGGGTCGACCAGGATTCGCACGCCCTCGATCTCTAGGAGCAGCGTCGAGTGGCCGAACCACGTCACCCGCAGATCGGCCGCGGCGTCGGCGAAGTCGGCGGCCGAGCGCGCCACGACCGGTATCGGTGCCGTCGGCTGGCGGATGTCGCTCCCGCCCGTAAGGAACCGCCAGATCCCGCCCCACGAGGCGCTGTCGGAGACCGTCGGGAGCGGACTCACGAAACGCCCGTCGGCGTACTGCGGCGAGCGCTGCATCCGGGCGAGGCGCTCGCCCTCGGGCGCGCCACCGAAGGCGTCGCGCATCGAGGCCACGAAGAGGCCGAGGCCGACCACGAGGGCGAGCACCAGCCACCCGATCCCGCGCAGCCAGCGGCGGCGCGGGCGGCGAGACGGCGCGGAGTCGGGTCGAGCCACAGGATGCGGAGGAGGAGGGGCACACGGCAGAACGCCGAGAACGTAGCCCTGCCTTCGCGCCGAGGCGGCGCCAGCCCGGCTTCCCGCGATGTCCACGCCCCGAGCGCATCGTTCAGGCGTCGCCCCTGAGGACCGGTGGTAGCTTCCCGTGCCCTGTCTGCCTGCCCCGCGCCCGCCGATGATCGCTGAGTTCCTGCCCCTCTTCCTCATGGTCCTGCTCGCGCTCGGGCTGGCGATGAGCCTGCTCAAGATCGCGGAGTACTTCGGACCCCACCAGCCGAACGCGACCAAAGGGAGCCCGTACGAGTCCGGCCAGGACCCCGTGGGCTCAGCGCGCGACCGCTACTCGGTCAAGTTCTACCTCGTCGCGATGATCTTCATCGTGTTCGACGTCGAGCTGGTGTTCCTCTACCCGTGGGCCGTCTCGTTCCGGACGTTCCTCGAGGCCGGCGGTGGCGCGGCGCTCGCGTCCATCAGCGTGATCGGCGTATTCATCGCCATCCTCGCCGTCGGACTGCTCTATGACGTCAAGAAGGGCGGCCTCGACTGGGACTGAGCCCTTTCAGTTTGATTTGAAAACGGGGCACCCGGCGAACACCGCAGGCTCCTCCCCGTTGACTCTGCGCACGACCTCCACCCCCATGTTCAGCGAAGAAGGCGGATTCCTCACCACCACCGTCGACTCGGTCGTCAACTGGGCGCGGTCGAACTCCCTGATGCCCATGCCAATGGGCCTCGCGTGCTGCGCGATCGAGATGATGGGCTTCGCCGGGCCGAAGTACGACGTGGCCCGCTTCGGCTCCGAGGCGATGCGCTTCAGCCCCCGTCAGGCGGACCTGATGATCGTCGCGGGCTGGTGCTCCCACAAGATGGCCCACACCGTCCGCCGCATCTGGGACCAGATGGCCGAGCCCAAGTGGGTCATCGCCCAGGGCGCCTGCGCCTCCACCGGAGGCATGCACCGCTGCTACGGGGTCGTGCAGGGCATCGACAACTTCCTGCCTGTGGATGTCTACATCCCCGGCTGCCCGCCGCGCCCGGAGGCCATCATCCACGCGCTGATGGACATCCAGGAGAAGATCCGCGTGACGGAGTCGGTCGCCAAGGACGTCCGCTTCACCGAGGCGCCGAACCAGCTCATCGACGGCCGGATGCTCGACGCCGCCGGCCGGCCGGTCCCGGCGACCCTCCCCGCGTAGCGAGCCGCGCGTCGAGCGTGGGCCGTCCCCCACGATCCACGCCCCACGCCCCAGACCTCATGTCCGACACCCCCGAGCAGACTCCCGAGGCGACGCCGCAGCCGTCAGTCGCCCTCATGCCTATCGCCGACGCGCTGGTAGGCGGCCCGGACGACGCGCCGTTCGTCGACCCCGGCGAGCAGGCCCAGACGCTGAAGTTCCACTTCACGCCGCGCGACGCGCTGGCGGGCGAGATGGAGCGGCTCCAGACCGAGAACCCGCACGCCAAGGCGACCTGGATCGTCCCCAAGGTGCTCGCCGCCCTGAACGAGGAGTTCGGCGACGCCATCCTGGAGACGGTCGGCTACGCGGGCGAGACGACGGTCTTCGTCGAGACCGCCCGCCTCGCGGACGTGGTGCAGTTCCTCTACGACGAGGTCGGCTTCGACTACCTGACCGACATCGGCACCATCGACCGGTTCACCGAGGAGGACCGCTTCGAGGTGTTCTACAACCTGTGCGCGCTGGAGGCCAAGAAGCGGATTCGCCTGAAGGTCCGAGTGGATGAGGAGGACCCGACGGTGCCGACCATCACGCACGTCCACCCGGGCGCCAACTGGCACGAGCGCGAGGCCTGGGACATGATGGGCATCCGCTTCGAGGGCCTCACCGACCACCGGCGCATCTATATGCCGGAGGACTTCGAGTACCACCCGCTGCGGAAGGAATTCCCGACCCTCGGCATCCCGGGCTCGCTTCCGCTCCCGGCCAACCACCCCGACGGCGATCTCCAGGCCGACCCGTTCCCGCGTGCCCACGGCCAGATCCCGAAGGACCTCGACTCTGACTAGGTACACGGTCCGGGGTACGAGGTACAGGGTGCCTCGCACTGGCCGTCTTGCCAGACCCCGTACCCGGTAGTACCCCGTACCCTCCCCTCTATGGCGACCACCGACCAGGCCACCCCCAACGCCCACGCCGCGGCCCCCGGCACGTCCGAGGACCTCTTCACGTTCTGGCCGCGCCACAACGCCGCGCTCTACCGCGCGCTGGCGGACCGCCACACGCAGGTCGAGATCCAGGCCGAGGCGGACGCCAGGCAGCGCGTCGACCTCGGCGGCGACGGCGCCCCGGTCGGCTCGGCCGTGCCGATGATCGCGGAGGACCCGCTGGAGAGCCGCATGGTGCTCAACCTGGGCCCGCAGCACCCGGCCACGCACGGCGCCCTCCGCGTCGTCTGCCAGCTCGACGGCGAGACCATCGAGAAGTGCCTCCTCGACATCGGGTACCTGCACCGCGGCATCGAGAAGCTGGCCGAGGTGAAGACCTACCAGGAGTTCATGCCCTACACGGACCGCATGGACTACATGTCGCCCTACTCGAACAACGTGGCGTGGTGCCTCGCGGTCGAGAAACTGGCCGGCATCGAGGCGCCCGAGCGGGCCCAGTGGCTCCGGACCATCGGCTGCGAGCTCGCCCGCATCTCGTCGCACCTTCTGTGGGCGGGCACGATGGTGATGGACGCCGGCGCGTTGTCGGTCTTCCTCTGGACGTTCAAGTACCGCGAGGAGATCTACTCCATCTTCGACGAGATCGCGGGCGCGCGCTTCACCGTCTCACACTCCCGCATCGGCGGCCTCGCGTTCGACTTCTCGGACGAGGCCCTCGCCATGACCGAGCGCTTCTGCGACGAGTTCGAGCAGCAGATCGCCGACTGGAAGAAGCTTCTCAACCGCAACCGCATCTGGATCGACCGCAACGAGGGCGTCGGCACGCTGACGCGGGAGGACGTGCTCCGGGAGGGCTACACCGGCCCGACCCTCCGCGCCTCGGGCGTCGCCCACGATATCCGGCTCTTCGAGCCCTACCTCGTCTACGACCAGGTCGATTTCGATATCCCGATGCGCACCGAGGGCGACTCGCTCGCCCGCTACTTCGTGCGCGTCGAGGAGATGGAGCAGTCGGTCCGCATTATCCGGCAGTGCCTCCAGAAGCTGCCCAAGGGGCCGATCCGCGTCGACAACGCGAAGGCGGCCTACGCCTCCAAGGACGAGGTCTATTACTCGATGGAGGGCATGATCCACGACTTCATGATGACCGACACCGGCGTCGCCCCGCCGAAGGGTGCCGAGTGCTACCACGCCATCGAGAGCCCCAAGGGCGAGCTCGGCTTCCACCTCGTCTCGGACGGCACCGGGAGCCCGTGGCGCGCCAAGATCGTGACCGGCTCCTTCAAGAACCTCCAGGGCCTCGAGACCATGATGGAGGGCGCCATGGTGGCCGACACCGTCGTCCTCATTGGCTCCGTGGATCCCGTCATCGGCGACTCGGACAAGTAGAACGTGCGACGTGGAACGTGGAAGGTTCGGCCTTGCCCACGTTCAACCTTCAACACAGAACGTTATGACGCCAGAAACCCCCGGCCCCTTCGTCAGCCCGACGCCGCAGTACGTGCCCGGCGAGGCGCCCGAGCGCCAGATCGCCGACGCCGACCTCGTCTGGACCGCCGACGAGCAGGCACGCATCGACGTCTTCCGCAGCCAGTACCCGACGCCCGACGGCGCGGTCATGAAGACGCTCTGGCTGGCGCAGGCCAAGTACGGCTGGCTCCCGCCCGAGGCGATGCACCTCGTCGCCGACACGCTGGGCGTGCCGTACGCGAAGGTGTACGGCGTCGCGACGTTCTACACCCAGTACTTCAAGGAGAAGAAGGGCACCTACGTCCTCGACGTGTGCACCTGCTTCTCGTGCCAGGTCTGCGGCGGCTACGACATGCTGCACTACCTCGAGGAGAAGCTAGGCGTGACCAAGGGCGAGACCACCGAGGACGGCCTCTTCACGGTCCAGGAGGCCGAGTGCCTCGGTGCGTGTGGCTCCGCGCCGATGCTCCAGGTCACCAACGGCCCCTACGTCCACAACCTGACGAAGGAGAAGATCGACGCGATGGTCGACACCCTCCGTGACGGCAAGGCGCTCCCGTTCGAGTCGGTCACGCTGCCGCAGGACGAGGACGAGATGAACGGCAACCGCCGCTCCGACGCCGAGGCGACGGAGACGTACATCACCCCGCCGGTCTCCGACACGATCCACTAAGGCTCCCCGTCCACCTCGGCACCGAGGCAGACCGACCCGACATCCCATGGCCGACACCGACACCCTCCTCACCGGACAGTCCAAGGCTGGCGACTGGCGCAGCTACGAGCGCGTCATCCTGCCGCCGATCAAGGACCTCCACAAGATCGACGTCTACGAGGCCGAGGCCGACGGCTACAAGGCCCTCAAGGACGTCGTCAAGAACGGCAAGTACGACCCCGTCGGCCTGACCAACGAGGTCAAGGCGTCCGGCCTGCGCGGGCGCGGCGGCGCGGGCTTCCCGACCGGCCTGAAGTGGAGCTTCATGCCGCCCGTCGACCCCGACAAGCCGCGCTACCTGTGCTGCAACGGCGACGAGTCGGAGCCGGGCACGTTCAAGGACCGGCAGATCTTCGAGTACAACCCGCACCTGATGATCGAGGGGATCGTGCTCGCGTGCTACGCGATGTCGATCAAGACCTGCTACCTCTACATCCGCGGCGAGTACAAGGACTACATCGACCACGTCCAGACGGCCGTCGACGAGGCGTACGCGAAGGGCTACATCGGGAAGAACATCCTCGGGACTGACTTCTCGACGGACCTCGTGGTCCACGCGGGCGCCGGCGCATACATCTGTGGCGAGGAGACGAGCCTGATGAACTCGCTGGAGGGCCGCCGCGCCTACCCGCGCATCAAGCCGCCCTTCCCCGCTCAGGTCGGCGTCTTCGGCATGCCGACGACGATCAACAACGTCGAGACGCTGGCGGACGTCCCGCTGATCGTCAACCGCGGCGCGGCCTGGTTCGCGGGCATCGGCACCGAGAAGCACACCGGACCGGTGCTCTACGGCATCTCGGGCCACGTCAACCGGCCGGGCGTCTACGAGTACCCGGCGGGGATGCTCATCCCGGACCTGCTGGAGGTGGCCGGTGGCGCCCGCGGCGGCAAGAAGATCAAGGCCGTCGTCCCCGGCGGCTCGTCCACGCCGCCCCTCACGTGGGCCATGGCGAAGGACGCCACGATGGACGCCGAGACGCTCCGCGAGGCGGGCTCGTCGATGGGCACGGCCGGGCTGTGTTTCCTCGACGAGGACACCGACATGGTGAGCTTCACGCGCCGCATCGCGCACTTCTACCACCACGAGTCCTGCGGCCAGTGCACGCCCTGCCGCGACGGGACGGGCTGGATGGAGAAGCTGCTCCACCGCATCGACGACGGCCAGGGCTACACGCGCGACCTCGACCTGCTGCTCGACCTCTGCGACCAGATGGAGGGCCGCACCGTCTGCGCCCTCGCCGACGCCGCCGCGTGGCCGGTCCGCTGGGGCATCAAGCGCTTCCGCGACGAGTTCGAGGCCAAGTGCCTGCCGTCCGCTTTCCCGGGCGCCGACGTGTCCGGCGACGGCGCCTCGATCGAGGCGGACAAGCTCATCACCCCGACCGGCACACCGTAATCTGGACGCGCGGTGGGCGATCCGTGACGCTCCACGGCCGCCGTCCAGACGCACGACTCTGACCATGACTCGACTCCTGCTTCTCCCCTTCCTCCTCCTGGTCGCCTGCGCCGACGCGCCGGCAGACCCCGCGGCCTCCGACGGGACGACCGAGGCCGCCTCGGTGGCCGCGAGCACCTTTGGCGAGGCCGTGCCCGACGGCGACGCGCTCACGCCGGACGCGCTCATCGCCGAGGCCGAGACGTACGCCGGCAAGACGGTCGTGGTGGAGGGCGTCGCCCGCGAGGTCTGCCAGCAGGCGGGCTGCTGGCTCACGTTCTCGGACGACGAAGGCCAGTTGGTCCGCATCAACGTCCCCCGCGACGAGTCGGAGAGCTACGTCTACACCTTCCCGAAGGACGCCGCCGGGCGGACGGTCCGCGTGACTGGCATCCTCGACGTGACGCCCGAGTCGGTCGAGGACCAGCGCCACTACGCCGAGGACGCGGGCGCCTCGCCCGAGGAGGTCGCTGCCATCACCGAGCCCAAGAACACGCTCGTCCTGACCGCCCTCGGCGCCGAACTCGCCGACGCCTAGTCGGGCCTCCCCCGCTCCACGCACGACGCACACGACAGCATGCCGCAGGTCACCATCGACGGGAACGTCCACGAGTTCGAGCCGGGCCAGAAGGTCCTCCAGCTCAGCCTCGACGCGGGCACCGAGATCCCGCACTTCTGCTACCACCCCTCGCTGAGCGTCCCCGCCAACTGCCGCCAGTGCCTCGTCAAGGCGGGCACGCCGCTGTTCGACCGGGAGACGAAGGAGCCGGTGCTCGACGAGAACGGCGAGCAGAAGATCAACTACTTCCCGAAGCTCATGCCCAGCTGCGCGCTGGACGTGACCGAGGGCATGGTGGTGCACACCCAGCTCAGCTCCACGGAGGTAGCCGAGGCCCAGGCCGACAACCTGGAGATCATGCTGGCCAACCACCCGCTCGACTGCCCGATCTGCGACCAGGCGGGCCAGTGCCCGCTCCAGATCCAGGCCTACAAGTACGGCCCGGAGGGCAGCCGCTTCGAGTTCGAGAAGGTCCACAAGCCGAAGCGCGTCCAGCTCGGGCCCAACGTGGTCCTCGACGCCGAGCGCTGCATCAACTGCACGCGCTGCACCCGCTTCACGGCCGAGATCACCGAGACGCACCAGCTCACCATCATCAACCGGGGCGACAAGAACCACCCGATGACGGCGCCGGGCGAGGTCTTCGACGACGCCTACTCGATGTGCACGACGGACATCTGCCCCGTCGGCGCGCTCACCGAAGACTACTTCCGCTTCCAGGCGCGCGTCTGGGAGATGGCCAAGACGCCGACGGTCTCGGACTTCGGCGGCATCGGCATCAACGTCGACGTCTGGACCAAGAACAACCAGGTCATGCGGATCACGCCGCGCGAGAACCTGGACGTGAACGAGTACTGGATGCCGGATGCGGCCCGGCTCGTGTTCTCCACCTACAACGAGAACCGCGCCTCCGGCCCGCGCCTCAACGGCGCCCCGACCACCTGGGACATGGCCGCCCGCGAGGCCGGGGAGCTGCTCAAGGCCGCAGGCTCCAACGTGCTCTTCCTCGGCTCGGCGACCGCCACCGTCGAGGACAACGAGATGCTGATGCGCCTCGCGAGCGCCGTCGGCGCCGAGGCACCGCGCTTCATCGACCGCCGCGGCTCGCAGGAGGGCGACGACTGGCTCGTCTCCTCCGACCCCGCTCCGAACACCGCCGGGTGCCTCCGCCTCGGCATGGCGCCCGTCGACCCCGCGCTGCTGGCCGGCGCGGTCGCCTCGGCCGACCTCGTCTACATCCTCCAGGACGACCCCGTGGCCGCCGGCCTCCTCACGGAGGCGGACCTGGCCGGGACGCCCGTCGTCCTCCACACGACGCACACGACCCAGCAGACGCCCGCGACCGTCGAGCTGCCGATCACGATGTCGGTCGAGACCGTCGGCACCTATGTCAACGAGACGGGCCGCGCGCAGCTTCTGCGCCCGGCGAAGATGGTCCGCGCCATGAACCGGTCGCTGCTGATGGCGCTCGGCACCGGCCAGAGCCGCAACGACCGCGTCGGGACGCCCTTCGACCGGTGGCACGACGAGGACAACAAGGTCGACTGCCTGCCGGGCTGGGCCACGATCCCCCAGATCGCCAAGGCCCTCGGCCACGACCTCGCCGTCAAGAGCCCGGCCGCGTTGATGAAGGAGATCGCCCAGCGGCCCGCCTTCGCTGGCGCCACGCACGGCGCGATGGCCACCCTCGGCGTCCCCCTCGAAACGGCCGACGCGCCGCAGCTCTCCGCCTGACCCCGCCTCGTGTCCTCGTAGTGCCTGAGGCGCTACCACAGTGCCACCGCGCCCCTTTTATCGCTCCGCATGGACGTCCTCCTCGCTATCTGGGAAGTGCTCGATCTGCCGATCGTCATCTTCCTGCTGCTCAACTTCTTCCTCGTGACCGCGTCGCTGCTGGTCTACGCCGAGCGCAAGGTGTCGGCGTTCATCCAGGAGCGCTCCGGCCCGAACCGCGTCGGCCCGGCAGGGCTGTTCCAGTCCTTCGCGGACGTGTTCAAGCTGATGTTCAAGGAGAACATCGTTCCGGCGCAGGGCAACCCGTTCATCCACAGCCTGGCGCCGGTCCTGATGGTGGTGATCGCGATGAGCACCGGCGCGCTGATCCCGTGGGCCAAGACGCCCGCGGGCGACGCGCTCGCCGTCGCCGACATCGGGGTCGGCCTGCTGGTGGTGCTGGCGATGACCTCGGTGACGGTCTACGGCGTGACGCTGGCGGGCTGGAGTTCCAACTCGAAGTACTCGCTGCTGGGCGGGCTGCGCTCGTCCGCCCAGATGATCTCGTACGAGCTGGCGATGGGCGCGGCGGCCATCTCGGTGGTGCTCTACTCGGGCAGCCTGAGCCTGTTCGACATCGTCGAGAGCCAGGACCACCTGGGCAGCTTCCTCGGCTGGAACCTGTTCCGCAACCCGGTCGGCTTCGTCGTCTTCAGCGTCTGTGCGCTGGCCGAGACGAACCGCGCGCCGTTCGACCTGCCCGAGGCGGAGCAGGAGCTCGTCGGCGGCTACCACACCGAGTACTCGGGCATGAAGTTCGGGATGTTCTTCCTGGCCGAGTACGTCAACCTGTGGATCGCGTCGCTGCTGATCACGGTGCTGTTCCTGGGCGGCTACCTGATGCCGGGCCAGGCGCTGCTGGTCGAGTACGTCGGCCTCGGCGGCGTCGCGCTGACGCTCATCGGGATCACGATGACGCTCCTGAAGACGATGTTCATCGCCTTCTGCTTCATCTGGATCCGCTGGACGCTGCCCCGCTTCAAGTACAACCAGCTGATGAACCTGGGCTGGAAGTACATGCTGCCCATCGGCATCGCCAACATCCTCGTGATCGCGGCCCTGGTGGCAGGCTGGCAGCTGATCGTCGGCTCCTAACCGAGAGCCTTCGCGGACCTCTGATTCGGGGGCGCTCCAGGCTGGGGCGCCCCCGATGTCGGTTCGGGACCGTCACGCGACCGCTTTTCTTCGGCCTGGAAGCGCTTTGCATCGCATCGGAACCGGCCGGCGGGCGCATGGGGCTTCTAGCTTCCGGGTCCTCCCCCCTGCCGGTCGCCATGCTCGCCCCCCACGTCTCCAAATTCGGCGGAACGTCCGTCGCCTCCCCCGAGCGCATCCGCCGGGTCGTCGAGCTGGTCACAGCGACCGCCGCCGAGGACCGCACGGTGGTCGTGGTCTCCGCCCTCGGCGGCACCACCGACGACCTGCTGGCGGCGCTCGACGCCGCCCTGGCGCGGTCGGGCCACACCGACGCTGTCGACGCCATCCGCCAGCGCCACGAGGCCGCGGCCGACGACCTGGCGACCGCCGACGACCGCCCCGCGCTCCAGGCCGTCCTCGACGCCCGCCTCGGGGAACTGACCGAGTTGCTCGACGGCGTCTCGCTGCTGCGCGAGGCGACCGACCGCACGCGCGACGCGGTCATCGCGACCGGCGAGCGGCTCTCCGCCCCCATCGTGGCCGCCGCCTTCCGCGCCGCCGGGCACGCCGCCGTCGCCCTCGACGCGGCCTCGCTCATCCGCACCGACGGCCGGTTCGGGGCGGCGACCGTCGACCCCGAGACCACGCGCCGCCAGACGCGCGAGGCGATGGACGCGCTCGACCCGGACGCCGTCGCCGTCGTCACCGGCTTCATCGGCTCGACCGCCGCGGGCGTCACGACCACGCTCGGTCGCTCCGGCTCGGACTACACGGCCACCATCCTGGCGGGCGCGCTCGACGCCGCCGAGTGCGTCATCTGGACCGACGTGGCAGGCGTCTACACCGCCGACCCGCGCCTCGTGCCCGAGGCGGTCCCGCTGCCGCGACTGAGCTACCGCGAGGCCGCCGAGCTGGCCTACTTCGGTGCCCAGGTGCTCCACCCGCGCACGATGCTGCCCGCCGAGCGCGGCGGCATCCCGATCCTCATCAAGAGCACCCTCGACCCGGACGAGCCGGGCACGGTGATCTCGAACGAGACCGACGACCTCGACCTGCGCGTCAAGGCGATCTCGTCGGTCCGCGACGTGGCCATCGTGATGGTGGAGGGCGGCGGCATCCAGGCGGTCCTGGGCGTCGGCGCGCGGCTGTTTGAGGCGCTCTCGGGCGCGGGCGTTAACGTGCGCATGACCAGCCAAGCGTCGAGCGAACAGAGCGTCTGCTTCGTGGTCGACGGCGCCCACGCCGAGGCCGCCGTGGCGGCGCTCCAGGCGGCGTTCGCGACAGAACTCGACCGCGGCGACCTCCGGTCGATCTCTGCCATCCCCGGCTGCGCCGTCGTTTCGGCGGTCGGCGAGGGGATGCGGCATCAGCCCGGCCTCGCGGGCCGTCTGTTCGCGACGCTGGGCCGCGCGGGCGTCAACGTGCTCGCCATCGCGCAGGGCGCGGCCGAGACCAACATCTCGCTGGTCGTCCGCCAGGAGGACGTGCGGGCGGCACTCGGCGCGCTCCACGAGGCGTTCCCGCTGCGGCGCGCGCGCGTCCACGTGGTCGTGATCGGGACCGGCACGGTCGGCCGCAAGCTGGTCGACTTCCTGGCCGAGCACGCGCCGGTCCTGATGGAGCGCGACCGGATCCACCTGCGGCTGGTCGGCCTCGCCAACTCGCGCCGGATGGCGTGGGACGCGGGCGGCCTTCCCCTCGCCGAGGGCATCACGCTCCTCGACGGCGACGCCGCCACCGAGGCCGACCTGGATGCGCTCGACGAGAAGCTGCTCGTCGGCGGCCTGGAGCGCCGCATCGTGGTCGACGCGACCGCGTCCGAGGCGGTCGCCCGGCGCTACGTGCGCTGGCTGGAGGCCGGCGTGGGCGTGGTGACGCCCAACAAGAAGGCCAACACGCTCGACATGGACTACTACCGCGCGCTCCGCGAGGCCGCCGGGCGCCGCGAGGTGAGCTACCACTACGAGACGACGGTCATGGCCGGGCTCCCGGTCGTGTTCACCGTCCGCGACCTGCTGCGCTCGGGCGACCAGATCCGGCACGTCGAGGGCGTCTTCTCGGGGACGCTGGCGTTCCTGTTCAACAAGCTCGCTGAGGGCGCGGCCTTCTCCGAGGCCGTCCGCGAGGCGAAGGCGCTGGGGCTGACCGAGCCCGACCCGCGCGACGACCTGACGGGCGAGGACGTGGCGCGGAAGCTCCTCATCCTGGCTCGCGAGACCGGCCGCGAGGTCGAGCGCGCCGACCTGACCGTCGAGTCGCTCGTTCCCGCCGAGCTGGCCGATGTCTCGGTCGACGCCTTCATGGACGCGCTCGACGACCTCGACGCCGACTGGGCCCGCCGCGTCGCCGAGGCGGAGGCGGACGGCAAGCGTCTCGCCTTCGTCGGGGTGATCTCGGACGACGGCCTGAGCGTGGGCGTCCGCGCCGTGGACACCGCCTCGCCGTTCGGCGGCTCACGCGGGACGGACAACGTCATCATCATCCAGTCGGACCGCTACAGCGAGACGCCGCTCGTGGTCCAGGGCCCCGGCGCCGGACCCGACGTGACGGCCGCGGGCCTCCTCGCCGACCTCGTCAAGGCCGCCGAGCTGATGCCGTGACCGACGCGCCTCCTCCCTCCGGTGCCCGACCGATGCGGACGGCCCGCCGCTCGATTCCTGATTCCTGATGCCCGACTCCTCCCCCGTCACCGTCTTCGGTCCTGCCAGCCTGTCCAACCTCGGGCCGGGCTACGACGCCCTCGGCCTGTGCATCACCGGCCTGGGCGACCGCGTGACTGCGTGGCGGACCGACGCGCCGGGCGTCACCGTCGAGGGGCCGCCGTCACTGCCGACCGATCCGGAAACGAACACGGCGGGGCGCGCCGCGCGCCACGTCCTCCGCCAGTCCGGCGCCGAGGGCGGCGTCGGACTTCGCATCGAGAAGGGCATCCCGATGGGCTCGGGCGTCGGCGGGTCGTCGGCGAGCGCGGTGGCGGGGGCGTTCGCGGCCAACGAGGTGCTGGGGCGACCGTTCGACAAGCGTGGGCTGGTGGAGGCCGTCCTCGAAGGCGAGCGCGCCGCGGGCGGCTATCACGGCGACAACGTCCTGCCGACGCTCTTCGGCGGCCTCGTGCTCGTCTCTCCATCCGACCCGACCGTCTACCGCCGCCTCACGCTTCCGGCCCCACCGCCGCTCGCCATCGTCCTCCCGGACGTGGAGGTGCTGACGCGCGACGCACGGGCCGTCCTCCCGGCGACCGTCCCCCACAGCGACGCCTCCGCGCAGGCCGCCGAGATCGCGTTCCTCATGCGGGCCTTGCTGGAGGGCGACTGGAATGCCGTCGGCGCGGCGATCATGCGCGACCGCCTCGCCGAGCCGTTCCGCGCGCCCCTGGTGCCGGTCTACGAGGCCGTCCGTCGGGCCGCGCTCGCTGCGGGCGCCGCGGGCTGCGCGCTGACCGGCTCCGGCCCCGCTCTCTTCGCCATCCCGGGCACCGACGCCGACCCGCAGGCCATCGTCGACGCGATGGTGGCGGCCAGCCGCGCGGGCGGCGTGGACGCGACCGGCTGGGTCGCCCGCGTCGACCCGCAGGGCGTCCGCGTGGTCGCGCCGTGAGCCCGCCCGCCTCGGCACCGAGGCGGACAGGGTCGGCCGGCACTGGCCCCCGATTTCTGATCCCTGATCCCTGATTCCGTGCCCGCTCCTCTCTACGTCAGCACGCGCGGCGGCGGCGACGCCGTCCCGTTCCGCGAGGCGCTCCTGGATGGCCTCGCGCCCGACGGCGGCCTCTACGTTCCCACCGAGATCCCCGTGCTCCCGGACGACTGGGCGAGTGCGTCCGACCGTGCGGCCCTCGGCGCGACGGTCCTGTCCGCATGGCTGCCCGAGGTGACCGACCTCGGAGCGCTGGTCGAGGACGCGCTCTCGTTCCCGATCCCGCTCGTCTCCCTCGGCGACGGCGTGCACGTGCTGGAGCTCTTCCACGGCCCGACGCTCTCGTTCAAGGACGTCGGCGCGCGGACGATGGCGCGGCTGATGGCGGACGCGCTCCAGGGCGAGGAGGTAACCATCCTGGCCGCCACGTCGGGCGACACCGGCAGCGCGGTCGCAGATGGGTTCGCGGGCGTGCCGGGCGTCCGCGTCGTGCTGCTCTACCCGAAAGGCGGCGTGAGCGACGTGCAGGAGCGCCAGCTCATCGTGGCGCGTGACGGCGTGCAGGCGCTCGCGGTGGAGGGCACCTTCGACGACTGCCAGCGGCTCGTCAAGGCGGCGTTCGCCGAGCGCGCGCCCGGCGACCGGCGCCTTTCGTCGGCCAACTCGATCAACATCGGGCGGCTGCTGCCGCAGATGCTCTACACCACCTGGGCGCTCCGCCAGCTCGGCGAGCCCGGCACGGTGGTCGTGCCGAGCGGCAACCTGGGCAACCTGACCGCCGCGACGATGGCAATGCGCGCGGGCCTGCCCGTCACCGGCTTCGTGGCCGCGCACAACGCCAACGACGGCTTCGTCCGCTTCCTCGACGGCGCCGACGCGCCCGCCTCGGCGTCCGTGCCGACGCTCTCGAACGCGATGGACGTGGGCGTGCCGAGCAACCTCGAACGCCTCCGGTCGCTGTTCTCCGACGCCGACCTCCGCGCGCTCGTCCACGGCGAGACTGTCACGGACCACGAGACGCTGGCAGCCATGCGCCGCGTCCACGACGAGACGGGCTACGTCGCTGACCCCCACACGGCGGTCGGGCTGGAAGCCATCCGCCGCCGCCGCGCCGACGGCGTCTCCGGACCGATGGTGGTCCTGTCGACCGCGCACCCGGCCAAGTTTCCCGACGCCGTCGCCGAGGCGACCGGAGTCACGCCCTCGGCCCCGCCTCGGCTCGCGCGCCTGCGGGAGGCTCCCACCGCCGTCGATACGATCCCGGCCGAGCTGGACGCGCTGCGGCGGTACATCTGATGGGCGGACTCGGGCAGAGGCGCATCGCGATAGCCCCCTGCGGCTAGCTCGCCCCGATGGCTCGAAGGCGCCGCCGCGTCCGAGTGAAGCGCCACGCGCCGTAGGCCCCGACGACGACGGAGAGCGGGAGCGCCGCGCCGCCGATCACAGCCGCCCAGGCCGCGTCGACGAAGTGGAGCAGCGTCAGGCCGCCCGCCACCAGTGCGAGCGCGGTGCGGAGGTAGGCGAGCAGGGTCCGCTCGTTGGCGAGGACGGTCCGGTCGAGGGCCAGCTGGTCGCGGAGCGTCAGGTCGGCCTCGGGGACGGTGGCGTAGGGAGGCATGAAGTCAGGAGGTGGACAGGTTCGAAGGCTGGCACGTTGGGACGGCGGGGGGTGGGCCGAGTCGAGGCAGAGCGCCTGCCGACCTTCCCACGTTCGAACCGTCCTCAGTACAGCCCCACCGGGTCCACGTCGAGATTGACCCGGTGGCCGGAAGGAAGTGAGACACGCGCCTCGGCCGCCCGCACCATCGACGCGAGCACCGAGGCGGGCAGGGTGCGGGGCGTCTTGACGAGGATCTGGAACCGCCACCACCGCTTGACGCGCCCGATGAGCGCGGGGACCGGGCCGAGAACCTCGACCCCGGCGACCTTGCCCGCCTCGGTGACGAGTGCGTCGCCCCAGCGCCCGGCGAGCTGGCGCGTCGACCCCTCGTGTGGGCCTTTCAACTCGACCCCGATCAGGCGGCCGTAGGGCGGGTAGCCGAGGGCGAGGCGCTCGGCCAGCTCGCCGAGGGCGAAGCCGTGGAAGTCGTGCCGGAGGGCGAACTGGAGGGCCGGGTGCTCCGGGTTGCGCGTCTGGATCAGCACCTCGCCCTCCAGCTCGTGGCGCCCGGCGCGGCCCGCGACCTGCGCGAGCAGCTGGAACGTCCGCTCGGCGGCGCGAAAGTCGGGCAGCAGCATCCCCGTGTCCGCCTCGACGACGCCGACGAGCGTGACGCGCGGGAAATCGAGCCCCTTCGCGACCATCTGCGTGCCGAGCAGGATGTCGGCGTCGCCCCGGCCGAAGGCGTCCAGAATGCGGCGGTGGGCGCCCTTCCGTGAGGTCGTGTCGAGGTCCATCCGCAGGACGCGAGCCGCAGGGAAGACCTCGGCGATCTCCTCTTCGACGCGCTGCGTGCCCGCGCCGAGCTGGCGGAGGTCGTCGGAGCCGCACTCGGGGCAGGGGCGGGGGATGCGCTCGGCGCGTCCGCAGTAGTGACAGCGGAGGTTCCGGCCCGTCTTGTGGACCGTCAGCGAGACGGCGCAGTCGCGGCACGTCGGGGTCCACCCGCAGTCCTCGCAGGTCAGGACCGGCGCGTAGCCGCGGCGGTTCTGGAGCAGGATCGTCTGCTCGCCCTTCGCCAGCCGGTCGGCGATGGCGAGGCGGAGCTCGTGCGACAGCGCACCTTTGAGGCGGCGCACCTTCTTCTCGCGCGCGAGGTCGAGGACGCGGACCGGCGGCAGCGGCGCGGGCGCCCGGGTGGTCCCGTCGGGGCCGCGGACGGGCACGCGCTCGGGCATCTCCAGGCGCGTGTACTTGCCCGCGTTGGCGTTGGCGACGGACTCCATCGACGGGGTCGCCGAGCCGAGCACGCAGACGGCGCCCGCGCGGTGGGCCCGCATGACCGCCACGTCGCGGGCGTGGTAGCGCGGCGCCGGGTCGAACTGCTTGTAGCTCGACTCGTGCTCCTCGTCGACCACGATCAACCCGAGGTTCTCCAGCGGCGCGAAGACGGCCGAGCGCGGGCCGATGACGATGGGGTAGACGCCGTCGCGGATGCGCGTCCACGCGTCGAGCCGCTCGCCCGGGCTCATGCGGCTGTGCAGGACCGCCACGCGGTCGCCGAAGTGGGCGCGGAAGCGGCGGACCGTCTGCGGCGTCAGCGCGATCTCGGGGACGAGCACGATGGCCGTCTCCCCCCGGTCCAGCGTGGCGCGGAGGGCGCGGAGGTAGACCTCCGTCTTGCCCGAGCCCGTGACGCCGTGCAGGAGGAACGTCTCCGCACGGTCCGCCTCGATGGCGCTGACGATGGCCGCCAGCGCGGCTGTCTGCGCCGGGTGCAGGTCCAGCGCCTCCGCCGGGGCGACCGCCTCCGCGTCCATGCCGTCCGCTCGGCGCTCGACCTCGGCGTCGAACGCCTCCACGAGCCCTCGCTCGACCAGCCCCTTGACCGTACTGCTGGTGGCGCCGGTCGCCGCGAGCGCCTCGGCCTGGAGCACGACCTCACCCGCCTCGGTGAGGTGGTCGAGGAGGGCGCGCTGCTTGGCGCCGCGCAGCGCAGCCCCCTCTGCGCCGTCGCCGAGGCGGAGGTGACGGGCGGTCTTGGCCGTCACGGCGGCGTCCTGCACCTCGTGGTCGATGCGCAACACACCAGCCGCCTCCATTCGCCGGAGCAGGTTCTGGGGGACCGACTTGCGCCCGAGCACGTCGGCCAGCGCGGCGACGGGGAGGCCGGTGCCGTTGGCCTCGGCGAGGGCACGGAGGAGCTTGCGCCCGCGCGGGTCGTCCGGCCAGGCGTCGGCCGGGGCGAGGGCGTGGGCGACGCGGTGGCTCTCGACGCCGGTGCCGCTCGGCAGCGCCGCCTTGACGGCCTCGCCCCACGCGCACAGGTAGTAGTCGGCGACCCACTTCGTGAGGCCCAGCAACTCGGACGTGAGCGCAGGCCGCGCGTCGAGCACGTCGTGGAGCGGCTTCAGCTTGTCGTCACTGCCCTCGACCCGCTCGGCGACGACGCCGGTGATCTGGCGCCGCCCGAATGGGACGAGCACGCGGGCACCGGGCACGGCCTCGTCGGCCATCGCCTCCGGCACGCGGTACGTGTAGACGCCGTCAACGGGGGTGAGCGGGACGACGTGGGCGAGCGCGGGCATCCTGCAAGCTACCGAGGGCCGGGACCGTCCCCGCCCACCTCGGGGACTCTGCGGACCACCCGGCCGAGCCAGTCAGGCGCGGTGTCAGTCGGCGCGGCCGGCGTCGGGGTCCCAGCGGGCGGGGTTGTCGGCGATGTAGCGGCGGATGGCGTCGGCCTCCCGGCCGGTGCGGACGACGCGGTCGTGGAAGCTGCGCTGCCAGACGCGCGCATCGGGTGCCTGCCAGAGCCTCTTGATCGCATTCGTGACAGCACCCTTGTACCCGCGAACGACGGCACCGACCGATCCTGAAGGCGACTGGAAAGACCGCGGTGCCCCGTCGGTAGGGGCGTATTGCAATACGCCCCTACGCGATGACCCGTCATCGGCCCGGGGCGTGTCGTCCGGCACGACCCCGAACAACAGGTGCACGTGGTCCGGCATCACCACGAACGCATCCAGAACCACGCTCGGCCGCACCTCCGCCGTCCGAACCCGCGCGATCCGTCCCGCGACCGACAGCACCACCTCCCCATCCACAACGTCCCCGAAGAGCCGCTGGCGGCCGTGCGTGCAGACCGTGACGAAGTAGAGCCCAGCCCGGTAGTCGTGGGCCCTCAGGCGAACCGAGCGGCGATGGCGGCGCATGGCCTCATAGACCCGCAACCACGGAGACACCACCTCGCCCGCCTCGGCGACTCCGTCGGGGGAGCCACCGAGGCGGCCGGGGTCAGCCAACGAGGACGCGGACCGCACCACCGGGCTCGTCCAGCACGCGGACCGCAATCCCGGCCTGGCGGACGGCCTCGACGGCGAGCCGAGCGCGTGTGCCCAGGCCGCACGTCCGCAGCGCACCGCCGCCGGCCAGCGCCAGCGGGACGACGAGCGCGGGCACCGCCTCGGGCACGACCGGCGCGTCGCTCGCGAGGACCGCCCGCACGCGCCGCGCGAGGCGGGCCGCGACCTCCGTCGACGCCACGCCGGGGGCGCCGATCGCGCTCTGCACCGCCACGCCGTCGGTCGTCACGACCTCGGCCACGAGCGCGATGCCGGGACCGGAGGCCTCGACCGCGTCGAGGGCGACGACGAACGACGACCCGGCGAGCGCGTCCGCCGCCGCGGCCAGCGTCCGCCGCGCGACGCGAACCGGGAGTCCGGACACGACGGCCCGGACCCGCCGTCCCACCTCGGGGCCGCGCGTCTCCAGGCCGATTGCTGACAGCGCACCCGGCCGGATCTCGACCACCACCCGGCCGCCGCCGACGGGCGCGAAGCCGACCCGCTCGACGGTCACCCGCACGTCCGCGCCCATCCGGCACAAGACCGGGGCGACCGACTGACGGAGCGCCTCGGCGCCGAGTGACGCGACCGAGAACGTGGCGCCGTCGACCACCAGCCGGCTGGGGCCGTCGGCGACGAGCAACGCGGGCAGGACGGCCTCGATCACGCGCACGGCGCTCCCGCCCGCGCCGACAGCGACGCGGATCTCACCCGACCGGACAGCGCCCGGCCGGAACGTCAGCGCCGTCGAGCCGACGGTGTCGCCCTCGACCTCGGCCCCACACACGGCGGCCGCGGCGCGGACGACAGCGAGGTCAGGACGCAGCAGGCCCGGGCGCGCGGCCTCGGCCCGGAACCCATCGAGGCGCACCGACTGGCCGGTCGCCACCGAGGCGGCCAGCAGCGTGGGCAGGAACGCCGCGCCGACGTCGACGGGCGCGTGCGAGGGGACGTGAACAGCAGCCGTGCGGAGCATCGGACCGGGCAGAAACGGCCACGCCCCGGGGACTCGAACGCGCGAGTCGCCGGGGCGTGGCGGGGATCGGATCGCGCGTGTTCTGTCGCGCGATCGGGCCGGTCGTCTAGCCGGTGCTCGCGCAGCTCGTACCAAAGGGGCGGACATCGCCATTCGCCGACAGCTCGGGGAGCATCGGGAGGGCGGCGGTCGGCCAGATGGAATAGCGCTGAGCGGAGAGCACGAGAGACTGCGGAGTGCGACGACCGAGGATACGCCTCGGACCGGGGATCTGAACATCTGTCCCCGCCCGCCTCGGCACGGTCACCGAGGCGGGCGGGGTGCGACGAAGAGCATCAGGCGGCGCCGCGGTACTCGGTGTCGCCGTCCTTGACCACGAACCGCGCCCGGAGGCGGGCGACGGGCCGCGCCAACCCGGCCGTCTCGACCGACGCCAGGACCTCGTCGAAGTCCTTGTAGGCGGCGGGCGCCTCGTCGATCGGGTAGCGGCGGCAGTTGGTCAGGATGTCGGCGGCGTCGAACGACGCGTCCACCCGCTTCTGGTCGAGCGTCCGCTTGGCGTGGCGGCGGCCCATCTGGCGGCCCGCGCCGTGGTTGACGGAGTACAGCGACTGCTCCGCGCCGGGCTCGGCCACCATCACCGCGCTCCCGGCCTGGGGGTTGCCGGGGAGCAGGATCGGGTGGCCCACGTCCGCGAACGGCGTTCCGGCCAGGCCGGGGTGACCGGCCGGGAAGGCGCGTGTGGCCCCCTTGCGGTGGACCCACTGCGTCTGCCCGCCGACCTCCTCCTCCCGCGCGATGTTGTGCGAGATGAAGTAGACGAGGTCGCCGGTCGAGCCCGGGATCACCTCCTGGAAGGCCTCCAGCACGAGCGCGTTGATGAGCAGGTGGTTGAGCGTGGCGAAGTTGGCGCCGAGCGCCATGTAGTCGAGGTACGCATCCGCCTCGGGCGAGCCGAGCGGCGCGTAGACGAGGTTCTTGTCGCCCGCCGGGAACGGCGTGCTCCAGCGCGCGAAGTGGTCCTCCAGCATTCGGAAGCCGAGCTGAGCCAGCGTGTAGCCGAACCCGCGCGAGCCGCAGTGCGACAGGAATGCCACGCCGCCGTCGACCAGCCCGAAGGCGTCGGCCGTGGCCGCGTCCTCGACCGACACCGCTTCGCACTCGGCGAAGTGGTTGCCGCCGCCGTACGTCCCGAACTGGCGCAGCTTGGCGTCGACGTGCGGGAACGCGCCGGTCTCCTGGAGCTCGGTGAGGCGCGTCATGAGCGCGTCGCCCGTCCCGTCGTGGCCGACGTGCACGGCGTCCTCGCACCGCGTCGCCCAGTGGGCCGGAACGCCGAAGGCGTCCAGCACGGACGGCGTCGCGCCGCGCGTGACGGCCTCCCAGCCACTGACCGGATCGATCGTGCGGCCCTTGGGGACGGAGCGCTGGTTGCGCCCCGCGCCCGTCGGCGTGCGCGCCTGGATGGCGTCGATGAGCGCCCGGCGCGTCCGCTTGTCGTCCACGGCCTCGGCCGGGAGGTCGAGCCGGAGCAGGCTCATCGAGCACTTGATGTCCACGCCGACGGGGCCGGGGTAGACGTGCGTCGGCGAGGCCATCGCGCAGCCGACCGGCGCGCCGTAGCCGAAGTGGGCGTCCGGGTTGAGGACGACCGACGTGACGCCGGGCACCTCGCGGGCGTTCTGGGCCTGGGTGAGGCAGCCGGCCTCGAAGACGTCGCGGATGGCCTCGTTGCCGATGACGGTGATGGGCGTGAGCCGCTCGTCCCGCGCGGGCAGGATCGCGGTCGCGTCGCCGGTGGGGATGAGCGTGGGCGTGGACATGGGAGGGGGAATCGTGGAGGGAGGAAACGGATATCCGCGAGGACGACGAGGAGGCAGCGAGACGTGTCACGCATTTGACCACTCTGCCACGTCCCCGAAGAGACGGCGGGATTCGAACCCGCGAAGACGCACGTCATGGAGTCTCACCGGCATTCGCCAGCGCGGAACAGGGCCGAGCACCCCGGAGGGCGACGAGGGGATGGCGGGACCAACGACGCTCTGTCCGCTGAGCTACATCCCGATGAGTCGGGATGGCCGGATTCGAACCGGCGACCTTCGGCTCCGTAGGCATGGAGTCCCACCGGCATTCGCCCGGAGGCGTGCTCGGAGATCGTGCCGCTCGCGCGGCGAAGCGTGTCGAGCCCGACGGGCGACGAGGGAGTGACGGGACGGAGCCGAGTGCTCTACCACTGAGCTACTGCGCCGGGGCGCAGGCGGGAATCGAACCCGCGACCTCTTGGGTGCATGGAGTCCCGTCGGCATTCGCCCGAAGACGTGCTCGACGAGGAGGACCGCCCGCGCGGCGACGAGGGATGACCGGACGAGGGACTGAGCTACTCGCCCCGAGGGGCGGGCGGGAGTTGAACCCGCGACCTCCACCCGAGGGTGGCGCTCTAACGTGGAGTCCGGTCGGTATTCGCCGCTGGCGATCGAAGAGGGCGGTGACGAGGAGGGACGTGACATCTCCGCCGAGGCGGAGCGGGACTCGAACCCGTAGCGCCGGAGCGCCTTGACCATGTAGTCAGCGTCGGCATTCACCGCGGAAGGGGGCGAAGACGAGGGGATGCGTGACCTCCCCGCGGGGCGGGGCCGGGGCTCGAACCCGTCGCGCCGAAGCGCTTTGCCATGGAGTCACGCAGGCATTCTCCGCCGAGAGGCGGCCCGAGGCGGACGAGGCGTGCGGGGACGTAGCCGTTGCCGGCCACCGATTCACAGTCGATGGAGTCCGCCGCGGCATTCCGCCGGGCCGTGGGATCAGGTCATGGGAAGATGGGAAATGAGGGAAGCGGACGAGGAGGGCGGGGACGGGTGGTCATGCGAGCGAGCATGGAGTCCACGGCGGCATTCCGCCTCGGGCAGTCTGTGGAAGGAGTCGGGAGCGCCGGGTGGGTCCGGGAGGAGACCGAGGCGGCGCGGGGGACGAGGCGTTCGGGTCGGCCCCCTCCTCCTGCACACGAGGAGGGGGCCACGGAATCGTCGGGCGTCAGATCGAGATCGCCTCGATCTGGCCGACCCAGTGGTCGGCGCCGAGCGTCCCGGCGGCGAAGGCCGCCACGACCTCGAACACGCGGTCCGAGAAGCCGCCGACGTGGAGCACGTCCGCGCGGGGCGCGGCCTGGACCGTCCGGTGCGGCTGCATGTCGAGGCAGACCAGCTTGGCGCCCGGGTTGCGGGCCTTCAGCCGGTTCCACTCGCGCATGGTGCCCGTTCCGTAGCGCGGGTTGCCCGCGTCGACCCAGGACTCGTTGTCGGAGACCAGGAAGACGAGGTCGACCTCGGCGGTCTCGGCGTTGAGCCGGGCCAGCGGGGCCGAGCAGTCGGTCCCGCCGCCCCCGACGGCGGCCAGCTTGGCGGCGTTCGTCAGGACGGAGTCCCGGCCGTTCAGCGCCACGTCCACGACGCGGGTCTCGAAGGGCAGCACGCGGGCAGACGGGTTGGTCCGCAGCACGGAGGCCGCGACGAGCGCCGCCACGTCGATGCACCGCACCGCCGAGGTCGCGCCGCGCCGGTAGCCGGTGACCGGCGACAACATCGACCCGGACACGTCCGGGCAGACGACGACGCGGCCGCCGAGGCTCGGCACGTTCCCGATGGCGACCTCCATGGCGTCCTGCAGCGCCTCCTTCACGACGTGGGGCACGTCGGCGGAGACCTGGCGGTAGGCCATGAAGAGCTGGTACGGGAAGGCGCGCGCGCGCCGGACGGACTCCGGGTCGGCCAGCCGCATCGCGACCGTCTCGGCCACGCCGGGCTCGGCGAAGGCGCCGTGCCGCGCGAAGGCGTTGAGGTTCATCCGGGTGGCGTGCCAGGGTGCCGTCCGCGCGATCTCGGCCCAGACGGCCCGCTCCGTCGCGGGGTCGAAGGGCAGCGAGGCGAGCATCTGGAACGGAACGTCCGGGATGGTGCCGTCGGCGGCGGCCCGGGCCGGGTCGGCCTTGGTCGCCTCGTACGCCCGGACGATCTCCGGCAGGTCGTCGGCCACGTGGTCGCGACCGATCAGGTAGCCGTAGAGCGCGCGACGGGCGTCCGTCGTCGGCCGCGGGTGGACCATCTTGACGATATCCGCCAGCGACGGCGTGGTGCCGACCGACGCCCGGAAGAGCGACGCGTCCGATCGACCGGCGAGCCAGTCCCGGACCATCCGCTTGGGCGCCGAGCCGAGCGACTTCCGCCCGACCGCGCCGGAGCGCAGGATCTGGACGAACGTCCGCAGCATCCGGCCCGAGTCGATGACGCGGGGGAAGACGCGCTCCAGAAGGGCCGTGTCGCGGGTCGCCAGGTGGGCGGCCAGCAAGGCGGGCATGTCCTTCATGTAGCCCTGCTCCCGCGCCGCGACGGCGACCCGGGCGACGTACTCGACGTCGACCTGGGCGGCCAGCGCGAGCACCTCGTCGAGCTGCGTCTCGGCCGACGCGTAGAACGTCGGCGTGAGGCAGCCGGTGGCGGCCAGCTGGGCGAGCGCCGCGCGGGGCGACAGTGCATAGGCCGGGGCGGCTTCGTGGTTGCGGGCGTCAGCGGGCGGCGTCAGCAAGCCGCGCAGCGTCTGGAAGAGCGTGGTGTTCATGGCATTCCCCGGCTGGTGAAGTCGTCGGGGACGCTCACCGTCATTGAAAGCACCGTGCCAGATCGTGATGGCGGAAGAAAATCGCCCCTCCCAGTCAGGAATCGTGCATTGGGACGAACGGGGACGTTTGTCGACGCCCCGGCTGCGTCGACACCTCGCGCGTGGTTTATCATTCTCGCGCGTCAGATGGAGCTGCGTCGAGCTCGCTTCGTGGTGCCCCCAATGCGCGACTCGCCCCTCTCGGCCTCCCCCGCTGAGGGAGGAGCCGCGTTCGGGACGGAAGCGTCCTCTCGTTCAACCCCACCCGCCTCGGCCCCGAGGCGGATCTCCTCACCCAGCCCGTTTCCATGCCCACCGTCGCCTTCGGCCTCGTCGGCTCCACGCTCGACCGGGGCGGCCCGGACGAGGCCGCGCGCTGGAACCGCTGGCGGCCCAGCGTCGCCCTCGCGCAGCAGCCTGACCTGCTCCTCGACCGCTACGAGCTGATCTACCAGCCGCCGGTCCAGGCCCTCGCCGAGTTGGTCGCCCAGGACATCCAGATGGTCGCGCCCGAGACCGAGGTGCGCCTGCACCGGGTCCCGCTGGCCGACCCGTGGGACTTCGAGGAGGTCTACGCCACGCTCCACGACGTGGTCGCCGACTACCCGTTCGACCCCGAGGCCGAGGACTACCTCGTCCACCTGTCGACGGGCACGCACGTGGTCCAGATTTGCCTCTTCCTGCTCACCGAGGCGCGCTACCTGCCGGGGCGGCTCGTGCAGACCGCACCCGCCAAGCGCCCGAGGCGGAAGGGGGACCCGCGCGACCCCGTCGGCACGCACCGCATCATCGACCTCGACCTGTCGACCTACGACCGGATCGCGTCACGCGAGGCGCAGCGGCACGAGGACACGCGGCAGTTCCTGAAGTCGGGCATCGAGACGCGCAACGGCGCCTTCAACGCGCTCATCGACGAGGTGGAGCGAGTGGCCCTCAACTCGCGCGCGCCGATCCTGCTCAACGGGCCGACCGGCGCGGGCAAGAGCCGCCTCGCGCGGCGCATCTACGAGCTGCGCAAGGCGCGCGCCCAGCTGGCGGGGCCGTTCGTCGAGATCAACTGCGCCACGCTCCGTGGCGACGCCGCGGCCTCGGCGTTGTTCGGACACGTCAAGGGCGCGTTCACGGGCGCCGTCGCCGCCCGGCCCGGCCTGCTGCGCGCGGCCGACGGCGGGATCCTGTTCCTGGACGAGATCGGCGAACTGGGGCTCGACGAGCAGGCCATGCTGCTCCGGGCGCTGGAGGAGAAGGCGTTCCTCCCCATCGGCGCCGACAGCGACGCCCGGAGCGACTTCCAGCTGATCGCGGGCACCAACCGCGACCTGCGCGAGGCCGTCTCGGCGGGCACGTTCCGCGACGACCTGCTCGCGCGCATCGACCTGTGGACCTACGAGCTGCCCGGCCTGGCCGACCGCCGGGAGGACATCGAGCCGAACCTGGACTACGAACTGGCGCGGTTCGAGCGGGAGAACGGTCGGCAGGTTCGCTTCTCGTCGCCCGCCCGCGCCCGCTTCCTCCGCTTCGCGCTCTCGCCCGAGGCGGCGTGGACGGCCAACTTCCGCGACCTCAACGCCGCCGTGACCCGCATGGCGACACTCGCGCCCGGCGGCCGCATCACCGAGGAGACGGTCGACGCCGAGGCGGGCCGTCTCCGCCGCCACTGGCGCGGGGCCGACCGCACCGAGGACGACGCCCTCCTGGCCGAGGTCCTGGATACCGAGGCGGTGGCCGGACTCGACCGCTTCGTCTGCGTCCAGCTAGCCGACGTGGTCCGCGTGTGCCGCCAGTCGCGGTCGCTCTCCGACGCCGGCCGGACGCTCTTCGCCGAGTCGCGCAAGCGCCGCAAGCGCGTCAACGACGCCGACCGCCTGCGGAAGTACCTCGCGACGTTCGACCTGAGCTGGGACGACGTGCGGGGGGACTGAGCCTCCTCTCTACCGGCAGAGCCCGTCGTGCCAGTCCTGCACGCCGCGGCGGGGCTGGCAGCGGACCTGCCGCCCGGCGGCGACCAGCTCCCAGGTGTCGCCGTAGGGCGCGTAGGTCAGACGGAGCCGCTCGTCGCGGACCGAGTCGTCGCGGAGGCGGAGCGCCGTCACCAGGGCCACGGCCTCGTACGAGGTCTCGGACAGGATCTCGACCTGGACCTCGGCCGCGTCGAGGCGGTCGGCCAAGGCCTCGGCGGCGACGCGGGGCGAGGAGCCTGCGTTCATCGTGTCCATCAGATCCTCGGCGGGCGCGAACACCCCGAGGTCGCCGCCGGTCGACGGTGCGCGCACGGGGCCTGTGGGCAGCGGCTGGAGGCCGCCGACCAGCGCCACGCCCTCCTCGAACGGCAGCGGGCGGCACCCGCCGTCCGTGTCGCTGATGAACAGGATGCCCGTCCCGTCCAGCATGATGATGTCCGACACGACCGTGCCCAATCCCCAGACCTGCGCGCTCGTCGCGCCGGGGTCGTCGGCGGCCTCGTAGACGCGCGTCGTGACGCCGACCGACGCGATGCGGACCGGGGCAGAGACGAGCGGCCACTCGGGGCCGCCCAGCCCCTCATTGGTGCCGGTCAGCTCGAAGCAGGCGCCATCGGCGCGGCGGTAGTCGAGCGTGTAGCTGCCGTAGGCCCCGTCGGTCTCGGCCTCGAAGCCGTCGAGTACGAAGTCGCCCACGTCGTCCGGGATGAGGACGGGAAAGCCGAGGCCGCGGAGGGCGGCGAGTTCGTCCGCGTCGAGGCCGTGGGTGGCGGCGGGTGCGTCCGCCTCGGGCGGAGTGCCGAGGTCGGGCGGAGCGGCGCAGGCGGCGAGAACGAGAAGCGGGAGGAGGAGCAGGCGCCCCGCAGGCGGGATCATCGACATGGTGTGGTGGGGTCTCCGGGTCGGGTCTACGCACACACCCAGCCGCCGGTGCCTACGCTCGCGTCACGGTGGCCTCGCGGAAGGCCGCGACGTTGTCTGCCACGTCGCCGCGAAAGACCGCGCTGCCCGCCACGATCACGTCCGCCCCCGCCTCGGTGAGGCTGCGGACGTTGGCCGGCGTGACGCCGCCGTCGACCTCGATCAGCGCCCGGCTGCCGCTCCCGGCGAGCAGCTGGCGGCACCGCCGCACCTTGCCGACCGAGCCCTCGATGAACGCCTGCCCCCCGAAGCCGGGGTTGACCGACATGATGAGCACGAGGTCGAGGTCGGGCGCGATCTCCTCAAGCGTGACCAACGGCGTCGCCGGGTTGACGGCGACGCCCGCTCGGCAGCCGAGCGCGTGGATGGCCTGGACTGTCCGGTGGAGGTGTGGGCAGGCTTCTTCGTGGACCGTGATGAGGTCTGCGCCCACCGCCGCGAAGTCTTCCAGGTAGCGGTCCGGCTCCTCAATCATCAGGTGGACGTCGAACGGCGTGTTCGTCTCCTCGACGAGCGTCTTGAGGCCGCGCATGACCGGGGCGCCGAACGAGATGTTGGGCACGAAGTGGCCGTCCATCACATCGATGTGGAGCCAGTCGGCCCCGGCGTCGAGGGCCTCGCGGGCGTGAGCGGCGAGGCGGCCGAAGTCGGCGGCGAGGACGGAGGGGGCGAGGATCATGGGCTCAGCGAGGGCGTCCGGCGAAGCTACCGAGGCGCGCGGGCGCGCCACCGGAAGAACGCCCCGCCCGCGCCCGCCAACGCCACGCCGACCGACTGGAAGAGCGGCACCGCCAGTGCCACCGAGCCGCTCCGCGGCCCCGGCGCGATCCAGTACGCCATCGCGTACAGCCCGACGGCGAAGAACATGGCCAGCACAAGGCCGCCGAACACGACCGCCTCGGCCTCGAACACGCCCGACACCCACCGCGCCAGCGCCACGAACGCGACGTACGGCAGCAGCGCGATCATCACGACCGCGGCGACGGACTGCCACGGCCGCTCGCCCGCCGTCAGGAACACGACGAGCACGGTCGCCACGACCGCCCCTGTGGCGACGAAACGGGTCAGGCGGGCGAGGTCGCCAGGGAGGGGAGCGGGCATCGGAAACGAAAACGGGCGGGGCCCAGAAAGCTAGGCCCCGCCCGGGTGCGGACGGCGTGATTCCGGCCTCGGCGTCCCCGAGGCGGGAGGGCTCAGCCCACGCGGCGAGGCGCCGTGCGGCGGAGCGTGTCCATGTGCCACGGCGTCGTGCGGACGCGCGTGGCGGAGGCGCCCCAGAACGAGGCCTGCCAACGGTGGGCAGCCGCGCCGAGGCCCGCGAGCAGAGGAAGACGAAGCATCAGGGTGGGATCGATGTCGGTGGGAGACATGAACGCGCTCGTCCCGGCTCGTTGCACACGAACCGACCGACGCGCGGCGGATTCACGGCGCGTCTGCGTCTCCTCCACAGGCCGAGCGGAGGGCCGCGACGCTACACCGCGAGGATGCCAACGACGGCCACGACGGCAGCGAGGCCCGTCGCCAGCGCGACGCGGACGGGACGGTCCTGCATCGGCGGGTGGACGAAGAAATCGAAGAGGGCCGGGAAGCGGAGACGGGTGGTCATCGGGGTGCGGGGTTGGGATGTCTCTCCAACGACTCGCCCCTCCTTCCGTTGGCCCCCTTCGCTTCCGGAAGCGCTTGCCTCACAACCGCTTAACAGCGAAGCGCTTCCCGAACCGCTTCCGTCCTACACGGCCCACCGCGCCTTCTCGCCGCCTCTGTCTCCCCCACGCACGCCCTCTACAGAGGCCGCACGGGGTCTCCACCGAATCGCGCTTCAGGGCCCGGTCAGGCTGGGATGAGGCCCTGCTGACGGGCGTACTCGAACACGCCGCCCGCCTCCAGGATGGCTGCTACGTCGCCGAGCGGCTGGAGCGCCCAGCTCTCGCCGGTCGTCACATTCGTGAACGTGCCCGCCTTCGTGTCCAACTCCACCTCGTCGCCGGTGCGGACCTTGTCGTTCAGGGCCTCCGGCGACTCGAACGGCGCCAGGAAGCCGCCGTCGACGGCGTTGCGGTAGAAGATGCGCGCGTAGCTCTCCGCCACGACCGCCTCGATGCCCGCCTCGCGGAGCGCGAACGGCGCGTGCTCGCGGCTGGAGCCGCAGCCAAAGTTTCCGCCACCCACGATCACGGCGTACTCGCTCCGGTGTTCGCCCTCGGCCACGAACGGGACGTTCCCCTCCGGCAGGCCCGCTTGCTCCGGCGGCACCGACGAGAGCGCGTAGGTGCCGTAGAGCTTCCGCTCCTCGGGGTCGGTGAGGCTGTAGACGAGGTGCTGGGCCGGGATGATCTGGTCCGTGTCGACGTGGTCGCCGAGCACGTAGGCCTTGCCGCGGATGAAGTCGTTCATGGTCGGGGTGTCCGCCTCGGGCGCGCCGCCGAGGCGGGCGGTGTCAGGCGACGAGCACGTCGCGGGGATCGGTGATGACGCCGGACAGCGCCGAGGCGGCCGTCGTGAGCGCCGAGGCGAGGTAGACGGCCGACTGCTTGGAGCCCATCCGGCCGGGGTAGTTGCGGTTGGTCGTCGAGATCACGACCTCGTCGCCGTGCGTCCGGCCGAACGTGTCGACGGGGCCGCCGAGGCAGGCGGCGCAGGACGAGAGGCCGATCTTGGCGCCGGCCGCCTCGAAGATGCTTGCCAGCGTCTCGCCGTCGACCTCCTTCGTCCACAGCGCCTTTCGGACGTCGGTCGTGGCCGGGACGACGTACGTGTCCACCTTGACCTCCTGGCCCTTCAGGATTTTGGCCGCGGCCACGAAGTCCTCCAGCTTGCCGCCGGTGCAGGACCCGATGTAGGCGCGGTCGAGTTTCGTTCCGGCGACCTCGGAGACGGGCGCCTTGTTGTCCGGCGCGTGCGGCTTGGCGACGAGCGGCTCCATCGTGCTCACGTCGTAGACGCGCTCGGAGTGGAAACGGGCGTCCGGCGAGGTGTAGACCGGCGAGAAGGCGCGGTCCGTCCGGGCGCGCGTGTAGTCCATCGTCTTGGCGTCCGGCTGGATGATGCCGTTCTTGCCGCCCGCCTCGATGGCCATGTTGCAGAGCGTCATCCGCTCCTCGACCGAGAGGTCGTAGACGGCCTGCCCATCGAACTCCATCGCTCGGTACGTCGCGCCGTCCGTCCCGATGTCACCGATGACGGCCAGGATCAGGTCCTTGGCCATCAGGTAGGGCGGCAGCTCGCCCTCGAACACGAACCGCATCGACTCGGGCACCTTGACCCAGATCTTGCCCGTCCCCATGATGAGCGCCGCGTCGGTGTTGCCGATGCCGGTCGAGAACAGCCCGAAGGCGCCCGACGTGCAGGTGTGGCTGTCGGTGCCGAAGAGCGTCGTGCCGGGCCGGTTGAAGCCTTCTTCCGCCAGCGCCATGTGGCAGACGCCCTTGTAGCGGTCGCCGCCCACGTCGTAGTAGTGCGGCAGGTCCTGCTCGGCGGCGAAGGCGCGCAGGATCTGGATGTTGCGGTGCGCGTGCTGGTCCGCCGTAAAGATGTAGTGATCGGGGATGATCGCCAGTCCCTCCTTGTCCCACACCTTGGCGTCGCGGCCGAACTCGCGCTGGAAGATCTCGATGGTCGGCGGCCCGCAGACATCGTGCGTCATGAGGGTGTCGACGTCGATCCAGACGGTCTCGCCCGGGCTCACGCGGTCCCGCCCGGCGTGCTGGGCGAGGATGGCTTCGGTGATGGTCATGGGGCCTCGTGGCGTGGTACGTGCTGCGTGGCGGGCGCTCGTGCGGAAGCACACGCGACACGCAAAAGGGCGGTCGTCAGGTTACGCCGTCACGGTGGGGGTGGCGGCCTCGGTGGCGCCGTCGCCGGAGTTCGCCTTCGGCTTGAGCCAGCCCATCATGCCGCGGAGCTTCTTGCCGATGGTCTCGATGGGGTGCGCCTCGGAGGCGGCCCGCATCTCGGCCAGCTTGGTGCCGCCGTCGGCCTGGTCGGCGATGAACTCGCGGGCGAAGGCGCCCGACTGGATCTCACCCAGGACCTTCTTCATCTCGCCCTTCACAGCGTCCGTGATGACGCGGTTGCCGATGGCGTGGCCGCCGTACTCGGCCGTGTCCGAGACGGAGTAGTTCATCCGCTCTAGGCCGCCCTCGTAGTAGAGGTCGACGATCAGCTTGAGCTCGTGGAGGCACTCGAAGTAGGCCAGCTCAGCCGGGTAGCCCGCCTCGACGAGGGTCTCGAAGCCCGCCTTGATGAGCGCCTCCGAGCCACCGCACAGGACCGCCTGCTCGCCGAAGAGGTCGGTCTCGGTCTCGTCCTTGAACGTCGTCTCGATGACGCCCGCGTGCGTGCCGCCGATGGCGTCGGCGTAGCTCAGCGCCAGGTCGAGCGCGCCGCCGGTCGCATCCTGGTGGATGGCGACGAGGCACGGCACGCCGCCGCCCTCGGTGTAGACGCGCCGCACCAGGTGGCCCGGCGACTTCGGCGCGACCAGAAACACGTCGACGCCCTCGGGCGGCGCGACCTGGTCGTAGTGGACCGAGAAGCCGTGGCCCACGGCCAGCGCCTTGCCGGGCGTCAGGTGCTCTTTGATCGAGCCCTCGTAGACGGCCTTGTGGTGCTGGTCGGGCACGAGCAGCATGATCACGTCGCCACGCTCGGCGGCCTCGGCCGGGGAGACGACCTCCAGCCCGGCCGCCCGCGCCTCGTCGGCCGACGCCGAGCCCTCGCGGAGCCCGACGACCACGTCGACGCCGCTGTCGCGGAGGTTGAGGGAGTGGGCGTGGCCCTGACTGCCGTAGCCGATCACGGCGACGGTCTTGGAGCGGATGACGGCCGGGTCGGCCTCGTAGTGGACGGTCATGTTAGAGAGTCGGGGGTACAGGATCAGGGGACGGGAGGGCACCCGCAGGGGCGCCGGTGGCGCGCCCTCGTGTCGGTCCGTCTCGGGGCCGAGGCGGCGACGGTCAGGGGAGCGACAGGTGCCGCTGTCGATGGAGGACGAGGCGACCCGAGCGGGCGACCTCGAGGAGGCCGTGCTCGCTGACGACCTCGATGAAGGCGTCGACCTCGGAGGCCGTGCCGGTCACCTCGACCGTCACCGCCTCGCGGTCGGCATGGACGACGCTGGCGCCCAGGCCGCGGACGAGCTCCAGCAGGCCGGAGCGCTCGGCGGCTGTCGCGGCCAGCTTGGCGAGGCACAGCTCGCGCTCGACGACCGGCTCGCCAGGCACGAACTCGTCGAGCGCCAGCACGTCGAGCAGCTGGCGCACCAGGCGGACCGCCTGGCGGACCTGCCGCCGCGTGCCCGTCGTGACGACGGTCAGCCGCGACGTGGTCGGGTCCTCGGTCGTGCCGACGGAGACGCTGTCGAGGTTCAGGTTGCGCGCCGAGAACAGGTTGACGACGCGGTTGAGCGCGCCGGCATGGTTCTCGATCAGGATCGAGAGGACGTGCGTCTGCGGGTCCTCGGGCGCGTCGTGGAGGACGGTCTCGCCGTTGGCGCGCTTGCGCAGGAGCTGCTGCTGGGTGAACGTGGTCATGGGGATCAGGCGTCCTCGCCGGGCCACCGGCGCAGGATCATGTTGTCGGTCGCCGCGCCGGCCGGGACCATGGGGAAGACCATCTCCTGGTGGGGGACGACGAACTCGATCAGCGCCGGGCGGTCCGTGACGGCCCAGGCCGCCTCGATGGCCGCGTCGGCCTCGGCGGGCGTCGACGCGCGGAAGGCCGCGCACCCGAAGGCCTCGGCGAGCGCCACGAAGTCCGGGTTGGTGTCCGAGAGGTCGGTGTGGCTGTAGCGCTCGGCGTGGAACAGCTCCTGCCACTGGCGCACCATCCCGAGGCGGCTGTTGTTGATGATGGCCACCTTGATGGGCAGCCCGTGCGCCCTCGCCACGCCCAGCTCCTGCATGTTCATCAGGAAGCCGCCGTCGCCGTTGATGGAGACCACGACGGCGTCGGTGCCGCGCAGGCCGAAGGCCGCGCCGATGGCGGCCGGGAAGCCGAAGCCCATCGTGCCGAGACCGCCCGACGTGATGTGGCTCCGCGTGCGGCCGAAGCCGAAGTGCTGGGCCGACCACATCTGGTGCTGGCCGACGTCGGTGGTGAGCACGCCCGTGTCGCCCGCCTTCGCGCCTAGCTTGCGGATCGCCTCGACGGCGCCGAGCGGCCCGTCCGGGTCGCCCGGGGGCGTCCGCATCTCGGGCTCCGCCTGCTGGCGCCACGCGTCGATGGTCGCGAGCCAGGAGGCCGTGTCCTTGGGCTCCAGCAGCGGCGCGATCTGGCCGAGCACCGTCCCCACGTCGCCCAGGATGGCGCAGTCGGCGTAGACGTTCTTCGAGACGCACGACGGGTCGATCTCGATGTGGATCACCTCGGCGTGGGGGGCCCACGCCTCGAGCTGGCCCGTCACGCGGTCGTCGAAGCGCGCGCCGACGGCGATCAGCAGGTCGCAGTTCTGGACGGCCATGTTGGCCCAGTACGTCCCGTGCATGCCCAGCATGCCGAGCGCAAGCTCGTCGGTCTCGGGGAAGGCGCCCAGGCCGTGGAGCGTCGTCGTGACCGGGATGCGGGTGTGGCGCGCGAGGTCGGTCAGCGCCTCGGTCGCGTTCGACGAGATCGTCCCGCCGCCGACGTAGAGCAACGGGCGCTCGGCGCCGCGGATCATGCCTGCCGCGCGCTCGATCTTCTCCGGCAGGCCGGCCGTCGGCACGGCGTATCCGCGCAGGTGGACCGACTCGGGGTACTCGAACGGCGCCTCCTCCACGAGGATGTCTTTGGGGAGGTCCACCACGACCGGACCCGGGCGGCCCGTCCGCGCAATGTGGTAGGCCGCCTTGATGGTCGGCGCGAGGTCGGCCGCCGAGCGCACCTGGAAGCTGTGCTTGGTGACCGACCGCGTCACGCCCATCGTGTCGACCTCCTGGAAGGCGTCGCCGCCGATCAGGGGGACCGAGACCTGGCCGGTGAACACGACGATCGGGACTGAGTCCAGCATGGCGTCGGCGATGCCGGTGACCGTGTTGGTGGCGCCCGGCCCGGAGGTCACGAGGACGGTGCCGACCTTGCCGGTCGCCTTGGCGTAGCCCTCCGCGGCGTGCGCCCCGGCCTGCTCGTGGCGGACCAGGATGTGCTCGAACGACGGCTGGATGCGGGCCAGCGCGTCGTAGATCTTGATGATGGCGCCGCCGGGGTGGCCGAACACGAACTCGACGCCCTCGGCCTCGAGGCTCTTGACGAAGATGTCGGCGCCGGTCAGGACGGGCGCCTCGGCCGCGGGCGCCGTGGCGGGCGTCGGCGTGGCGCGGTGGGCCGGCTTGGGTAGGGTTGCGGTGGACATGGGGAGGCTGGCAGGCACGCCAGCGGAGGGTGAAGCGGCGACGGGCAGCCGGATGGGCGGCCCGCCGGAACCATCAGGAGGCGAGGGGCTGGACCGACACCGTCGCGCCGTCGCCCGAGGCGGGCACGGCGGCCTCGGGGAGGCGGAGGATGGCGCCGTCGGAGGCGCTGGTCACGAAGTGGGCGTACCGGCCGAGCCAGCCGGACCGGATCTTGGGCACGAAGGCGGGCTTCGCCGCGAGGCGACGCGCGATCTCGGCCTCGTCCACGAGCAGGTCCATCGTGCCCGCCAGCACGTCGATGCGGATGCGGTCGCCGGGCTCGACGGCGCCGATGGGGCCACCCGACGCCGCCTCGGGCGAGGCATGGCCGATGGCGAGCCCGCGGGTCGCGCCCGAGAACCGCCCGTCGGTGATCATCGCCACCGACGCGTCCAGCCCCATGCCCACGAGCGCCGAGGTGGGGCCGAGCATCTCCGGCATCCCCGGCCCGCCCTTCGGGCCCTCGGTGCGGATCACGACCACCTCGCCCTTCTGGACCTCGCCGCCCAGGATGCCGTCGATGGCCTCCTCCTGCGACTCGAAGATCCTCGCGGGGCCCTCGAACGTCAGCATCTCCTCTTTGACCGCGCCGCTCTTGACGATGGCGCCCTCGGGCGCCAGGTTGCCGAACAGCACCGACAGGCCGCCGGTCGCGCGAAACGCCTTCTCGGCCGGACGGATGATCGCCGGGTTCTTGTTCTCGGCCGCCGCGATGGTGTCGCGCAGCGGCCCGGCGACCGTCGGGCGGTCAGGGTGGAGGCGCCCGACGGCGTCGAGTTCCTTGAGCAGCGCCGGGACGCCGCCCGCGGCCTCGACGTCCTCCATGTGGACGTCCGGCACCGACGGCGACACCTTGCACAGGTAGGGCGTCCGCGCGGAGACCTGGGCGATGCGGCGGAGATCGTACGGCACCTCGGCCTCGCGGGCCAGCGCCAGCAGGTGGAGCACCGTGTTGGTCGAGCCGCCCATCGCCATGTCGAGCGCGAAGGCGTCGTCGAGGGCGTCGGCGGTCACGATGTCGCGGGGCTTGAGGCCCTCGCCGACCAGCTCCACGACGCGGCGGGCGGCGGTCCGCGCCAGTTCGCGGCGGCGCGGGTCGGTGGCCAGGATCGAGCCGTTGTAGGGCAGCGCCAGCCCGAGCACCTCGGCCAGGCAGTTCATCGAGTTGGCCGTGAACATGCCCGAGCAGGAGCCGCAGGTCGGGCACGCGAGCGACTCGATCTGGAGCAGCTGCGCGTCGTCGATCTCGCCCGTCTGGTGACGGCCGACCCCCTCGAACACCGTCGACAGGTCGATGGCCTCGCCGTTGGGGAGCCGCCCCGCCGCCATCGGCCCGCCGGACACGAACACGACCGGGATGTTGATGCGCAGGGCGCCCATCAGCATGCCCGGCACGATCTTGTCGCAGTTGGGGATGCAGACGAGCCCGTCCAGGCAGTGCGCCTCGGCGACCGTCTCGACCGAGTCGGCGATGAGCTCGCGCGAGGGCAGCGAGTAGCGCATCCCGAGGTGACCCATCGCGATCCCGTCGTCCACGCCGATCGTGTTGAACTCGAACGGGACCCCGCCCGCCGCGCGGACGGCGTGCTTGACCACCTTGCCGAACGACTGCAGGTGGACGTGCCCCGGGATCAGGTCGATGTACGAGTTGCAGACGCCGATGAACGGCTTGTCGAAGTCCGCGTCGGACTCGATCTGGCCGGTCGCCCGGAGGAGGCTCCGGTGCGGCGCGCGCTCGAATCCGGCTTTGACGGTGTCGCTTCTCATGGGAGGGATGCGGGATGGAGGGAGGAGAGAGGGATGCGGGGCTCGGAATGGGCGTTCTGCGCACGCCGCATCCCGTATCCCTCCATCCCTCTAGGCGGCGTCGAACGACGCCATGATGCCGTCGGCGACGACCTCGCCTTCGCGGTGGTTGTCCTCGTCGAGGCCGTTGAGGGCGGCCACGTAGGCCTCGGCGGAGGCCCGGAGAATGTCGGTGCCGGTCGACTTGCCCTGCGCCATCGCGGGGCCGTCCGAGACCACGACGAGGGCCTCGCCCTGGGCGTCGGCGGCCTGCGTGAGCGCGCGGATGGAGTACGTCTCCAGGCGGTGAGGGCGGCCCGCAGCGCCGTCGAGGGCACGGTAGATCGCATCCACCGGACCGTCGCCGGTGGCCGTCTCGACGCGCAGGTCGCCGGTGGCGGCGTCGAGCAGCGTGACCTCGGCGTGGGGGCGCTCGCCGGTCCCCGTCGAGACGCTCAGGCTGACGAGCGCGAACCCGCTCGCGGGCACGTCGGCCGCGGGGTCGACGATGCGGAGCAGGTCGGCGTCGTAGACCTCGCGCTTCTGGTCGGCCAGCGTCACGAAGCGGTCGTAGACCGTCTCCCGGTCCGCGGCGGGGACCTCCACGCCCATCCGGTCGAGGCGGGCGAACAGGCCGTGGCGGCCCGAGTGGCGCCCGAGGCGGATGCCCTGCGCGTCGGCGCCGACATCCTCGGCGCGCATGATCTCGTACGTCGCGCGGTCCTTCAGCACGCCGTGCTGGTGGATGCCGGCCTCGTGGGCGAACGCGTTCGCCCCGACGATGGCCTTGTTGGGCGGCGGCGCGAAGCCGGTCACCACCGAGACCAGGCGGCTGGCCTCGCCGAGCAGGGTCGCGTCCAGCCCGTGCGAGACGCCGTAGTGGTCGGCCCGGACGCGGAGCGCCATCGCGACCTCCTCCAGGGGCGCGTTGCCCGCCCGCTCGCCGATGCCGTTGATGGTCACCTCGACCTGCCGCGCCCCCGCCTCGACGCCCGCGAGCGTGTTGGCGACCGCCAGCCCGAGGTCGTCGTGGCAGTGGGTGGACAGCCTCACGCCGGTCAGGTCGCAGCAGTCGGCGACGGCACGGAAGAGGGCGGCGTAGTCGGACGGCGTGCAGTAGCCGGTCGTGTCCGGGATGTTGATGGTCGTGGCGCCGGCCTCGACGGCGGCCGAGACGACCTCGCAGAGGAAGCCGTGGTCGGTGCGCCCGGCGTCCTCGGCGCTGAACTCGACGTCGGGCGTGTGGGCCCGGGCCTGCTGCACCGCCTCGGTGGCCATGCGGAGGACGCTGGCCCGCCGCTCGGCGTCGGTGGTCCCGAAGCGCGGCGCGCTGAACTTGGCCGCGATGTGGATGTCGCTCGTCGCGATGAAGGTGTGCAGGCGCGTGTTCGGGCCGCTGCCGAGCGCCTCGATGGCCGCGCGGATGTCGTTCTCGTGGGCCCGCGCGAGTGCGCAGACGACCGGCCCGGTGCCCCCGAGCATCTCGACGATGGCGCTGACGGCGTCGGCCTGCTGCGGCGAGGACACCGGGAAGCCCGCCTCGATCACGTCCACGCCCATCGCGGCGAGGATCCGCGCAACGCGGAGCTTGGCCGCGAGCGTCATCGCGGCGCCGGGCGACTGCTCGCCGTCGCGCAGGGTGGTATCGAACAGGACGACCCGGTCGGTGGGGGTGGACATCGGACTACGAGGTGAGGGTGAACGAAGCGATTCCGTCGGCCACGGCGGCGCCGACGTCGGAGGTGGAGGCGGTCCCGTCGAGGTCGGCCGGGAGCGGGCCGTCGGTGAGGAGGGCGTCGACGGACTGGCGGACGGACGCGGCGGCGGCGCCCTCGCCCAGCGCGTCGAGCAGCATGGCGCCGCTCAGGATGGCGGCCAGCGGGTTGGCGACGCCCTGGCCCGCCAGGTCGGGCGCGCTCCCGTGGACGGGCTCGAACAGGCCCACGCGCCCGCCGAGGCTGGCCGACGGGAGCAAGCCCAGCGTGCCGGGCAGCGTCGCGGCGAGGTCGCTCAGCACGTCACCGAACAGGTTGCCGGTCAGCACCACGTCGAACCGGCGCGGGTCGCGGACGACCTCCATCGCAGCGTGATCCACGTAGAGGTGCTCCAGCGCGATCTCGGGGTACTCGTCGGCGCCGATGCGCGAGACCACGTCCCGCCAGAGGGCCGACGATGCGAGCACGTTGGCCTTGTCGACGGACGTGACGCGCCCGCTGCGCTTCTGGGCCCACTCGAAGGCCACGCGGGCGATCCGCTCGACCTCGGCGACCGAGTAGCGCATCGTGTCGTAGGCCTCCGCGGCCGTCCGCTCGCGCGGGTGGCCGAAGTAGATGCCGCCCGTCAGCTCGCGGACGATCAGCAGGTCGGTCCCGGCGACGCGCTCCGGGCGCAGCGGCGACCGCTCGGCCATCGCGTCGGAGACGGCGACGGGCCGCAGGTTGGCGAAGGCGCCGAGGCGGGCGCGGAGGCGCAGCAGCCCGCGCTCCGGGCGGAGGTCCGCCGCGTACCCGTCCCAGTCCGGCCCGCCGACGGCGCCCAGGAAGACGGCGTCCGCGTCCAGACAGGCGTCCAGCGTGGCGCGCGGCAGCGGGTCGTCCTCGGCGTCCAGCCCGGCTCCCCCGACGGCGTGCTCGGAGGTCTGGATCGCGAAACCGTGGGCGTCGGCCGCGGCGTCGAGCACGCGGGCGGCCTCGGCCGTCACCTCGGGGCCGATGCCGTCGCCCGGAAGCAGGGCGAGCGTGTACGTTCGGGGGGCGCTGTCCATCAAGAGGGCTCGGGTTCGACCAACCCAGGAGCAGTGCGACGAATCAGCGTGTCTCGGTCGGTCTTCTTGGGGTCAGCCTCCTACGAGGAGGCCAATAAGAAGGAGGAGCGAGAGAAGGACCGCGGGGACCACGATATCGTCGGCCGCCGGAGCGGGCGCGGGGACGAGACGGAGGGCGAGTGCGGTCACGGAAGGCGCCAGGAAGCAGTGGCGCGTCGGGGGGCAGGCATGGTAGCCGTACAGAACCGCGATTGCCAAGGAACCATGAATCCCGGAAGCCCTTCCAAATTGTGAATACGCCCGACTTCAGTCTCTCCCCTCGTGGTCGTCGCGGCGCATCCGGCGGCGGATGACCCAGTAGGCGGCCCCCATCGTCCCACCGAAGACGCCGAGCGGAAGGACGACCTGGTAGACCCACTCGGGCGCATCCCAGAGCGGAACGCCGCTCAGTGCGAGGACGCTGAGCACGACGACGGCCCCGACCAGAGCGTAGAGCCCGAACGTCGAGGCCTCCAGTCCAGCGAGGTCGGCCTCGACCAAGTCGTCGCTCAGAGGGTCGAGCGAGATCGAGCCGTCGGCCAGCAGCGCGTCGAAGGCCTCTTCCACCTCGGCGGCGTTCTCGTACGGCGCCCACCCGAAGCGCGCGCCGCGGGCCTTGAGACGGCCGAGGCCGAACCCGGTGATGTCGCGGTAGGCGATGTGCCAGACGGGGCGCAAGCGGCTCCGGAGCGTGAGCGCGTCGGCCCCGAACGTGACCTCGCGGGGGATGACGCCCGACGCCAGCGCCAGCCCGCCGAAGAAAGCGGCAGACAGCAGCCCGGCCGTCCTCGCCTCCGCGTCGAACGCGAGGACCAGACCGAGCAGGCCGAACGCGGCGCAGCCGGCGAACGCCGCCCGCGTGCTTCGCGGCAGGCGCAGGCGGATCGTCCGCTCGCCCAGAGCGCCGGGCGTCACCCCATCACGCGCCGCGCCGCCTCGACGACGGCGTTGACTGTGATGCCGAGCGCCTCGTAGGCCGCCTCGCCTGGCGAACTCTCGCCGAACCGGTCCAGCCCGACCACCGCGCCGTCGAGGCCGACCACGCGGCCCCAGCCGAACGTGCTCCCCGCTTCCACCGCCACGCGGGCGCGGACGCCCTTCGGCAGTACCGACTCCTGATAGGCCGCGTCCTGCGCGAAGAAGAGCCGGTCACACGGCATCGACACCACGCGGACGCCGTCGCCCAGTTGGGCCTTGGCCTCCATCGCCAGCCCGACCTCCGAGCCGGTCGCGACCAGGATCACCTCCGGCTCGCCGTCGGCATCTGAGAGCACGTAGGCGCCCTTCGCGACGCCCTCGGCAGCGGCGGCGGCGGTCTCCGCCATCGTGGGCAGGTTCTGGCGGCTGAGCGCGAGCGCGGTCGGCGCGTCGGTCGTCTCCAGCGCCACCTTCCAGGCGGCGGCCGTCTCGTTGGCGTCCGCCGGGCGGATGACGTGCAGGTTGGGGATCGCGCGGAGCCCGGCGAGTTGCTCGATGGGCTGGTGCGTCGGGCCGTCCTCGCCCAGGCCGACCGAGTCGTGCGTGAACACGTGCACGACCGGGGCCTTCATCAGCGCGCCGAGGCGGATGGCCGCCTTGCCGTAGTCGCTGAAGATGAGGAACGTACCGCCGTACGGCCGCAGGCCGCCGTGCAGCGCGACGCCGTTCATGATGGACGCCATGCCGTGCTCGCGAACGCCGTAGTGGACGTAGCGGTTGGCCGGCGAATCGTGCTGGAGGTTCTCCATGCCCGCCGCCTTCGTCTTGTTAGACGGCGTCAGGTCGGCCGAGCCGCCGAGCAGCTCCGGCAGGACGGGCGCGAGCGCGTCCAGGACCTTGCCGCTGGCAGCGCGGCTGGCCATGCCCTTCGCGTCGGCGTCGAACGACGGGAGCGCGTCGGCCCAGCCGTCTGGGAGGTCGCCCGCGAGGCGGCGCGTCAGCTCGGCGGCCTTCTCCGGGTGCGCCTCGGCATAGGCTGTCATCCGGCCCTCCCAGTCGCAGTGGACTTCGGACCCGTGGAAGGCCTGCTCACGGAAGAGCGTCTCGGCGCCCTCCGGGATCGCGAACGGCTCCAGCGGGAGGCCGAGGTTCTTCTTCGTGGCCTCCACCTCGTCGGCCCCGAGGGCGTCCGAGTGGATATCGTGCGTGCCCGCGTGATGCGGCGAGCCGAAGCCGATGGTGGTGCGGCAGACGATCAGGCTGGGCCGGTCGAGCACGTCGCGCGCCGTCGCGATGGCCGCGGCGACCGCCTCGTTGTCGTGCCCGTCCACCTCGCGGATGACGTGCCAGCCGAGGGCCTCGTAGCGCCCGGCGCGGTCCTCGGTGAAGGCGAGGTCCGTCGAGCCGTCGATCTGGATGTAGTTGTCGTCGTAGAGGACGACCAGCTTGCCGAGCCCCTGGTGCCCCGCGAAGGAGCAGGCCTCGTTGGAGACGCCCTCCTGCAGGTCCCCGTCGGACGCGATCACGTACGTGTAGTGATCCACGACGGTGTGCTCGTCGGTGTTGAACTGCGCCGCGAGCGTCCGCTCGGCGAGGGCCATGCCGACGGCCGTCGCGATGCCCTGCCCCAGCGGCCCCGTCGTGGTCTCGACGCCCGGCGTGTGGTGGACCTCCGGGTGGCCCGGCGTCTTCGAGCCGAGCTGGCGGAAGGTCTTCAGCTCCGAGAGCGGCAGGTCGTAGCCGCTCAGGTGGAGGAGGCTGTACAGCAGCATCGAGCCGTGCCCGGCCGAGAGCACGAACCGGTCGCGGTCGGCCCAGTGCGGGTCCTTCGGGTTGAACCGCAGGAAGCGGCTCCAGAGGACCGTCGCGGCGTCGGCCATGCCCATCGGGAGGCCGGGGTGGCCCGAGTTGGCCTGCTCGACGGCATCGATGGTGAGGCCACGGATGGCGTTGGCGGCGAGGGTTTCGAGGCGAGCGGTCTCGTCGGCGGTCCGGGCGGGGGTGTCCATCTCAGCGGGGAAGGGGCAGGGGGAGGACTCAGAAGCTACGGGGGCGTGTCAGGTTCGCTCGCGTGGTCTTTTTCGCGGTCTAGATCGGGAAACGCACCTCCATGTGTGGATGCGCTTACACCGTGGACACGACCTGCGATACCCGACGACCATGCCGCCGTTCGCCCCCCCGCTTTCTCCCTCCCACCGGCCCGAGCCGCCCTCCGGCGCGCTGCGCGCCATCGAGTGGTTCCTCCCCGAGGTGCCCTCGGACCGTGTGATGCGGCTCCGCGCGCGGCTCTTCGTGGTGCTGTCGTTCCTCGTGACCGCGAACATGGTCCTGTTCGCGGCGCTCCACACGCTCCATCACGTCCCCGACTCTGACGGCACCAACATCGCGGTGATGCTCGGGATCGCAGCCCTGAATGCGTCCTTCCCGTTCTTGATGCGGGCGAGGGTCGGGCTCCCGGTGCTGAGTGTCGGCTTCGTGCTCGTGCTCCAGCTCGGCGTGATCGTGCTGGCGTGCTACGACCTGGGGATGGCCTCGGGCGCGGTGTTCTGGCTGGTGGTGACGCCGCTCGCCGCGGCGTTCCTCGGCGGCGCCCGCCTCGGGTGGGCGGCGGCAGGCATCTCGGTGGCCGGAGGCCTCGGCATGGTCGCCGCGACGACGCTCGGCTGGACGTTCCCGACCAGCCTGCCGCCAGACAAGGCGGGTCTGCACCACCTCCTCAGCTTCCTCTGCTGCACGGGGTCGGTGGCCGCGCTCGCGGCGCTCTACGAGGGGCCGATGGTGTCGTCGCTCCGCCAGCTGGCCGACCAGCTCCACGCGACGAACGACCAGTTGGAGCGCGAGCTCGTCGAACGGCGCCGGGCCCAGGCCCAGGCCGAGGCCGCCAGCCGAGCCAAGGACGTGCTCCTGAGCAACATGAGCCATGAGTTCCGCACGCCCCTGGCTGCGATTCTCGGCGTCTCAGACCTCTTGATGAGCGAAGTCGAGGGGCCCCAGCGCGACTTCCTGCGCGAGATCGACGCCAACGCGCACCGCCTCCGCACGACCCTGGACGGCATGCTGGACCTGACCTGGGCCGAGAGCGCCGGGGCGGAGGTCATGCGCCGCCCCCTCGACGTGCTGGCCGTCGCCGAGACGGTCGTCCAGGCGCACCAGGCGGAGGCGGCCGGGAAAGGACTCGCCATCGAGGCCCACGGGGATGCCGCCTGCGCGTTCTCCGACCCCGATCTCCTCGTTCGCGTCCTCGCAGCCCTGGTCGACAACGCCGTCCGCTTCACCGAGGTGGGGCACGTCACGGTGGCGGTCTGGGACGTGGGCTCCGAGGTTCTGGTGGAGGTCGCCGACACCGGCATCGGGATGCCCGACGCCTTCGTGGCGCGCGCGACCACCCCCTTCCAGCAGGCCTCCCAGGGCGACGCCCGGACGCACGAGGGCGCCGGCCTCGGGCTCACGGTGGCCGCCCGGCTCGTGGACCTGCTCGGCGGGACGATGCACATCACCAGCGCGCCGGGCCGCGGCACGACCGTCCATCTCCACCTCCCCGCGGCGACCACCACGCGGGTGGGGGCGTCGGGCGACGGAGAGGCGACCCGGTCGCTCCCGATGGTCGGGATGGTCAGCGCGTCGTAGGCCGGGTCCTGGCAGCATGACGAGCGCCCCTCCCCTGCGGCGGGGATGCGCCCGAGAGGCCGGGTAGGGATTCTGGAGTCCACTCCTCCCCTCCGTCCACGCCGATGCCCTCTCCCGCTGCAGCGCGCACGCGCCTCGCCCTTCCCCTCGCCCTCCTGCTGCTGACCGTCGCCGGGTGCGGGACGGTCATGAACCAGGTCGGCACGCTGGCGGCCCGCGTCATGACGGGCTCCACCTCGGACCTCGCCGAGATCAACTACATGGTCACATACTCGGACCAGGCCGCGCCCGAGGAAACCGACGAGGCGGGCACGAACGCCATCCGCGGGTGGCAGAGCCGCCAGCCGCTCGTCTCCACGACGCTCTTCAAGCGCAACGGCATCGGCCTGTTGAACCTCGACGGGACCGTCACGCTGGACGGCGCCGAGCTGCCGCGCACGTTCCCCGGCTCGTACAGCACGTTCTTCGAGACGCCCGCCTCGGGCGCGCTGTCGGTCGGCTTCGCCAGCAGCACCGGACAGGAGGAGACGTTCTCCGTCGTGCCCCGGCCGCCGGTCCGCATCGTGCGCATCAACGGCCAGGACCCGGCGAACGCCACGATCAGCCTCAACGAGCCGCTCGTGCTGGAGTTGGACCGGAGCGCCTCCGACGCCGCCGACCTGCGGATCGCGCTGCTCGGCTCCACGATGGGCGTGAAGGGCTTCTGGGACGTGGCCGTCGTGGCCGCGGCCGACCGCGTCGAGCTGCCCGCGAGCGTCTGGACGCACACCCAGGGCAACCCGATCAACCGGGGCGACAACTGGCTCAAGGTCGAGGAGTACGCCCGCCCCGAGCCGCAGCGGACGCCCAGCGGCGGCCAGGCACTCGTGGTGTCGTACGCAAGCGACTACGCGAACGTGACCGTCACCGGCGAGCGCGCCGACAACCTCGTCGGCATCGCGAGCCGGGCCGCCGCGACGCTGGAGGGGCAGGTGCGCGTCGGCGACCGCGAGGTCGAGTGGACGGCCGTCAAGCCGGTCGCCTTCCAGAGCCCGCCGCTCAGCCGGGCCCGGCGGCTGGCGCTCGTCACGCTCAACGTCGCCGCGCGCGGCCTGAGCCAGTCCGAGACCAGCACCTCGACGAGCGACAACTACGTGACCGGCGTGCGGACCACCACCACGACCACGCGGAGCCGCCAGTTCGCCCAGCTCGGCGACGCCTTCTGGGAGAGCCTGCTCGTGGACCTCTTCAACGGCATGACGGCACAGATGAGCGAGCACGTCGACGCGATGCTGATCCCGCTGGCCGACGTGATCGCGTCGCCGGCGTACCAGCGTTTCGGGGCCGTCGAGGACGAGAACTCGGCGTCGTACGTCCGCCACTCCTACGGCGGGCTGCGCGACCTCGACGCGGTCTCGTTCACGTCGCTCTTCTCCGACGCGTCCGGCCCGTTCTCGGCGCAGCGCCTCGACAACCTGATCCGCGACCTCGGCGTGGACGGCCTGATCGTGGCCGAACTCGACCTCTCGATGCCCTTCGAGGAGTTCTCGCTCACGCCGGCGCTCACGTTCCACATCCTCGCCCCGCAGTCCGACCCGATGCAGCCGGCCGGGATGCCGAGCTACCTCGACATCACCGTGACGGGCCAGGGCCAGGAGGTCACCGACGCGATGCTGGAGGACGCGGCCGCGCTCCGGAGCTTCCTCCCGACCGCCATCAACATGGACGCGCTGATCGCGGCCTTCGGCGACGCGGTCGGCGCGGTGGCCGCGTTCGAGGACGGCGAGCCGGTCTACGACGCGGTCTGGACCGGGCGGACGTGGTAGGACGTCCATCCCCGCCTCGGCACCGAAGCGGGGATGTAACCACGAGGCCGGGAACGGCGTCTTAGGGAGGTCCCTTCCTCTCTGCCATGCGCACGCTCCTCGCGGCCTCCCTCCTCGCCCTCTCGCTCCCGCTGGCCGCCCAGCCGTATGGGGCGTCCAACACCGAAGGCCTCCTGCTCCAGATCGGCCTTGACGGCCAGGGCCTCGTCATCGACGACGACGGCAGCGACGTGGAGGTCGAAGGCGGCACGGTCTCTCTGCGGGCGGGGTACGGCTTCTCGCCCGTGTTCACCCTGTACGCGGGCGCGGCGGGCGGGCGCGTCGAGATCGACGGGCGGGACGAGGTCGACTTCGGCGCGGGCGAGATCGGCGGTCGGTTCAACCTGAACGCGGGACATGCGCTGCGGCCGTACCTCGACGTGGCGCTGCGCGGCACCGTCCTCCAGGATGACGACCGCGACCTCGAACTCCGGGGCGGCGGCCTGACGGCCGGGCTCGGCGTGGCGTACTTCCTGAGCCCGACCGTCGCGCTGGACGCGGCCGTCCACCTCGGCGGCGGCCGGTTCGACGAGGTCCAGGTCGGCAACGTGACGCTCGACATCACCGACGAGGAAGTGGACTTCGGCGAGGGCCGCCTGTCGGTCGGGCTGACAGCGTACCCCTTCCGTGCCCGCGGCCACGACCGTGGCCGACGCGGGCGGCGCGGCGGGCGTCACGGAGACCGCTGGTAGCCGCTACCGCACCACCGTCAGGCGCCGCGTGAGCCCCCCCGCCTCGGTCCCGAGGTGGGCGATGTAGACGCCCGGCGCCAGCCGCGCCGTGTCGAGGCGGACCTCGTGGGTCCCGGCGGGGCGCTCGCCGTCGACGAGGCGGGCGACCTCGCGGCCGAGCAGGTCGAGGACCGCCAGCCGGACCGGGCCGGCCTCGGGGATGGCATAGCCCAGGGTGACGGACCCCGCGGCCGGGTTCGGGGCCGGCGCCGCCAGCACGAGCCTGCTCGCGGGGCCTTCCTCGGCGTCGACCGGTCCGGTGACGGTCACCGTCACGGCCGTCGGGCCGACCGCGACCGCCAGCCCGTCCGGCGCCTCGATCCGGTCGAACGCGCCCGCGATCGAGCCCGCCGTGAGCACGGCGTAGCTCTGGCCGACCGTCGGGCTCTCGCCCGGGAGGGCCGTCACGCGGAGCGTTCCGCCGAGCAGAGCCGTGCCCGCCACCGTGACCGCGTCGGCTCCCGCGGCGCCCACCTCGACGGCGAGCACCCCGTCGGCCGTCTGCGCCAGCGCCTCCGCGAGGGCGAGCGTTCCCACGTCTCCGTCCCCTCCGGGCGCGAGCGTGCCGCCGTTCGTGAGCGGCACCTCCAGCGCCCCTGCCCCGTCCACCACGCCGCCCTCGCCGACCTCGATGGCCGGCACGGCGAGGTCGGCCCCGTCGGCCAGCGTGAGCCGGGCGACGGTGACCCCGCCGGTCCGCGTGGAGCCCGACGACGGTGCGGAGTCCGCCGACGGCGTGGAGACGCAGTCGGTGTTCGCGAGCACGCGCAACGGGTCTGGGCCATCGACCAGCCCGTTCTCGCCGACGACGAGGTCGCCGGCGACGCACAGAAGGCCGCTGCCGCTGAGCAGCACGCCGCCGGTTTCTCCCAGCCCGACGGCAAGCGCGTAGCCGAGCACGTCCCACCGGGCTCCGTCCTCGACACGGACGACCCCGAGGCCCTGTGAGTCGGTGAGCCCGCCGACGACCGCCTGCCCGCCGGTCGAGAGCGAGGCGCCGGTCGTGAGCGTGATGTCGCCCACGCCCTCGTCTCCGACGTAGAGGTCGGTCGTCGTCGTGAAGAACGTGCCGCCGGACAGCCGAAGGGTCGCGTCGCTGCCCTCGCCCTGCGCGAGCACGAGCGCACCGACGATGGACACGAACGCGCCCTCGGCGTCGACCGTCGCGCTTCCCAGGTCGCCCCAGACCGAGAGCGAGGAGGTCGTGACCTGGACCGTCGTGCCGGGAGCGGCGACGAGGTGCCCGGAGGCTCCGTCCCCGACGCCTACGTGGAGCGGGCCGGCGGTCGCGAGCCGCCCTTCGAACACGTCGAGCCGACCGCTGAGGCCGTCGGCGGCAGCGGCCCCGACCACGACGCCCCCCCCGGCCGCGAGGTCGTGTCCGCCAGCGAGAGTGAGTTCGCCGGTCCCCTCCCCGCCCTCCCCGACGATCACGTCACCGCGCGCCGTGGTTGTGCCGCCGGTGAGGTAGAGCGAGGCCGGAGCCTCGGTCCCGACGCGGAGGTCGCCGACGCGGAGGTCGCCGACGCGGAGGTCATGCCCCCCGAAAGAGAGGATGGCGTCGGTGCCGCGGGCCGTGAGCGAGCCGGCCGCCTGGTCGTCGCGGAGCGTGATCGTGTAGGTCGCGCCGCCTGCCGCGTCGAGGCTGACGGCCGTGAGCGAGTCGGGGACGACGGAGGGAGCCCAGCGCCCGGGATCGTCCCAGTGTCCGTCGGCGGCCTCCGCCCAGCGCGCCGTCGCCGGGAGCACCGCGCGCCAGACCCGCCGGTCGGTACCGGACCCCGTCTCCCCCACGATGACGCGGCCGTTCGAGGAGATGTCTACGGGCGTGAGGAATGCCGGGATGGCGCCCGTGTCGACGCCGTACTCGACGAGCACCTCGGCCAGAGGGCGAGGGACGCCGTTCTCCCAGAGGACCGCTCCCCTCTCCCTCACGTCGGCGCCGATCTGCACGGACCCCACCACGCGCGCACCGCCACGCGAGGCCGCGCGGCCATCCGCCGATCCGAAGGCCGTCTCGTACGGAGCAAGAGCGAGAACCTCCTCGTCCGTGAACAGGTAGTGCCCGAGGATCGCGGACGGCGTGAGGCTCACCGCCGCGGCCAGCACCGTCCCGTCCCCCGCGACGTCGACGACTGTCGTCCGGTCCCCAGCCAGGATGGGGAGAGTCGTCTTGACGCCGTCCCGGACCACCACCCCGTCGATCGGTCCCCCCTGAGCGCGGGACTCCTCACCGGCGGCCACGGCCCCGTCCTCCGAGAGGGAGGAGAGCGCCACGTAGACCCCGAACCCGGGGCCCTGGGGCGGGATGACGTACGTGTCCTCCCCCCGGATGACGATGCCTCCACGGTAGGTGCCGTCCCCGCCCGAGGCGTCTCTGTAAGTCCCTGCGCCGTGCGCGCCGTCGGGCGACACGGCCACGATCTCGACCGCCCCCGGCCCGGACACGGCGCGGCACGCAGACCCGTGCCAGAGCCAGAGGTCCGAGTCTGTTCCCTCCTCGACCCCGCTCGGGACGCCGTCGTCCGAGACGGCGAAGGCGCGGTAGCTGTCGAACGGCCCACACTGTGGGGCGCCGACGGGAGTGAGGCCGCCGTCGTGCCAGACGGCCTCCCGCAGGTCGGACGCGCTCCTCCAGAGCAGGACGGCGTCCCCGTTCGGCGAGACGGCCTCTACGTTGCTGTAGTCCGAAGGCGGAAGGAGTTCGAACGAGGCGGTCTGGGCCGTCGCGGGCGCGAGCAGAGCGGCGAGAACGGCGAGGAGGACGGGAGCGCGCATGACAGATCGGGGCGGTTCTCTCTTCCCTCGGAAAATGTCCCCCCGTCGGATCACCGTGCCATACCGGTGTCCGCTTTACTTTTTTGGGCGGTATGCCGCGGCCATGACCTCCGACACCCCCACCATACGTTTGATCGCCGCCGCGCGCGACGGCGACCGCGACTCACTGGACGCCCTGCTGCCCCACGTCTACGACGAGCTCCGCCAGATCGCCCGCGCCCGGCTTCGCCGACGCTCCGGCGAGACGCTGAACACGACGGCCGTCGTCCACGAGGCGTACCTCAAGCTGACCGCCGGCGAGACGCCGCCCTTCCGGGACCGCTCGCACTTCTTCGCGCTCGCCGCCCGCGCGATGCGGTTCGTGCTGGTCGACTACGCGCGCGACCGAGCCGCCCGGAAGCGCGGCGGGGCGGCCCGCGACCTCCCACTCGACGAGGCGCTGGCGGTCGCCGCCGACGGCGAGGCCGACGCCCACGACCTGCTCGCCCTCGATGCCGCGCTCGACCGGCTCGCGACCCAGAGCGAGCGCCTCGCCGAGACCGTCGAGCTTCGCTTCTTCGGCGGCATGACGCACGACGAGGTGGCCGAGGCGACCGGCCGCTCCGTGCCGACCGTCAAGCGCGACTGGCGCCGCGCCCGCGCCTACCTCTACCAGCTCATGCAAGACGGGGAGGCCGGTGATCCGCCGTCGGCCGATCTCACGAGCGATGGGTGACCCCGACCCCATCACCATGCCCCCTCTCGCCCCCGACCGCTGGGCCGAGGCCGACGCCCTGTTCGACGCGGCGCTCCAGCGCCCGGCCGACGAACGCACCGCGTTCTTGCGCGCCGAGTGCGGCGACGACCCCGCCCTCTACCACGCCGTCACCGCCCTGCTCCACGCCGACGCCGAGGCGGAGCGGGCACTGGGCGAGAGCGCGGCCGACTTCGCCTCGGGCCTGCTCGACGCCGTCGGCCGCGACGAGCCCGGCCTGGAGCCCGGTACCCGCGTCGGCGCCTACCGGGTCGTCGGCGAGTTGGGGCGGGGGGGCATGGGGGCCGTCTACCGTGCGGCCCGCGCCGACGGGACGTTCGAGAAAGAGGTCGCTCTTAAGCTCGTCAAGCGCGGCATGGACACCGACGAGGTGCTGCGCCGCTTCCACGCCGAGCGTCGGATCCTGGCCGGACTCGACCACCCCCACGTCGCCCGTCTGCTGGACGCCGGGGCCCACGACGACGGCCGCCCGTTCCTGGCCATGGAACTGGCCGAGGGCGAGCCGATCACGGTCTATGCCGACGCGCACCGCCTCGGCGTCCCCGCCCGCCTGGACCTGTTCGAGCAGACCGTGGAGGCGGTCGCCTACGCGCACCGGCGGCTGGTCGTCCATCGCGACCTCAAACCGTCCAACGTCCTGGTGGCGGAGGCCGAAGGCGTGCCCCACGTCAAGCTCCTGGACTTCGGCATCGCACGGCTTCTCGACACCGACGCCGACGCGCTGACGCGGCCCGAGCACCGCGTCCTCACGCCCGAGTACGCGGCCCCCGAACAGGCGCGCGGCGAGCCGATCACGACCGCGGCCGACGTCTACGCCCTGGGCGTGATCCTGTACGAGCTGCTGACGGGCGGGCGGCCCACCGGGCCCGACCCGGTCGCGCCCAGCGGTGCCCTCACCGAAGCGGCGGCCCGGGCGAAGGGGACGACTTACGACCGGCTCGCACGCACACTGCGCGGCGACCTCGACACGCTCGCCCTCGCGGCGCTCCGCGCCGACCCCGAGCGCCGCTACGCGTCGGCCGAGGCGTTGCTGGACGACCTTCGCCGCTACCGTCAGCGGCTGCCGCTCCGCGCCCGCCCCGAGTCGGCGACGTACCGGATGGGGCGCTTCGTGACGCGGCACCGGCTGGGCGTCGGGCTGACGGTCGCCGTGCTGGCGGCCCTGCTCGGCGGCGCGGCGGTCACGACGGCCCGGGTCTCCGCCGAGCGCGACGCGGCGCAGACCGAGCGCGACCGAGCCGAGGCGACCACCGCGTTCGTGACGAGCCTGTTCGACGCCGCCGACCCGTTCGCCTCCCCGACAGAGCGGCCGGACACCCTCCGCGCCCGGGACCTGCTCTTCCGCGGCGCCGACCGCGCCCGCGCCACCCTCGCCGCCCAGCCCGCCGCCCTCGCCGACGTGCTCACGACCATCGGCGAGGCGTTCGAGGGGCTCAGCCTCTACGCCGAGGCCGACTCGGTGCTGGCCGGCGCCGTCGATGCGGCGCGCGAGGCGGGGGCGCCCGACGTGCTCGCGCGCGCGCTCATGGCCCGGGGCCAGGCCCGCTACCTCGGCGAGGCGCCGGCATCCTCGATCCCCCTTCTGCGCGAGGCGCTCGCGGTCACCGAGGCGAGCGATCCCGACGCCGAGATCCTGGCCCGCCTCCACCTCGGGGCTGCGCTCCGCCGCACCGGCGCGCTGGACGAGGCCGCCGCCGTCCTCGCTGCCGCCGACGTGGCGGGCGCCGCCGATCCGCTCGACGCCGCCGCCATCCTGCTCGAACAGGGTCGTGTGGATCAGGACCGAGGGCAGCCTGCCGAGGCCGAGCCGTTCTTCCGCCATGCGCTCGCGCTCCAGCGGTCGGCTCCAGACGCAGGCCCGTTGCGCGTGGCCACAACGCGCGAGATGCTCGGCGTCTCCCTCCGTCAGCAAGACGACCTCGCGGGTGCCGAAGAACAGTTCGACGAGGTCTACCGCATCCGGCAGGACGCGCTGGGCGACGACCACGTCTACACGGTCACGGCGCGCTTTCACCTCGCCACGCTCGCTCGTGACCGGGGCCGCCTCGACGAAGCGGCCGAGACGTTCCGCTGGATCGTCGCCTGGGATCGAGAGCACCTCGGCGAGACCCACCCGTACGTCGGATTCAACCTCCATCAGCTCGGCATCACGCACGGACAGGCCGGTCGGCCCGACTCCGCGGTCGCGGCCTACCGCGAGGCGCTCGGCGTCTTCCGGACGGCGCTCCCCGCCGATCACCCGGCCATTCAGGATGCCCTCAGCGGCCTCGGCTACGAGCTGGCGCGGTCGGGACGCGCGCGCGAAGGCGAGCCCATCCTGCGGCGCGTCCTGGCCAGCCGGCGCGACGCGCTGGGCCCCGATGCGTGGCAGACGGGCGTGTCGCAGAGTGCGCTCGGCGAGTGCCTGATGCGCCAGGGACGCCTCGCCGAGGCCGAGCCGCTGCTGGTGGACGGCTACCGAACGATCCGCGCGGCCTCCGGCCCAGAGGCCGCCGCACTCCGACGCCTCGTGGAGCTGTACGAGGCGACCGACCGCGACGCTCGGGCCGAGCCCCACCGGCGGCGGCTGGCGGAACTGGACGAGGGATAGCCCCCGCCGGACGAGGGCTGCGGAAGGAGACGCGGACACGGAGCGCCGGGTCCGTCCGTTGAGGGGAGCGCATCCGCGCGGCCTCCTCGCCCGTAGGGGGCAGGCCGCGCTCGTCCCCCCATGCCCGACGTCCCGTCCCCCTCCCCTGCTCCGACGCCGTCCCCAGCGTCCGGCCCTTCGCCCCGCTGGCGTCGCGCGCTGACGTGGTGGTGGACGCACGTCCGCCGGATCACCGTCGCGATCTGGACGTGGCTGCGCACGAAGGCCGTTTACATCTGGGGCAAGGTGCGCGACCCCGACCTTTCGAAGCCGAAGCGCGCGCTGTGGACCACAGGCGGGCTGGCCGGCCTCGGGACCGTGATGGGCGTGGTGGGGCTGCTCCTGCTGATGGGCTACACGATCCTGCTGTGGCCGTTCACGCCGAGCGTCCGCGACCTTCGGAATGCACGCGAGATCGACCCCTCGGTCGTCGTCTCGGCCGACGGCGTCGAGCTGACGCGCTACGCCCGCCAGGGCCGCGAGTGGCGCTCCCTGGACGACATCTCGCCCCACGTCGTCGACGCGCTGATCGCGACCGAGGACCGGCGCTTCCGCTCGCACGGCGGCGTGGACCTGCTCGGCTGGGCGGCCGTGTTCAAGGGCGCGCTGACTGGCGACGGCCTGCGGGGCGCGTCCACGATCACCCAGCAGCTCGCGCGCAACCTCTTCCCGGACGACATCGGCAACAGCGCCTCGGTGACGCGCAAGATCCGCGAGGCCATCACGGCTCGCAAGATCGAGGGCGTCTACACGAAGGACGAGATCCTGGAGCTGTACCTCAACACGGTCCCGTTCCTGTACAACGCGCACGGCATCGAGATGGCCGCGCGGACCTACTTCTCGACCTCGGCCGACGACCTCGACCGGCTCCAGGCCGCGACGCTCGTCGGCATGCTGAAGGGCACCTCGTCCTACAACCCGTACCGCCACCCGGAGCGAGCGCTGGCGCGGCGCAACGTGGTGCTGGGCCAGATGGTCCGCTTCGGCGACCTGCCCGAGGCGGAGGCGGCCGACCTGCGCGAGCAGCCGCTCGGCCTCCGCTTCGAGCGCCAGTCGATCCAGCGCAGCCGCGCGCCCCACTTCACCGAGCACGTCCGCGTGCGGCTGGAGGCCTGGGCCGACCGCACCGGCTACAGCCTCTACGGCGACGGGCTGACCATCCACACGACGCTCGACTGGCGGATGCAGCAGGACGCGCAGGAGACGGCCACCCGCTTCGGCGACGCGCTCCAGGCCGTGGCCGACGTGGAGTGGGGGCGGGCCGAGGTCTCCCGCCTCGGCACCACCACGGCGCCCTACGTGACGGCGTCCCGCACCACCGAGCCCTTCGAGCGCTTCTGGACGCTCCGCCGCGACGCCGCCGACGCGTTCGTCCGCGGCACCGAGACGTACCGCCGGGCGGTCGACGCGGGCGAGGAGCCGGCGGCCGTGCTGGAGCGTCTCCGCAGCACCGAGTCGTTCGTCGACTCGCTCCGCGCGGTCAAGATGCGGCTGGAGGTCGCGATGACGGCCATCAAGCCCGAGACCGGACACGTGAAGGTGTGGATCGGCAGCCGCTCGTTCGCGCGCTCGGCCTACGACCACGTGGCCCGCGCTCGCCGCCAGCCGGGCTCGACGTTCAAGCCGTTCCTCTACGCACGCGCCCTCGAAGAGGGCTTCCGCCCGGACGACGTGCTGCCCGACGAGGACGTGTCCATTGAGATGGCCGACGGCGTGATCTGGCAGCCGGCGAACGCCAGCGGTCAGTCCTCCGGCGAGATGATCTCGCTGCGCGACGGCCTCGCGTCCTCCAAGAACACCATCGCCGCGCGGCTGGTCGACGAGGTCGGCGCGAGAGACATGGCGCGGACGGCCCGGCGGATGGGCATCACGAGCGACCTGGAGGCGGTCCCGTCGCTGGCCCTCGGCACGAGCGACGTGTCGCTGCTGGAGCTGACGGGCGCATACGCCACGATCGCCTCGGGCGGCACGCGGCGCGATCCGGTCACCGTCACCCACATCACGGACCGCGACGGCAACGAGATCGCCCGCTTCGAACCCGACGCCGACCGCGCGCTGGACCCCGAGGTGGCCGTCGACCTGCTCGACATGATGCGCGGCGTCGTGGACCGCGGCACGGGCACCGAGATCCGGTCGGCCTTCAGCGGCCGCGGCGACCTCGCGGGCAAGACGGGCACCACGCAGGACGGCGCCGACGGCTGGTTCCTCCTCATGCGGCCCGACCTCGTCACCGGCGCGTGGGTCGGCTTCGACGACCCGCGGGTCACCTTCCGCTCATCGTACTGGGGCCAGGGCGGCCACAACGCGCTCCGCCTCGTCGGCGACCTCAACCGGACGTTCCAGCGCGACGGCCTCGTCGACACGAACCTCGCCTTCCCCCAGCCGGACCCCGAGGCCGACGGACCGGGCGTCTGGGACCGCGTTGCAGACTGGCTCGCGGGCGTCGGCGACCGTCTCTTCGGCGGCGAGGCGGACGTGCCGGACGGCTACGGCCCGCGCACGCCCGGGCGCGGCCTCGACCCGCGCGACGACGAGATCTACCCCCTCCCCGACCGCCGCGACACGCGGAGCCGGCGTGAGGAGATCCTCGCCGAGAACGAGGAATGGCTCGACGACGCCTTCGACGAGCTGGACCAGATCGACGACCCGATCCTGCGGGAGGCCGCCCGCGAGGTGCTCCGCCGCGCCGCCCGCGAGGTGGACCGCAACGGCTGGCGCGACGGCTGGGCCGACCGCGTCGCGGGCGTCCGCGACCGGGCCATCGCCGAGGCCCGCCGCGAGATCGAGCGCGAGATCGCCGACGCCTTCCGCGACGACAAGCGCGAGGAGGATGCCCGCCGCGCCGGTCCGTTCGAGGACGAGTTCGTGGGCGATGGCGACTTCAGGCTGGAGCCGCTGGACGAAGCCCCGGTCGCACCGGAGGCGCCGCCCGCGCCCCAGCCGCAGGAGTCGCCCCGGTCTGGCGACGGGGGCCGAATCGGCTTCTAGCTCCCCCCGCCTCGGCGCCGAGGCAGGCTACCGCACCACGACCACCCGACGCGACGCGCGCACGTCGCCCGATGCCATCACGACCGTGTAGACGCCGCTCGGCAACCCGCGCGTGTCGACCGACAGCCGGTGCCTCCCCGCCGCCGTCGGCCCGTCGGCCAGCGTGGCGACCTCGCGGCCGAGCATGTCCACCAGGCGGACCGTGAGCGGACCCGGCGCGGCCATCGTCACCTCGACCGTCGCCGTGCCGGAGGCCGGGTTCGGGTAGGCCGGGCCGAGGGTCGTCTGCGCGAGGGCGGCCTCGTCCCGATCCGTCCCGAGCGCGAACGTGGCCGTGAGCGCCGCCGTCCCGGTCAGCACCACCGACGCGTCGCGCTCGGTGCCATTCGCCGCGCCAGACCAGCCGACGAAGTAGTAGCCCTCATCGGGCACGGCGGTCAGGCGCACCGGGACGCCGCGGAAGAAGACGGACTCGAACGGCGCCGCCGGGTCCTGGCGAGGTAGCGGGACGCCCTCCGCGATCACCTGTCCGCCGCCCGCCACGCCCACGTCGAGGCGGGCCGAACCGGAGACCTCGTCGAAGTAGCCATTCACGTGCCCGCGTACCTTCACGGCGCGGTCGCGCGCGAAGTCGCGCATGATCTGGACGTTGCCCTCCCAGCTCGACCCGAACGACACCGACTGCGGCCAGCGCGTCGTGTGGCGCGGCATCTCGGGCGCGATGGCCGCCTGGAGGCTGTCGATCACCCCCACGACGCGCTCCTGCTCGAACGTCGTGGTCATGTGTGCCGCGAGGCGCTGGATGAAGGCGTGCCGGAAGCCGTCGTTCGTCAGCAGGCGGCGGAAGAGATGCGTGGACCAGGCCGGGTTCGGCCAGTCCGTGCCGTTGGGCTCCGTCGCGAGAGCGAGCGTGTTGCTGCTCGCCTGGCCGTTGGCGTTGCCGCCGAAGCCGAAGTCGGTGTCGAAGAGCATCCAGCGCCAGCGGCCCTCCGCGGTGCGCGGACGCCACAGCTTGAGGTTGTTGCCGGGCCAGTCCGCATTGGCACTGTAGATCTCGGCGACGAGGTAGCTGAGGTACTGGTCGACGTCCATCTGCGTCTCCACGTACGCGAACGCGTCGGGGTCGTTGAGGTCGTTGGCGTCGAGGAAGTCCGAGAAGGCGTCGTAGTGCTCCGACTGGCCGCCCCACGTCCCCTCGATCAGCTCCACGTCGTCGTCGGCGATGCCGTAGTGGCCGGCGACGTAGTCCGCGTTGAGCTTCTCGCGCAGGTTGTGGATGCCCCAGTACTCGCCGTTCAGGAAGACGACCGTGGGCCGGTAGGCCTGCCCGTCGAGGTCCATGTGGCGCGTGACCGTCTGGATCATGCCGTCGCGGAACATGGTCCGCCACCAGTCCTGCGCCGAGCTCCGCAGCACGAGGTCGTCGAAGCTCTCGATGTCGACACCGTCGAAGAAGCGGTACGCGAAGTCGGACGCCCCGTACCGGCTCCGAGCGTGCAGTTCGAGGGACTTCTGGGGATAGATGCGGCTGCAGCCGCCGAAGATGGCGACGCCTGCGCCCTGGTCCAGCACGCGCTCGAAGCCGCCCGCGCCGTCGGGCTCGAAGAACGTGAACTGCGTCTCGCGCTCCCAGTCCTGGTTCCAGTTGACCGGGTAGCTCCGGCAGCGTCCCGGAATGCCGTTCGTGCCTTCGACGTAGATGCCCGACGTGTCGCTGAAGAAGCCCGCCGGGTCGGTCACGAGCGAGATCACCGGCAGCGCCCCTCCCTCGCCCACGAAGAACGTTCGCGTGACGACGGGGCTGGCCTCGGCGTCCGGCGCGAAGGCCGCCGCCCGAAGCACCGTCGTCGCGGAGAGCGCCAGCGGCGCGGTGTACGCCGGAGAAGCCTCAGAGGGCGGCGACCCGTCCAGCGTGTAGCGGATGGTGGCCCCCGCCTCGGCCCCCAGCTCGACCGACTCGCCGCTGCCGTAGAAGCCGCTCTCCAGCGACACCGTCGGGACCTCCAGCACGTCGCCGCCAGGCGCGGTGTCGTTGGCCGCGCCAGGCGTCGGCGTGGGGAAGACGCCGCGGTCGGCGGCGCCGTCCGGGTACCGACCATAGGAGATGTCGGTCGTCTGCTCGCCGAACGTCAGCGTGTCGACGACAGCCCCCGCGGGGTCGAACAGGCCGACCTGCTCGCCGCCACCGGACAGCTTGAAGTCGGTGTGCAGCGCGATCGTGGCCGGCGGGCCCGTGTCCTCGTCATCGGTCCAGACCACGAGGAAGCCGCCCGGCGCGAGCACGGTCCCGTCCGGGATGCGCCAGCGGGTCGGCTCGTCGAAGTCGTCGGTGAGGTAGTAGCCGCTGAGATCGGCGGGCGTGCTCGCGGGGTTGTAGAGTTCGATCCAGTCGCCGTAGTCCCCGAAGTCGGGGTCGGCGAGCGTCGTCGCGTTGGACGCGAGCAGTTCGTTGACGACGACCGACTGCGCGTGGGCACCCGCGAAGCTGACGAGAGAGACGAGGGCGACGAGGGAAGCCAGGCGCATGCGCGGGGTCTGTGGGGAGCGCTCAACCTAGCCCGACCGCTTATTTCCGGGCATGGGGGATCGGCGGGGGTCCCCACCTCCCAGGACCCGTCCGGGAGCCAGATGCACGCCGCTCCGTACACCCCACGCACGTCCCTCCACGCCCATGGACCCGACGCCCCCCGACGACCCGACGATCCGCGACGCCGTCCACGCCCTGCTCCGCGACTGGGTGGACGCGTCGCCCGAGGCCACCGAGCGGTTCATGGCGGCCGTCCGCCCCAGCTTCACCGGCTACGGGACCGGCCCTGGCGACTACTACGCCAACCGCGCCGCCCTCCGGGCGATGGTGCGGCGTGAGCACGAGGGCATGTCGTACCCGTTCACGCTCGACGTGCCGTGGATGACGGTCCACCGGCTCCACGACGCGTCGGCGGTCGCCGTGGGCGAGATCGCGGTCACCATCGACCTCGACGGCGAGGCCGTCGTCGAGCGGCCCCGCTTCACGTTCGCGCTCGAACGCGAGGACGGCCGCTGGCTGCTCGCCCACTTCCACTTCTCCGTCCCGGACGCGATGCAGCCCGAGCAGGGCACCATGAACGACCTCCTGGACGAGCGCACGCGCCAGCTCCAGGAGGAGGTCGCCCGGCGCACGGAGGAGCTCAACCAGTCCCTCGCCGACCTGCAGGCCGCCCAGGCGCAGCTCGTCCAGCAGGAGAAGATGGCCTCGCTCGGCGCGCTGACCGCGGGCATCGCGCACGAGATCAAAAACCCGCTCAACTTCGTCACCAACTTCGCCTCCCTGTCGCAGGAGCTGGTGGACGAGCTGGCCGAGGAGACCGACGCCGAGGAGCGCGCCGCGATCCTGTCCGACCTGCGGCTGAACGTCGAGAAGATCGAGCAGCACGGCCGCCGCGCCGACGGCATCGTGCGCGCGATGATGGACCACGCGCGGAGCGGCAGCCGCGACCGGCGGCGGGTCGCGCTCAACCCGCTCGTGGCGGAGTACGTCGGGCACGTGGCGCACGCGGCGCGGGTCCAGCACCCGACGTTCGGCGTGGCGCCCTCCCTCGACCTCGGGCCCGAGGTGGGTGAGGTCGAGGCGGTGCCCCAGGAGATCGGGCGCGTGATCATCAACCTGGTCGGCAACGCGCTCGACGCCGTCCGCACGCGGGCCGCGTCTGCAAGCCCCGGCTACGTCCCGGCCGTGACGGTCGCCACCCGGCACGTCGAGGACGCCGTCGAGGTCCGCGTGGCCGACAACGGGACCGGGATGCCGGAGGCCGTCCGCGCGCGCGTCTTCGAGCCCTTCTTCACCACCAAGCCGGCGGGCCAGGGTACGGGGCTGGGCCTCTCGCTCAGCCACGATATCGTGGTGCAGGGCCACCGCGGAACGCTGGCGGTCGAGAGCACCGAGGGCGCCGGGACCACGTTCGTGCTCCGGCTGCCGACCGCCTGACGGCGGCTACTCCAGCTCGGCGCGTCGTGCGCGGAGCGCCTTGTTGAGGAGCGCGCGGGCACGGAAGATGTGCGCCTTGACGGTGCCCAGCGGCAGGTCCAGCTCGGTCGCGATCTCCTCGTAGGTCATCTCCTGCTGGTGGCGCATCACGATCACCCGGTGGTACTTCTCCGGCAACTCGGCGATGGCCGCGCTCAGGATCTCATTGCGCTGGTCGGTGACGATGGCGCGGTCCGGGCGGTACGTCGAGTCCGGCAGTTCCATCTGCAACTGGCCGTCGCGCGTCTGGACCGGCTTGTCGATCGAGAACGTCGGCAGCTTTTTCTTGCGGATGTAGTCGATCGTGTGGTTCGTCGTGATCCGGTAGAGCCACGTCGAGAAGGCGTAGGCCGGGTTGTAGCTCTCGATGTTGCTGAACGCCTTGACGAACGCCTCCTGCACGAGGTCGTCCACCTGCCCCTGGTCGCGCACCATCTTGCCGACGTGGCGCCGCAGCGGCCCCTGGTACTTGGTGAGCAGGCGCTCGTAGGCCCGCTGGTCGCCGCCGACGGCCGCGGCGACCGTCGCGCGGTCCTCCTCGGAGGAGGCGGACGGGGGGGCGGAGGACGGCTCGGACATGGCTTCGGCGGGCGATGCCGGAAGCTAGCGCCACTCGGCCCGGCCCGTCGCGGCCTCCCGCCTCGGCGCCCAGGCAGGCGGGGCCACCCCGGAGGCTCGGGAGCCGGACGTTGACAGGGGCCGCGGGCGGCGGCTACCCTCCGGCACACGATCTCGCCCTCACACGATGCGTCTTCTTCGCCTCGGCGTCCTCGCGCTGCTCGCCGCCGCGTCTTCCACCGCGAGCGCGCAAAGCACTGAAAACGAACTCCTCGAAGCGTTCTTCTCCATGTTCGTGATGGGGTCGAGCATGGGAGACGCGTCAGTCGGGGTCGAGCAGAGCGGGTGGCCTGCGGGCATCGACCGCACGCTGCTGCCGCCCGAAGCCTCAGCCCTCGGAGGGATCACGATCCAGCCCGTGCCCGAGGCCCCCGAGGGCCCGTTCTTCGCGCTCGGCTTCGCCCGCCTCGACGGCACCCCGGACGCCCTCGCAGCGACCTACGCCACCCACCCCCTCCCGACCGGCTGGACGGCGGAGCCGTCGCCGTATGCACCGACGGGGCTCCGGCTCTGCGGCCCCGACGCGCACGGCGACGTGCTGTTCGCGCCCCGCCAAGCAGGGGGCGCCTTCGTGAGCATCTCCATCGAGGCGGGTGGGTGCGCCTCCGATCCGGAATCTGTGACCGTCCACGACGCGGCCGACGTGATCGGCGACGGCGAGATCTTCGACGAGCCGAGCGACATGACGGACGTGATCGGCGATGGCGAGATCATCGACGAGCCCGTCGACATGGCCGACGTGATCGGCGATGGCGAAATCATCGACGAGCCGGCCGACGAGCCCTCTGTGTTTCGAGGCCCCGACCTGCCTTGGCTTCGATCGGTGGGGGAGCAATCGTCCACCCAGAGCTTCGGCTTCGACGGTGCGACTCAGCAGTATCGAGGCACGTACTCCGTCCTCACGATTCCCGGCGGGACGCTGGCGTCCGCCGCCGCCGACCTGACGACGCGCTTCGAGACGGACGGCTGGGCGCTCCGGTCCGACGAGGCCTCCTCGGACCAGGCTCGCGTGCAGACGTGGATGCGAGACGAGCCCGACGGCGCGCACGTCGTCGCCACAGCGGTGGTCCGTCTGATCCCCGGAGGCGCCCAAGCCGTCGTCACCGCGACGCGCTGACGCTCAGGCCGCGCGGTCCCGTTTCCGCTCGAACCGCCGCCCCATCCACGGGGGGAACAGGAACAGCCCGTACGGCTCCTGGCCGACCTTCGACAGCGACTGGTGGTGCCGCCCATGCGCCCGTTTGACGGCCTGCGCCGCCGAGACCGTCGTCTTCTTCGGTCCCAGCCGCCCGTGCGCGTAGAGATCGTGGAGGACGAAGTAGAGCAGCCCGTACACCGCGATGCCTACGCCCAGCGGGAAGGCGGTGCTCGCCAGCGGGTCGGCGCGGCCCGCCCACAGCAGGCCCATCGAGAGCGCCGCGAAGCCGACGGAGAAGAGGTCGTTCCACTCGATGCCCTTGCCGTGGCCATGCGCCGGGTCGTGGTGCGTCCGGTGGATGCGCCACAGGACGCCGTGGAAGACGAACCGGTGGAGCACGTACGACGCCACCTCCATGACGACGAAGGCGGCGACGACGAGAAGACCGAAGCGAAGCACGGGACCGAGACGGCGAGGACGCCGTAGAACCTACTCTCTCCTTCCATCCGGCTGTGCCCGACATCCCCGACTCCAACGACGACCTGATGGCCGAGTGCGACGTGGAGACGCTCTCGGGCAGCACGAAGGGTGGGCAGCGCGCCAACAAGGTCGAGACGGCCGTCCGCCTCACGCACCGGCCGACCGGGACCGTCGTCAACGAACGGAGTTCGCGGAGCCAGTTCCGCAACAAGGCCCTCGCCGTCCAAGAGCTGCGGCGGCGTCTCGAAGAAGCCAACCGGCCCGTCACGCCGCGGCGCCAGACGAAGCCGACTCGGGGCTCGAAGCGCCGCCGCCTGGAGGCCAAGCGCCAGCGGTCGGAGAAGAAGAAGCTCCGCCGCCCCCCCGACGTGTAGATGCGCCCTCTCTCGCTCTTCCTCGCCGCCGCCCTCGTCGGCTGCGGCGATACCGCCGCCGACGCCCCGGCGCCGCCGCCGGACGCCTCGCTGGCCCTGGCCGACACCGCCTCGGGGCCACTCCGGGCGCCACTGCAGGAGATCGAGATCCGCAGCGGGCAGTCCGACACGCTCGCCGTCGCGTCGCTGCTCGGCACCGATGCCGAGGCCACCTTCCCGCCCGCGCCGGGCGTCGAGGTGGAGTCGCTCGGCGATGGCCGCGTGGTAGTCCGCGTGTCCGACGAGGCGCCGCGCCCGGTCCTCGTGCCCGTCGAGGTGGGGGGCGTCGGCTACGTGCTCCTCGGGCGCGACGTGCCCGCCATCCGGCCGTCGCTGTCGCTGCGCGTCGAAGGCCTCGACCCGGCCGACCCGAGCCTGCTCGTCTTCACGGCCCGCGCCACCGACGGCTCGGAGCTGATGCTGGACGACGAGGACGGCACCGCGCTCGTCGACGACCGCGTGCTGGAGGAGAACGCCCTCGACATCCACGCGGACCGACTCGTGCTGGACCTCGACGCCGTCGGGCCGGGGCGCCGCCGCCTCCGCGTCATCGCCGCCTCGCCCGATGCGATCTCCAACTGGGCCGAGGTAGAGGTGGAGAACGGACGGTTGGTGGAGTAGCGGCCGAACGACGATGCCCCGCTCCGGGCACCTGGAGGGACACGACTCGTCGTGCCCGGGGCGGTCTGGCAGACACGTTGGATCGCGTCCTTACGCGTCGCGCACCGGCTCGGCCAGCGCGGCAAGAGCGTCGCCGGTGAGCCGCATCTTGGTCCACTCGTCCAGTGCCTCGGCGCCCAGCGAGCGGTAGAAGCCGAGCGCGAGTTCGTTCCAGTCGAGCACGATCCACTCCAGCCGCTCGGCCCCACGCGCGACGGCCTCCGCGGCGACGGCGCGGAACAACGCCAGCCCGATGCCCTGCCCGCGGTAGGCCGGGCGCACGAACAGGTCTTCCAGATAAAGCCCCCAGCCCGCGCGCCACGTCGAGAAGGCGGGAAAGAAGACCGCGACGCCCGCTGCGACGCCGTCCACCTCGGCGAGCAGACAGCCGAGGCGGGGCGAGGCGTCGGGCGCGAGCGCAGCGGCGAACGCGGCCGTCGAGGCCGAGACGTCGTCCGCCGACGCCTTCTCGTAGGCGGCCAGCTCGCGGACGAGCTCGCACACGGTCGCGGCGTCGGCAGGGGTGGCGGGGCGGAGCGTCATGGGTCAGCCGAAGCGACGGTAGTCCTCCTCGTCGTCGTCGAGGTCGTCGTCGTCGTCCGCGCCGAAGGAGCCGAGGCCGGAGAGGACGGAACCCATCATGTCGGCGTAGCTGGCGCCGTCGTCGGCGACCTCCTTGCCGAGCAGCGAGTGCTGGTGGAGCATCTCCAGCGCCAGCTCCATCATCGACGCCTTCTCGGCGGGTGACGGCGGCGCGGTGTGCGCGTCCACGAGCGCCCCGAGCCCCTCGACGCGGTCGAGCTGCTGGACGTACTCGGCGAAGCGGAGGTCGGTGTCGAGGTCGACCGTGTGGCCCTTCGAGAACCAGCCGAGGACCTCGCGGTAGGCCGCGCGGCCACCGTCGGCGCCGGACCCCTTGGCGGTCGGGTCCGGGAGGTAGGTCTTGACGATGGTAGAGACCGCCTTGCCGACGAGCGCCCGGGCGACGCCCTGCGCGCCCTCCTGCTCGCCCTCGTAGACCAGCTCCACCTTGCCCGTCACGGCGGGCTCGATGGCTTCGAGGTCGCTCGCGCGGAGCGTGGTCTCAGATTCGCCGTGGATCAGCGCGCGCCGCTCGGCGGCCGAGACTAGGTCCTCCAGCGCCGCCCGCGTCAGCCGCGCCGAGACGCCCGACTTCTGATCGACGTACTCGGAGGCCCGCGCCTCGAAGGCCACCTGCTCGACGATCTGCCGAAAGACGTGCGGGACGTGGACGGTCACCGCGCCGTCGCGCTCGGCCCACGCCTCCTGCCGCGTGATCTCGACGCCGATGCCCAGCTCGCGCGGGTAGTGGGTCAGGATCTGGGAGTCGATGCGGTCCTTGAGCGGCGTGATGATCGAGCCGCGGTTGGTATAGTCCTCCGGGTTGGCCGTGTACACCATCAGCACGTCGATCGGGATGCGGACGTTGAAGCCACGGATCTGGATGTCCTGCTCCTCCATGATGTTGAGCAGGCCCACCTGGATGCGCGGCTGGAGGTCCGGCAGCTCGTTGATGGCGAAGATGCCCCGGTGCGTGCGCGGGATGATGCCGAAGTGGATCACCTCCTCGTCGGCGTAGGTCAGCTTCCTCGTGGCCGCCTTGATCGGGTCGATGTCGCCGATGAGGTCGGCGATGGACGTGTCGGGCGTGGCCAGCTTCTCGCCGTAGCGGGCGGACCGGTGGAGCCAGGAGACCGGCGTCTCGTCGCCCTGGTCGTGGATCAGGTCGCGGGCGTACTTCGAGACCGGGTCCAGCGGGTCGTCGTGGATCTCGGAGCCTTCGACCTCGGGCACCCACTCGTCGAGGAGCGACGGCAGCATCCGCACGATGCGGCTCTTGGCCTGGCCGCGGAGGCCGAGCAGGATGAAGTCGTGGCGACCCAGCAGCGCATTCTGGACCTGCGGGATGACGGTCCGGTCGAAGCCGAGGATGCCGGGAAACACGTCGTCGCCAGACTGGAGGCGGGCGATCAGGTTAGCGCGGATCTCGTCCTTGACGGAGCGGGGCCGGTAGCCCGACGCCTTGAGGTCGCCGAGCGTCGAAATCTGGGGGGCGTCTGCCATCGGGGGACGGTTTTCTGTTGGCGTCCCTTCACGCCGCCCGCCGTGCGCCGTTCCGCCCCCGAGGCCCGCTAGCCTCGGCATCGAGGCGGGCAGGGGGAGATCAGCCGCCGAGCGCGTCGGCGCCGCTCACGTCGGGCGTCTCGTCCATCCAGAGCCAGCCGCTTCGGCCGTCGGGCGCGGTGACGTGGGCCCACCACTCGGTGACCGCCTCGGTGAGCGGGCGGAGGGCGGGCTCCTCGCCGGGTGGCCCCTGGAAGCCCCCAGCTTCGGAGAACCCGATCCGGCCGTCGAACCAGACGCGCGAGCTGCCCTCGCCCTCGTAGTCGAGCACGAGGAGCGTGTCGCCGGGCGCCAGCGGGGCCGTCTCGCCAGAGGCGAGGTACAGGTCGCTGGCCGCATCCACCACGACCTCACCCAGCCGCGTCACGAGGACGAAGCCGCGGTCCGCCTCAAGCGCGGTCCCGGCGGGGACGGTGAACGACGCGCTCGACGCATCGGCAGTGGCGTAGACGGTCGTCTCGGCCGAGGTGGTCCAAGTGCCGTAGACGCAGCCCTCAAACGGGCAGGCGCCCTCTACCCGGACGGGTGCCGCCGGGCGGGCCGCCAGGTCGGCGGTGTCGGTCGTGATCGAGAGCGTGTCGGCGCCCGCGGGCTCCGGCGCCTCCGCGGTGGGTGGCGACGGCGCGGGTACGTCCGCCTCGGGCGTCTCAGCGGGGTCGGTGGGCGCGCAGGCGGCGAGGGCCAGGAGCAGGGCGAGAGGGAGCGAGCGCATCGGCGTGGAGATGGGGCGTCTCCTGAACGTGCGCGCCTGCACGGAGGCTCCTGAGGGAACGCCCCAACCCGGGCCTCCAGCCGTCCCTGTGGGGGGTCTGGAGGGTGGGCTGTGCCCCGTGGCGTCGGGCGTCGGTTCGTACCATGTGTGCCCGCCACATCGCATTCGGTTCTATGCCCTCGTCGTTCGTCCGCCTCGCGGCGCTCTTCAGCCTGACCGCGCTGCTGCTGCCCGCGGTCGCACAGCAGCCCCTCCCCGCCCACGCGGGCGTCCACATCCTGACCGTCGGTCCCGGCGGCGACCTGATCTGCGACGAGGCCACCGAGGCGCAGGCGCAGGGCCTCCACGACGCGACCGCGAACCTGACGGGCCAGAGCGTGCGCCTGACGCCGCTGCCGTCGCTCAACGCCGAGGGCACGTCGGGCTTCCGCATCGTCCTGCGGGCGACGGACCAGCTGCTGGACCGCCCCGAGGCGCTGCTCGCCTTCCGGCGTTCGGCCGCGCGCTGGGAGCGGGTCCTCCAGAACGACATCACGGCGGTGATCGACGTGGACTACGGCCCGGAGCGCTTCGGGACGCCCTACGACGCCAACGTGCTCGGCTCCACGAACTCGGCGCTCCAGTTCGCGGGCGGCACGACCGGCACGGCCGACATGGTCGCGCGCCTGAAGGCCCGCGCCTCCGACGCCCAGGAGACGGCGCTCTACAACGCCATCCCATCCCCGACCCCCTCGACCAGTGCCGACGGCGCCACCCTCAACCGCGGCATCGGCGGGCAGATCTCGCTCCAGGTGCTCGGCTACCTGCCCGCCGTCACGAACTCCTCGGCGCCCTTCGGCAACGTGCCCTCGATCGGCTTCAACGACGCCTTCCCGTACGACTTCGACCCGACCGACGGCGTCGACAGCGACAAGACGGACTTCGAGGGCGTCGCCATCCACGAGATCGGGCACGCGCTCGGGTTCACGTCGGCCATCGGGGTCACGGCGGCGGGCTCGGAGCCGCTGTTCGCGCCGTGGGACCTGTTCCGCGTCCGCCCGGACGCCGTGGTGGCAGGCGAGAGCCTGACCGACGGCGTCGGCTTTGAGACCGCGCAGCGGGTCGTGACGCCGGGGCCGCCCAACTCGGTCGTGCTGACGGTCGAGAACGGGGTGACCTACTTCGAGCCGGTGCAGGTCTTCTTCGACGGACCGGCCACGTTCGAGGTCTCGACGGCCACCGGCGCGCGGCAAGGCGGCGACGGCCAGCAGGCCTCGCACTGGCGCGACGACGCGCTGCGCCCACCGTCCCTCGGCGCGGCGCGCAAGATCGGCATCATGGACCCCAACCTCGGCCGCGGCACCCGCGACCCACTGCGCTACGCCGACATCCGGATGCTCGACATCATCGGCTACACCGTCGACTACGACCCGCCGACGGCGACGCTGGCGCTCAGCGTGGATGGCCAGGCCATCGACGACCGCTTCCTGATCACCGACCCGATCGACCTCGGTGACGTGAACGCGGGGGCCACGCGCTCCGTGCCGCTGGTGATCGGCAACGCCGACAGCACGGCGCCGCTCGACTTCGTGATCGAGCTCGTGCGCACGAACACCTTCCCGACCACCACGTCCCCGACGTTCTCCGTCGCCAGCGGCACTGGCACCGTCCCGGCGGGCGGCTCCACGACGCGCCAGCTCACCATCGGCGGGGTCAACGGCCAGGCCATCGTCGAGGGGATCGTCCGCATCCGCTCCAACGACGACGACCGCGGCGTGGTCGAGGTCCCGGTGACGTTCACGACCGGCGGCGCCGTCCCCCCGGAGCTGACCGTCGGCGACCTCCCGACCACGCTCGGCGACCTCGGCACCGACGAGACGCGCACGGCGGGCCTCCCGGTGTCCAACGCGGGCACCTTCGACCTGAGCTACCGCGTGCTGACGGGGCTCGTCACGCGCGCCTTCGCGTTCCCCGAGACCACCGAGGCCGCCCGCACCGCGGCGCCGGTCTTCTCGGCCGACTTCGAGGGCGCCGACCCGCTCGCGTCGTTCCTCTTCAACCGGAAGTCGGCGCCGGACCGCTGGCAGACGCGCACGACGGGCCCGGCGGCCCTGCCCGGCCACTCCAGCCCGACGGCGCTGTACTACGGCAGCACGCTCTTCATCGACTCCTACGCGGACAACACGTTCGGCCAGATCCGCACGCCGACCATCGACCTGAGCGGCGCCTCGCCGGACAGCCGCGTGACGCTCTCGTTCGCGTACTACCTCCAGGCCGAGACGGGCTTCGACATCGCCTCGGTGCTCCTGTCGGTCGACGGCGGGCAGACCTTCGAGGAGCTCGCCTCCTCCGACGGCGGCCTCCTCCGCAACACCGAGGGCGCCTGGGAGACGGCCACGATCGAGGTGGCGGGCATCGCGAGCTTCCCCACCCCCGTCCAGTTCGCCTTCCGCTTCGAGAGCGACGCCAGCGTGACCGACGTCGGCTGGTTCCTCGACGACATCGTGGTGGACGTGGCCGAGGGCGAGGCACCGTTCTACGTCACTCCGGTCGGCGGCGTGATCCCGGGCAACGGCTCCGTAGACCTCACGCTGACCGTCGACGCAAGCGCGCTGGAGACCGGCTTCTATCGCGGCAGCGTCGAGCTGCGGACCAACCAGCCCGGCGACGACCCGGCGCCGTTCCCGATCGAGTTCTCGGTCGGCGGCGCCGTCCAGCCCACGATCACGGAGGCGGAGCCGATCCTGCCGCTGAACATCTACGGCGGCGACGTCTCTGAGCGCACGCTGAGTCTCCAGAACGGCGGCGACGCGACGCTCTCGTTCGTCCGCGTGCTGGAGCCCGCCACGAGCCGGTTCGAGGCGGGCGCAGCCGCGTCGCTGGGGCACTCGGCCTTCGACGGGCTGGCGGCACCCGGCACGGCCATCGCCGAGACGGCGGGCATGCGGTCGTCGGCGGGGGCCCTCGACGACGGCGACGTGCTCGGTGCGGTCTCGTTCGGCACGGCGCCCAAGCTCTACGACCTCGCCCAGTTGCCCAACGGCGACATCGTGCTGTTCGACGGCGCCTCGACGACGACGACGACGGCGACGGTCCTGGCGCGCGACCTCATGGACCCCGGCGACACGTTTAGCTCGACCGCCCTTGGCGCGTCGGTCACTGGCGTGGCCTACAACGACCAGACGGGGTCGCTCTGGGTCGCGCTGTTCGAAGACGCCACGCTCGCCGAGGTCACCCTCTCGAGCGGCAGCATCGTACCGACCGGGCGCACGGTCCCGCTCGACTTCACGCCCTTCGGCATGGACTACAGCCCCGAGCTGGACGCCTTCCTCATCGGGTCGTACGCCACGTCGGGCGTGCTCGCGGTCACCGCCGACGGCGCGCTGCTGCCGGGCTACCCGGCTTTCGTCGCCGGGCGCGACATCGACGCGGGGGCCACCTCGCTGCCGGGCGTCTCGTTCGCGCAGGGCCTTCTGGAGATGACGGGCGGGGCCACCGAGTTGCTCCCGCGCGACCAGTTCGGCGCGGGCTTCGGCGAGGCCAGCGGCGTGTTCTCGGCCGACGTGCTCGGCCAGTCCATGGGCGTGTACGGACTGCTCCGGGACCGCCTCGACCCGGACGGCTCGTTCTTCGTCACCACGCGCTCGGACGCGGCCAGCGGGGCGACGGCGCGGCTCGTCCGCATCGACCCGCCGGACCTGCCCGCGGGCGTCGGCACGCGCGTGCGCGCCGGGGCTCCGATCTTTGCCGACCGCTCCATCGCCCCGCGCGAGGCCTTCGACGTGATCCTGGAGGTGGACGCGACGGACCTGCCGCCGGGCGAGTTGACCGACGAGATCGCGTTCCTGACCAACAACCCGACCACGCCGGTCGTCCGCTACCCGCTGACGCTGAGCGTGAGCCCGGTGGCGTCCGAGGCCGAGGCCCCGGAAGCGTTCACGCTGGCGGGCGTCGACCCGAACCCGGTGGGCGGCGTCGGCCGCGTCCGGTTCGCGCTGGCCGAGGCCGCCGACGTGTCGGTGTCGGTGTTCGACGCGCTGGGCCGCCGCGTGGCGATCCTCGCCGAGGCGCCGATGGCGGCGGGGGCGCACGAGCTGCCGTTCCCGGCGGCGTCGCTGGCGCCGGGCGTCTACGTGATCCGCCTCGTGGCGGGCACCGAGCAAGCCGCGCGGACGGTCACGGTGGTACGGTAGCCTCGTCATCCGGCCCTCCTCGCCTCGGTGCCGAGGCGGGGAGGTTCGAGCCTTTACGGGAGGGTCGGGACAGAATCGCGCTCCGACGGGACGGGCGGCGCGCCGTCCCACCGGAACAGGATCACCCGGCTCTCCGGCGTCTGGAGGACGCCTGGCGGGCGCACCATCAGCACCGCCAGTTCGACCGCCCCGTCGGGTGCGCGGCGGATCGCGAGGTCCTGCGCCACGTCGATCTCCAGACCCCGCGTGGGGCTGACGAGCACGCGCTCCAGCTGGCCGCGCCGGTCGTAGACATCCACGCGGACCTCGTCGGAGCGGAGGTTGAGCACGAACAGACGGCCCAGGAGGGCGGCGGCGCTCGACGTGAGCAGCGGCGGCTCGTCCACCTCGTCGCGCATGAACTGCGCCGAGCGGACGAGCTGGGGCGAGTAGAAGCCCGTCAGCGCGAGCGTGTCGGCCGCGCCGAGACCGCCCGCCTCGGTAGGCTCCAGGCGGTCGACGACGGGGCGGTAGCCGGAGAGCGCCACCACGCGGTCGCGCCACCACCGCAGAAAGCCGACCGAGCGCCACGCGGAGCCGGGCAGCGCCTGCCGCGCCGTTTCCCGTCCCCGCTCGTCCAGCCGGACGACCGCGGGCGCCAGCGTGTCCGGCCCGCCGCCCACACGGACGGCCAGCACGTCGCGCGTGGCGAGCGCCACCGTGGCCCCGAGCGGCGCCGGGACCTCGCGGACGACGCCCTCGCCCGGCACGACCCACAGCAGCGCAGGCGTCCCGCGCGCGAGCACCACCAGCGTGTCGCCACGGACGCCCGCGCCGTACGGGAAGCTGCCCGTGGGCACGTCGGTCCGGTCGCGATAGTCGCCCTCGGCCGAGAACCGGCGGACGCTGCCCTCCTGCGTCTCCACGACCGCGAGCGCCCCGCCGACCCACGCGATGGTGGACGGCACGGTCATCGGGTCGGCCTCGGGGGCACGGGCGGTCCAGACCTGGGCGAGCGTGTCCACCGGCACCGCCTCGGCGATGGCCTGGGCGGCCGAGTCGGCGGCGGCGAGGGCGCGGCTGTTCTCCTTCTGGCTCGACGGCAGACAGGCCTGGAGAGCCAGGGGCAAGAGGCAGGCGGCCAGCGTGCCGAGTCTCCTCTTCCTGCCCCACACTCGGTGCCGCGTGCCTCTCCTCATCGTGCGTCCCCGAGCGTCAGCGTGAGGTCGAGGGCCTCACCGCCGCGGACGACGCCGAGGCGGACCGAGTCTCCGGCGCGCTTGTCGACCAGCCGGTCGCGCACGTCCTCGTTGGAGCGCACCGGCTCGCCCTCGATGGTCGCGATCACGTCGCGCGGCAGGAAGCCCGCCCGCTCGGCCGGGCTGTTCGAGTCGATGGAGGTCACCACCAGGCCGCGCGCGTCGCTCAGGCCGAGCTGCTGCGCCAGCCGCGCGCTCACCGGCCGGATGCTCAGGCCCGTGTAGAAGGAGCGGTCCACGACGCCATCCTCCCGCAGCTCCTCCACCACCTGGCGGACGCGCCACGACGGCACCGAGAAGCCCAGCCCGACCGATCCGCCCGACTGGGTGTAGATGATCGTGTTCATGCCGATCACCCGGCCGAGCGCGTTCAGCAGCGGCCCGCCCGAGTTGCCGCTGTTGATGGCCGCGTCGGTCTGGATCATGTCGCGGAAGATGCGGCCCTGCTGCGCCGGGAAGTCGCGCCCGATGGCGCTCACCACGCCCACCGTGACGGTCGGCTCGGCGGCCTCGAACAGGCCAAACGGGTTGCCCAGCGCGATGGCCCACTCGCCGACCACCGCGTCACCGTTCTCTTCGAAGGCGAGGTACGGGAGCGGCCCTGGAGGGTCCACCTTGAGGAGCGCGATGTCGGTTTCGGGGTCGCTGCCGACCAGCGTGGCGGGCATCTGGGTGCCGTTCGGGAACGCGATCGTGATCTTGGTGGCCTGCCCCGCGACGTGGTCGTTGGTGACGATGTAGCCATCCTCGGAGATGACGAAGCCCGAGCCGAGGCTCTGGACCTCCTGCTGATAGACGCGGTCCGGGATCCGACGCCCGTAGAACAGCTCCTCGATGGGGTTCGCCCGGCGCACGACGCGCTGCACCTCGATCACGTTGACCGACACGACGGCGGGGCTGGCCACCTCGACGGCGCGCGTGATGGCCGTCCGGCGGCTCGTCCCGACCTGGATCTCGGCCCGCTCCAGCGCGCCGGGCGCGTCGACGGCGACGGGGCCGTCGGCCTGTTGAGAGTGAACCTGCTGCTGGCACCCGACGAGGGCGAAGGCGAAGACGAGGGGGGCGAGTCGCATGGCGAGTCCGTGGAGAAGGCGGGGGTACGGGGGCGGCTCCGGTCGGTTTCTGAACACGCCGTGGACCGCACGTCGGCGTCGCAGGCGGCATCCTCGCGGCGCGAGGTCGCTCCGCGTGTCTCGGCGTGGGGGAGACGCTCAACGCGCGGCGCCTCGCGACCGTGCCCTCCGGGTCGGCGTACCATGCGCCCTCTCGCTCCCGCCGCCGTGCCGTTCCTCACCCAGCGCCTCTCCCGCATCGCGTTCGCCGGCATGATCGCGTGGCTGGGCCTGCTGTTCCTCCCGCTCGCCACCGACACGGGGACAGCCGAGGAGGCGGCGCACCTCGTGCTGCTGGCGCCGCTGGCACTGATCCCCCTGTTCCTGACGGCCAGCGTGCCTGCCTCGTTCGCCCCGGCCCCTCGCGTCCTCACGGCAGCGTCGTGGCTGTTGATTCCGGGGATGATCGGCGCGGCCGGGTCGCTGCTCGTGCCGGAGGGCGTGGTCGCAGGCGCTCTGGCGGCGGTCTGGCTGCTGCCGACCGTCACGCTCGCGGTGTGGGCTGCGCGCGAGGCCCTCGGCCAGTGGCAGTCGGCCCGCCTCGACGCCGCCGAGGCCGCCCTCGCCCTGGGCTGGGCGACGCTGCCGGGCGGGGCCCTCTGGCTGGTGCTCGCGCGCTCGGGCATCGACACCGGGTACGGGAGCCTCGTGGCGCTCCTCACGGCCGCGCATTTCCACTACGCGGGCGCCCTCGTGCTGGTCTGGGCAGGGCTCCTCGGACGGACGCTCCCGGCGCGCTGGCACCGGCTGCATGCCGGGCTGGTCGTCGGGCTGGCGGTCGGGTTCTGGGGCGTCGCGGCGGGGATCGCGCTGAGCCGCGGCCCGGCGGGCGGCTCGCTCGTCGAGGCACTCGGGGTGGCGGTGCTCACCGCGTCGGCCATCGGCATGGGCGGGCTCGGCGTCGTCCGCGGGGGCGCCTTCGAGGACCGGACGGCGGGGCTGATGGTGGCCGTCTCAGGCGGCGCGCTCGCTCTGGCGATGGTCCTCGCGGGCTGGTTCCAGTTCGGCACGCGCCTCGGAGTCGACCCGCCCGACATCGCCTGGATGACGGCGCGGCACGGGTGGCTCAACGCGTTCGGCTTCGGCCTGTGGGGCGCGCTCGGGTGGCGGCGGGTGCGGCCGCGGACCCGGTAACCCGCTCGTCGGCTCGCGGGACCCGACCGACCGCGGTATCCCGCGGGCACGCCGATGGCGTGCCCCTGCGCGAACGCGTCCGCCTCACTCCAGCACCACCTCGCGCTGCGCCGAGGCGGACCGACCCGCGACGGCATCCTCCACGGTGACCGTGAGCGTGTAGCGGCCCGGGTCCTGGTCCCGGATGTCGATGAAGAACGAGACGACCTCGTCGGCGCGAACGCCGCTGGCCTCGGTGGTCACGGAAACGCCCGGTCCCTGGCCGCGGCCGAAGAGGCGACCGAGGAGGCCGCCGCGCCGCGCCACCGGGCGGAGGGTCGCCTCGACCGTCGTCCGCGTCCGCCCCTCATCCATCGCGAGGCCGTACGCCTCCAGCACCACGTACACCGGGTCCGTCGTGGCGAACGCGGCCCGCGGCGCGGGCACGATGCCCAGCCCGTCGCGGACGACCGGGCCGCGTCCCTCGTCGTCCACGCTCGTCGCCAGCAGCAGGTCGCTCAGGCCGAACCGAAGGCCGGCGCCAGCCACGCCGTCCGCCAGCGGCTCGATGGCCACGTCGGCAGCGCCGCGTGGCGTGCCTCCGGCCGCCTCGGCCTCCACGCGGACCGTCCCGGGGCCGGACAGGCGGAGGGTCGCGGCCTCGGCCCAGACCGCCTCCCCCCCACTCCGCACGATGCGGCCCGCCGCGAGCCGGTCGCGCTCCTGCACGGCGCGGTCCGTCACCTGACCGTCGGTCAGGGCGAAGGCGCCCGTTCGCACCGGAGGCGGCATCTCCGAGACCAGCACCCCGAACCCGACCACCACCTCGGTGCCACCGCCCGCTGCGCGGAAGCGCGACACGAGCACCGGCACCTCGGCCGTGGGCAGGTCCTGCGACCGCTGCGGGTCGGTGCGCTGCATGGCGCGGTCGCGCATCACGAAGTCGTCGCGCCGCGCCGACGCGCCAGGACCGGAGAACGCGACGGCGGGCGGACTGTAGGTGCGGAAGGCGCCGTCGCGCTCGGGGTCGTCGAAGACGAACTGGAAGTCCTCGTAGTCCCAGACGCGGAAGTTGTCGTCGCCGTAGGCCGCGACGCCGAACTCGCTGGGTGTGAACGACATCGCGCGGCGCGGCGGCCCGTAGCGAACCCACAGGACGCCTTGCTCGGTGTCGGCGCCGGGACCGGGCGGCTCCCACAACGTGCCGACGCTCCGCCCGAACCGGAGGTCCGCCTCGACGACGCGGGCGCGGTGCTCGACGCGCCGCTCGGAGCGCGCGGTGAGCAGGCGCGGGTCGGTCTCGGCCCAGAAGCGCGCCGCCGTCCCTGCCGGGTCGGCGTCATAGGCCTCGCGCGCGTCCAGCGGCAGCAGCGGGCGGACGTTCTCGAAGCGGGCGCGGGCGACGGGCGCGAGCCGCGGCAGCGCCCGGTCGAACGCGGCTCCGGCCGCCTCGGCGTCGCCGAGGTGGTGGTGGGCGAGGCCGGCGTACAGGTCGGCCCGCGGGTCGCCCGAGGCGGCGCTCCAGGCCTCGGCGAGGGCGAGCAGGCCGGCCCAGTCGCGGGCGACGACGTTCAGGGTGGCGGCAGCCTGCGCCGCGGCGGACGAGGCGGGGTCGGCGGTGCGCCACGTGTCCAGCCAGCGGACGGCGTCGCGGTGGGCGTCCCGCGCGCGGCCGTCGCGTTCGAGCGGCGGGCCCATCGCCGCGCGGTCGTCCATGTCGAACCGCGAGGTCGACATCCGGGACGCGATCTCGGCCGGGCTGATGAAGGCGCCGTAGGGCGAGGACACGTCCCCGAAGCGGACGCGGTCGTGCCACTGGAGCACCGTCCACACGGCGTCGTCCACGAGCACGCGGAGCGCGAGCGTGTCGGCGGGCGCGAGGCGGAGGAGGCGCGTCGCGCCGTCGACGATCTGCTGGTGGCGGAAGGGCCGCGGCACGCTCCCCATCCCGACCCCGGCCAGTTCGAGGCGGAGCCGGAGGCGCGTCAGCGCGGCGCGGTCGGGCGTGTCGTCGTCGGCGTCCCGGAGCGCGGTGTAGAGGAGGGCGTGCGCGCCGCTGGAGTCGCCCGCGGCCAGCCGCGCCTCGGCCTCCGCCAGCGCCGACTGCGCCTGGGTGGGCATCGCGAACGCGAACAGAACGAGCAGGAGGACGGAGCGCATGGGTCGGGGCGGACGATCCGCGCGTACCCGGGGCGCCGTCGTTCGGGTTCCTCTGCGGAAGGGCAGGACGAGGCGGACACGCGGCGTTACCCTTCGACCGGCTGCCCCGCCTGTGTCAACGCACCCGCGAAGGACGGCAGAGGTAAGGGACCAAGGCGCGTTTGTCCTGCGCTCCTCTCTTCCTGCCTTCCAGCGCTCTTTCCTCCTCCCTCTCCGTTGGATTACCGCTTCCTCATCGCGCGCCGCTACCTCGCCAGCCGCCGTCGGCTGACGCTGATCTCGGTCATCTCCGGCATCTCGGTCGCCGGCGTGGCCGTCGGCGTGGCCGCGCTGGTGGTCGTGCTGAGCGTGCTGAACGGCTTCTACGACGTGGTGCGCGACCTGCTGGTGAGCTACGACCCGCACGTGCGCGTGGAGTCGGTCGAGGGCGGCGGCATCGCCGACATCGACACGCTGGCGGCGCTGGCGCGGCTGGAGCCCGGCGTGGTCTCGGCGACGCCCTTCGTCGAGGGCAAGGCGCTGCTCGCCACCGACGACAGCGGCGCGCTCAACCAGGTCGTGACGGTGCGCGGCGTGGACCCGTCGGCGCTGGACGCGGAGGTGGAGCGCTCGATCCTCGACGGCGCCTTCAGCCTCGGGCGCGAGGACGGCACGGTGGGCATCGTGATCGGGGCGGCGCTGGCGGGGCGGACGGGCGTCCGCGCGCCTCAGCCGGGCGTGTCGCTCGACGGCGGCCCCGAGGCCGGGCGGGTGCCGGGCAGCACGGTGTCGCTGCTCTCGGCCGCGGCGCTGGAGCGCGCCATCGGCCTGTACCCGTTCGGCCTGCCCGACCAGCGCGCCTTCGAGGTCCGCGGCACCTTCTCGCTGGAGCCGACCTACGACGAGACGCACGTGTTCGTGGGCCTCGCCGAAGCACAGCGGCTCTTCCAGATGACCGGCCGCGTGACCGGCCTCGACCTCCGCCTGACCGACCTCGACGACGCCGCCGCCGTGCAGGGCGTGTTCCAGGAACGCCTCGACGCGGCGTTCCCCGGCCAGTACACCGTCCGCACGTGGTACGACCTCCAGGGCTCGCTCTATAGCGTCATGAAGCTGGAGAAGTGGGCGGCGTCGGCCATCCTCGCGCTCATCATCGTGGTGGCCGCGTTCAACATCGTCGGGGCGCTGACGATGATCGTGATCGAGAAGCAACGCGACCTGGGGGCGCTCCAGGCGATGGGCGCCAGCCGGGCGGACGTGCGGCGCATCTTCCTACTGGAGGGCCTGCTGGTGGGCGGCGTCGGCGCGGGGATCGGGCTAGCGCTGGGCCTAGCGGTCTCGCTGGCTCAGAAGACGTTCGGGATCGTGAAGATGGCCGAGGCGGGGTCGTTCGTGATCGATGCGTACCCGGTCGCCATCCGTCCGTTCGACGTGGGCGTGGTCCTCGTGGTGGCCGTCGGGCTGTGCGCGCTGGCCGCGGTCTACCCGGCGGCGCGGGCGGCGTCGATCGACCCGGCGCGGGCGGTCCAGTCGGGGGCGTAGACCGGCGTCCACAGTCCAAACGGCCTCCGGGCCGGCCAACGGTGGGAGGAGGTTCTTAAGAGTGGTCTCCGGGAGCGCTCCGGTTCCGCTCTGCACGGGTCAATCGCAAGATGAGACCGTAGGTTTCGAGGCGACGGGTCTGGCCGATACCGAAGACACGTCTCCCCACCACACCTGATCCCGGTTCGTATGTCTCGCCCGTTCGCGCTGCTGCTGGCAGCTCTCTGCCTCCTCCCCCTCTCCGCCTGCGACGAGACCGGCCCCGGTCTCACCCTCGAGCAGGGCGTCGACGTGGCGGTCGACGACGCCATCCTGGCGCGCGACCGCGGCGACTACGCCCAGGCCGTCGACCTGCTCGGGCAGGCGCTGGAGTCGGAGCCCACCAACGCCGTCGTCCGCGTCGAGCTCGCGACGACGCTCCTGCAGCGCGACGGCATCGACCTGATCGACCTCGACCGCGTCGGCCAGTACCTGACGACGTTCACCGGCGAGACGGGCTCGGCGGCCACGGCCGGCCGCGGCGTCTGCTCGTACGCCTCCGACCCCAACGCCGAGGCCTTCGACCCGGCGGGCGTGGACGGCTTCGAGGACATCCTGGCCTACGCCGAGACGCTCGAAGAGGCGAAGGACCTGCTGCAGGGCCTCCTGCCGGACGCCATCCAGTCGTTCGACCTCTGCACGACCGTCGTCGACGGCGAGCTGGCGTACGACCGCGAGGGCGCCGTCGCCGAGCTCCGCGCGCTGGGCCTCTCGGAGGACCGGATCGCGCAGGCCCTCGCCGTGAGTGCCGTCTCGACGTTCATGCAGGCGTACCTCTACATCTCCGAGGAACTGCCCGAGACCACGACGTGGTACCGCCTCTCGGACGGCTCGATCGCCATCTGCGCCGACGACGAGGACGCCGTCCGCGATCAGGCCGAGGGCTCGATCCGCGGACTGGGCCAGGCGCTGCTGTCGCTCGACACGCGGGCCAGCCTGCTCGGCAGCGGCTCCGTCGCCGCTGAGATCGTCGACACCGCGCTCGAAGTCTACATCGAGTTCGAGGACGCCGTGGCCGACTACTGCACGGCCGAGTAAGCCCGCTCTCCCTTCGCCGACGGCGACGCGCGGCCAGGCGGGCCGGGCCTCTTCGGAGCGCCCTCCCCTGGCAGCCGTCGCCGTTCGTGTGTCTCCCTGAGGCCCTCCCCCCGGACCCCACCATGCCCCGCCTTCTCTGGCTCGCCGCGCTCCTGAGCGCCGCGCCTGCTGCCGTCGCCCAGCCCTTCGTCACCCCGGCTCACGAGGCGCCGGTCGCCATCACCGATCTCGCGCGGGTCGCGACCGGCGGCGCCGTGGTCGCGCTGCCGACGCTCGACTCGCCGTTCCTCTCCAACCCCGCCCACGTCACCGACCGCGGGCTGACGGTCACGGTCCTCGGCGCCGCCGCGGGCGTCGGGGGCAACGTCAACGAGACGTGGGCCTACTACCGGGACGAGCTCGGCCCGGCCATCGAGGAGGGCCTGGACAGCATCCGGACGGCCAACCCGGGTCGCCTGGAGCGCCTCTACGACGAGGCGTTCCGCATCGGTGGGCAACCCAAGACGGCCGACCTCGCCGTGCTGGGGCCGTCGGTCCGCTTCGCGACCGGCCCCGCCGCCGTCGGCGTGGGCGCCTATGCGCAGGCCGTCACGCGGGGCCGCATCACCGACGGCGGCGGCGGCATCCCGTTCATCGACCTCTACAGCCGTGCCGACCTCGCCGTGCCGGTGGTGGCGGGCGTGGACCTGTCCAAGACGCCCGCCGGCCTGACGATCCCGTTCGGCCTCCGCCTCGGCGCCTCGGCGACGTACGTCCAGCGGCGCGTGACCGCCAAGGCCTCGCCGGTCGACGCCCTCGACCCGGACGCCGAGAAACTGTACGTGCTCCGGGCCGACGGCGTCCGCCTCGCGGTGGGCGCCTATGCGACCGACGTGGGCGTGCCCGGGCTGGACGTGGGCGCCTCGGTGTCGAACGTGGGCGGCTCGTTCGACTACGACTTCGACCGGTCGATCGTGATCGAGGGGTCGGAGGAGGACCCCGACGACGCGGTCGAGATCGCGACGCTGGAGGCGCGCTTCGACGACCGGCCCGCCGAGGCGGTCGTGCGGCTCGGCGCCGCGTACCGCCTCCCCTCGGTGCCCGGCCTCGCCGATGCGGCCGTCGGCGTCGACTACTCGTCGGCACGGACCTCTGACTTCGACCAGTCGACGCAGGCGGGCCTGCGGGGTGGCGTCCGCGCCCGCCTCGCCGGCGTGCTGGCAGTGCGCGCGGGTCTCAGCCAGGGCATGCCGTCGGCGGGCATCGGGATCGTGACGCGGGCCTTCCGCCTCGAGTACGCGACGTATGGCGTCGAGGACGGGCGCCTGCTCGGCCAGCTTCGCCGCCGCAACCACGTCGTCCAGCTCCGCTTCGGGCTGTTGTAGCGGTGAGGGCGGGGGAACGGAGAACGAGCAGAGGGCCGGGATGCCATTCCGGAGCCTGCCAGGAGTGGTTGCCCATCCCCCATCCCCCGGTCCCGTCTTCGCCCCAGACTCACACGCTACGGGCTCTCAGCGGTTGGCCTCGGCGCCGCGGGTCCGTAGGTTCATGGGCTCGGCTCCCGTGCGCACTCGCGCCGGTGCCGGACCCCTCCCCCGAGATCCCCGCGCGGACTTGCCGCGCCGACCGATGGCCCGCAAAGACCAGCTTACCGGCAAGAAGCCGATGTTCGGCAACCACGTCTCCCACGCCCACAACAAGGTGCGGCGGCGGTTCAACGTGAACCTGCAGAAGAAGCGGTTCTACATCCCTGAGGAGGACCGTTGGATCACGCTCCGCGTGTCCGCGACCACGATCAAGACGATCAACAAGAACGGCATCACTGCCGTGCTGAAGGACGCCCGCGCGAAGGGCACCTCGCTCGTCTAACCCGACCTTTCTGCCGCGCCGCTCTGCGACGCACTAGACCCCGACGACCATGGCCAAGGGCAAAGACGTCCGCCACCAGGTGATCCTCGAGTGCACCGAGGCGCCCGGCACCTCGCGCTACGCGACGATGAAGAACCGCCGCAACACGACCGCGCGGCTGGAGCTCAAGAAGTACAACCCGACGCTCCGGAAGCACACGCTCCACCGCGAGATCAAGTAGCTCGTCCGTAGTGCGCGGATCGTGGGGCGCGTTCCCCGCGTACCCCTCCTCACGACTCCCAGACCCCCACTCCCATGGCGAAGAAAGTCTCAAAGAACCAGCGGACGAACCGTGGCGCCGGCCAGGAGGCCAAGCAGATGGCGAAGATCATCGTGGCCTCGAAGAAGCAGAACGGCCAGTTCGAGTTCCGTTCCAAGATGGTCGAGGCCAGCACGGTCCAGGACGAGCTCAAGGCGGCCCAGGCCGCGTAGCTCGGCTCCGCCGACTCCGTTCGCGGGGCGTCTCCTTCGGGGGGCGCCCCGCGTCTCGTTCCGCGCTCCCCCACACCTCGTTGCCCTCCCGCGCGACGCCCGAGGCGGTCCACCTCGGAGGGCGCTCCAGAGGTGGTCAGCCCCGCTGGCCGAGGGCGAGCCAGTAGGCGACACGGTCGTCGCTGGGCCACGTCAGCAGCGCGAACGCGAACAGCATCATGCCGAAGGCGAGCACCAGCAGCTCGCCGGTGAGGAAGGCCGCGACGCCCGAGGCGATGGCGGGCATCTCGGCCGTCCCCAGCGCACCGATCCCGAAGGTGCGGATGATGCCTCCCGCCTCAGACTCGGTCTCGGTCTGGAGGAGGCGGCGCTCCATCGCCCGGATGAGGGTGAACGCGATGCCCGTGGCGACCATCGACAGCAGCGCCACGCCGTAGAAGCCGACCTCGGCCGCCTCGGGCATCGTCGGCTCCGAAGTGGTGGCGAGGTAGCCGAAGACGGCCATCGCGAGCCCGCCGCTCGCGCAGATGGCGAGCCAGAGGATGCGGAGGGTGCGGGCGAGAGACGTGACGTCAGACATGAGCTCGGGAGGGGAACGCCACAAGGTAGGCTGGACCCTCCGACGGGGGCCGCGACATCGGGGGGCGGTTAGCTTCGAGCCTCCACTGTTTCGACGATGCGCGTCTGGATTCTGCTCGCAACCTGCGTGTTCGCGTGCGCGAGCGCCGTGTCCGCCCAGACCGCGGGTACCGTCCGCCTCCGGCACATCGGACTCGGGGACGGCCTGCCCAGCCCGCGCGTGTTCTCCATCACGCAGGACTCGCTGGGCTTCCTGTGGGTGGGCACCAACGACGGCGTGGCACGCTACGACGGCGTCCGCTTCGACGTCTGGCAGGAGGGCGAGGGCGGGCTTCCTTCGAACGTCGTGTACGCCGTCCACGCCGACGCGACCGGGGCAGTGTGGGCGGCCACAGAGGGCGGCCTCGCCCGGCTGACCCGAGCCGCGGACCGGTTCGAGGAGGTGGCCGAGGCAGCCCTCGACTCCCTGGGCGTCACGGCCGTCCGGTTTCTCGACTCGGATGCCGGGGGCCTGTGGCTGTCGGCCCGAGAAGGGGCCATCCACCTCCGCCCCGACGGGACCGCTCGGCGGGTCTTCCAGGGGGGGCCGACCGCCTCGCCCATGGTTCGCGTCGGGGAGGCGGTGTGGCTGCGGGACTGCAACCTCACCCTCACGACAGACACCTGCCGCCCTGCGCAGACCGACGGACCGGAGACCGCCCCCCGAGCCGGGTGGATCGAAGACGGGGCCTTGCGCGCGGTTCTGATGGATGGACGCGTGGTCCGTGTGGACGGGCGCGAGCGCCGCCTCGTCACCAGATGGCCACTGGACGTGGTCGGGCGGTCGTCCCAGACTCTCGTTACGCCGGGACGCGCGTGGCTCGGGTCCGAGTCCGGGCTCCGGCTCTACCTGCCGGCTCGGGATACGGTGGTGGCGATAGAGCGAGAGGCCGGGCTGGTCGGGCGCGATGTGATGGCGCTGTTCGAGGACCGGCAGGGCGGCGTCTGGATCGGGACGGAGCAGGGGCTTCACCGCTGGACCCCGCCTCGGTCCGGCTTCCACGCGGTGACCACGGCCGAGGGCCTGGGAGACGGACGCGTCAACGGCCTGACCACGCTCGGCGACGACGTCTGGGTGGCCACCAACGGCGGCCTGTTCCGCCGCCGCGCGGACGGGTCCGTCGAGGGCTACCGGACCGGATCGGACCTCAACCAGAGCGCAATCTGGCGTGTCTCCCCGGCCGAGGGAGGCGGTCTGTGGCTCGGCAGCAAGCGGAGCGGCATGTGGCGCTTCTGGCCGGAGACCGGGCGGACCGAGCCGGCCGACCTCCTCAACCAGACCCTCGGCTCTGCGCTACAGGTCCAGAACAGCTTACCGATTCGGGACATCGTGGAACGGGACGGGCGTCTGTGGGTCGCGACATCGTACGGCATGGGGCTGCGCGAAAACGAGCAGTGGCGCGCGTTCCGCGAAGGCGAGGGCGGCGGGGACGGGCTCGCGGACGCGGCCGTGAACGTGATCTACACCGACCGCAGCGGACGCGTCTGGGTCGGGTCCGATGGCGGCCTCGACCGGTTCTTCCCCAGCAAGAATGCGTTCCACAGGACCGGCGTCAGCCGAGACCTCGCGACGCCGATCGTCTGGCACGTCGCCGAGAGCCCTGCCGACCCGGGCGCGCTGTGGCTGGCGACCGTCGGCTCCGGGGCCTGCCGGTACGTCCCGGCCACCGACGAGACCGATTGCCTGCGCATCGCCGACGGCCTGCCGTCCAACGTGGTCCACCGGATCGAGGCCGGAGACGGCGCGCTGTGGCTGGGCACCGACCGCGGCATCGCCCGCCTCGACCTGGTCACGCGCGACGTCGTCACCTTCTCCGAGGCCGACGGCCTCCACGGCGACATCGTGGACCTGATGTCGTCCCACCGCGACGCCGACGGGACCATCCGGATGGGCGGTCCGGGAGGCTACACGGCCTTCCGCCCAACCGAGGTCCGTCCGTCTACGTTCCGTCCGCCGGTGCGCTTCTCGCAGGTCGAGCGGGGAAGCCTGGTTCATCGATCGATGGCGTCCGGCGACACGCTCCGGCTGGCCCCCTCCGGGCGCCGCTTCGCGGTCCGCTTCGCGGCGCTCGACTACACGCGACCCAGGCGCAACCGGTACCGGTACCGCCTCGCCCCGCTGGAGACCGCGTGGACCGAGACCGACGGGGCGGCGCCCGAGGCGCGCTATGCCGCGCTTCCGCCCGGCACGTACACGTTCGAGGTGGTCGGGAGCAACCACGCCGGGGTGTTCGCCCCCGAGCCCTCACGCCTGCACGTGGAGGTGCCGCCCGTGTGGTGGGAGCGCCGCGCGGTGCAGGGGCTGCTCGGGCTGCTGGTGCTCGCGGGCGTCGGCGGGCTGGGCTGGGTGAGCGTCCGCCGCAGCGAGCGACGCCGGGCCGACGCCGCGGAGGTCGCGCGGCGGCTGGCGGGGAGCCGAGAAGCCGAGCGCATCCGTCTGGCACGCGAACTCCACGACGGCACCATGCAGCACCTGTACCGCGTCGGGCACGACCTCGACCGCCTCGCGACGCTCGTCCCTGAGGCGGAGCGGGCCGAGGTGAACACAGTCCGCTCCACGCTGGACGAGGCGTCCGACGAGTTGCGCAGCGTGCTGGCCGACATCCGCCTGCCGCACGTCGGGACGTTCGGCGCCGCGGCGGCCGTCCGTGCCGCCGCCGAGCGGTTCCAGCGCACCGCGCCCGACGTGGAGGTGGTGCTGGCTCTCGACGCCGACGGGCGCCGGTGGCCGGTCGAGGTGCAGCACGCCGCGACCCGGATCGTGCAGGAGGCCCTCGCCAACGTCGGCCGCCACGCCCAGGCCGCCTCCGTCACGCTCCGCCTCGGGGAGCGAGGCGGCATGGCCGAGGTGGAGGTGGCCGACGACGGCTGCGGGTTCGACACGCACATCTCGGACGTCGCCCACGTGCGCGGCGACCACTTCGGGCTGGCGGGCCTGCGCGAGCGGGCCGACGCCCTGGGGGGACGGGCCGAGGTGACCTCGACGCCGGGCGCCGGGACGCGCGTCCGCGCCTGGCTGCCGCTGTGACGGAACGGTACGCGCGTTGACCTCCCGCCCGGCACGGCGGCCGTTCCTTTCCGTGGCCCCACCCCACTCGCCATGCTGCTCCGCCTCGCCCTCGCCGACGACCACCCGACGTTCCGGGCCGGTCTGCGCGCCCACCTCGACCGCGAACCCGACCTGGAAGTCGTCGCCGAGGCCTCCTCCGGTCCCGAGGCGCTGGCGGTCGTCGCCGAGCACGCGCCGGACGTGCTCGTTCTCGACATGGAGATGCCCGGCCTGACCGGCCTCGACGTGGTCGAGCGGCTGGCCGAGCAAGGCTCCGAGACGGCGGTCCTGGTGCTGAGCGCCTTCGAGGACGAGGCCTACATCCTGGGCGTCCTGGACGCGGGCGCGGCGGGCTACCTCTCCAAACGCGAGCCGCTCGCCGCCATCGCCGAGGCCGTCCGCGGCGCAGGCCGGGGCGACGTGGGCTGGCTCAGCCGCCGCATCAGCGCGCTCTACCACCGCCGCCGGCAGCAGGACCAGGGCCGCGCCACCCGCCGCTCCGACGCTGAGGACGCGCTCGCTGCCCTCTCCGCTCGGGAGCGCGAGGTGGCGCTGCTCGTCGCCGAGGGACTGGGCAACCTCGACATCGCCGACCGCCTCTTCGTGACGGAGAGCACCATCAAGAAGCACGTCCACACGGTCTACGACAAGCTGGGCATCCGGACGCGGCCGCAGCTCGTCGCGTGGGCGTGGCGAACCGGCGTCCTCCAGCCGGACGGCGACTGACGGGCACCGGATCCGCAAGCGCGGTCGGCTCCGCTCCTGGCAACAAAACTGCCCCCGGCGCCGAAGCACCGAGGGCAGGCGTGCCGTCCCGGGCAAGCCGTCCGAAGACGGCCCGATGGTCATCCCGCCCGGAACGGGGCCACCGACGCGAGCGACGGCGGCACCCGTGGGGAAGGGGACCGCAACGTAGGCTTGGCCCTGTGCCTCCCCCCTGGCACGGCCGAGGCATCTCACTGGAACCGGGGGACCATTCCCCCCAGACGCGACGACGCCCGCCTCGGCACGGTCACCGAGGCGGGCGAAGAGTCTCAGAGGCGGTCCGTCCGTCGCTACGCCAGCTCCATCTGCGTGTTCAGGAAGTCGCGGAGCACGTAGTTGAGAATACCGCCGTGGCGGTAGTACTCGACCTCGACGGGCGTGTTGAGCGCCACGATCACGTCGAACGAGACCGCCGAGCCGTCCGCCTTGGTGGCCGTGGCCGTGAGCGTCTGGCCCGGCGCGAGGTCGTCGGCGACCGGGAAGTCGAACGTCTCGGTGCCGTCGAGCCCGTAGGTCGCGAGCGTCTCGCCGCTCTGGAACAGCAGCGGCAGCACGCCCATGCCGACCAGGTTGGACCGGTGGATCCGCTCGAACGACTCCGCGACGACGGCCTTGATGCCGAGCAGCAGGGTCCCCTTGGCAGCCCAGTCGCGCGACGAGCCCATGCCGTAGTCCTTGCCCGCGAAGGCGACCAGCGGCGTGCCCTCGGCGGCGTAGGCCTGCGCGGCGTCGTAGATGTACATCTGCTCACCGTCCTTGGTCGTCCAGCCGCCCTCGGTGCCCGGCGCGAGCTGGTTCCGCAGGCGGATGTTGCCGAACGTGCCGCGCGTCATCACGCGGTCGTTGCCGCGCCGCGAGCCGAACGAGTTGAAGTCCTTCGGCTCGACGCCGTGGTCCTGGAGGTACTGCCCGGCGGGCTCGCTCTTGGGGATGGCGCCCGCGGGCGAGATGTGGTCCGTCGTGGTCGAGTCGCCAACCTTGACGAGGGCCTTGGCGCCCGCGATGGCGTCCAGCGCCGGGACCTCCTGGGTCACGTCCAGGAAGAAGGGCGGCTCCTGGATGTAGGTGCTGCTCTCCTGCCAGTCATAGACGGCGCCCTCGCCGGTCTCGATCGCGTTCCAGCGCGGGTTCGAGTCCTCGATGCCCTCGTAGAGCTCCTCGAACTGCTCCCGCGTGACGGCCTGCTGGATGGCGTCCAGGATCTCCTGCTGGCTCGGCCAGAGGTCCTTCAGGTAGACGTCGTTGCCCTCCTTGTCCTGCCCGATCACGTCGTTCTGGAGGTCGATGTCGACCGTCCCGGCGAGCGCGTACGCCACCACGAGCGGCGGCGAGGCGAGGTAGTTGGCCTTGACGAGCGCGTGGATGCGACCCTCGAAGTTGCGGTTGCCCGAGAGCACGCCCGACACGATCAGGTCGCCGTCGGTGATGGCCTTCGCCACCGGCTCCGGGAGCGGCCCCGAGTTGCCGATGCACGTCGTGCAGCCGTAGCCGACGAGGTTGTACCCGAGCTGGTCCAGGTAGTCCTGCAGACCGGCCTTCTCCAGGTACGCCGTGACCACGCGCGAGCCCGGGGCCAGCGAGGTCTTGACGTACGGCTTGACCGACATGCCCTTCTCGACGGCCTTCTTGGCCAGCAGGCCGGCCGCGAGCATCACGCTCGGGTTGGACGTGTTGGTGCAGGACGTGATGGCCGCGATGGCCACGTCGCCGTGCTTGAGGTCGAGCTCGTTGCCCTCGTCGTCCGCGTAGCGGCCGGTGTTCGAGAGCGCCTCCTCCTTGAGGCCGAAGCCCTGCGGGGAGGCCGGGCGCGTGAGCGACTCGCGGAACTCGCGCTGGATGTCGCCGAGCACGATCCGGTCCTGCGGGCGCTTCGGGCCCGACATGGACGGCTGGACCTCACCGAGGTCGAGCTCGAGGACGGCCTCGAACTCCGGATCCGGCGTGTCGTCGGTGCGGAAGAGGCCCTGGGCCTTGGTGTACGCCTCGACCAGCTCCACGTCCGCCTCGGAGCGGTTGGTGCGGCGGAGGAAGTCGAGCGTCTCGGCATCGACCGGGAAGAAGCCCATCGTGGCGCCGTACTCGGGCGCCATGTTGGCGATGGTCGCGCGGTCGGGCAGCGACATCGTGCTCAGGCCCGTGCCGAAGAACTCGACGAACTTGCCGACGACGCCGTGCTCGCGTAGCATCTGCGTGACCGTCAGCGTGAGGTCGGTCGCGGTGACGCCCTCCTTGAGCTGGCCGGAGAGCCGGAAGCCGACCACCTTGGGCATCAGCATGTAGATCGGCTGCCCGAGCATGGCCGCCTCGGCCTCGATGCCGCCGACGCCCCAGCCGAGCACGCCGAGGCCGTTGATCATGGTCGTGTGGCTGTCCGTGCCGACGAGCGTGTCCGGGTAGGCCACCGGCAGCCCGTCGGTGCCGGGCGAAGTCCAGACCGTCTTGGCGAGGTACTCCAGGTTGACCTGGTGGCAGATGCCGCGCTCCGGCGGGACGACGCTGAAGTTCTCGAACGCCTTCGAGCCCCAGCGGAGGAACTCGTAGCGCTCCTGGTTGCGCTGAAACTCGATGTCGGCGTTGATCTGGAACGCTTCCGGGAGCGCGAACGAGTCCACCTGCACCGAGTGGTCGATCACGAGGTCCACCGGCACGCGCGGGTTGATGGCCTCGGGGTCGCCGCCGTTGCGCGCCATCGCGCTCCGGAGCGCGGCGAGGTCCACGACGGCGGGGACGCCGGTAAAGTCCTGCAGCAGCACGCGGGCGGGCGTGTACGGGATCTCGACTTCGGCGGGCGCCGCCGGGTCGTAGCTGGCGAGGTTGCGCACGTCGTCCTCGCCGACGGGCCCGGGCAGGTCGGCCTGACGGAGCGCGTTCTCGAGGAGCACCTTGATGGAGAACGGGAGCCGGTCGAGGTCAGCCCCGGTCGCCTCGGCGACGCGGTCGAGGCGGTAGACGGTGTGGGCACCCGCGGAGGTGTCGAGCGTGTCGCGGGCGTCGAAGAGGGAGTCGGCCATGTCGGAGGGGTCCAGAGTCGGGTCGTCGGGGGAGGGGGGCAGAATACACGCCTCAGGGACGAAGAGGTGCCGTCGGGCTGGAGGACAGACCGGATCTCCACGGGCTCCAGCTGTCACGCTGTCGGATGCTGCACCCGGTCTATCCTGGCCGAGGTCAATCTTGAGGTGTCCAGACCGATACCCGACGCTCTAGTCCTTGAACGACCTCCTCGAGTGGCCCCATGTCACGGTCGTCTTCCCCCCGTTCTCTCATGCGCACAGTCTTTTTTCTCCTCGCGGTGCTCGCGGCCCCGGCCGCGCTGGCCCAGCCTGCTCTCTTCTCCCCCACCCCGGCGTCCCTCGCGCTGACACCGGAGCAGGAGGGACGCCTCCGCCAGCTCCAGGCCGAACCCGGCGTCTCCGCCATCGACCTCGTCCGCGCCGACGCGGCGGTGCTCGGAGAGCAGGGGGCAGTCCGCCTCACGCTCCCGGGCCGCGCCGAGGCCGTCCTCGCGCCGAGCCGATTCGAGCGCCGCGCGGCCGATGACGCCTCGTGGGCCGGACGCGACGGGGCCGCCTCGCAGGCCGTTCTCGTCGCCCGGCGGGGCTGGGTGACGGGCTCCGTCTGGCACGATGGCGCCGTCTACGAGGTGCGCCCGCTCGGGGGCGGGCTCCATGCCCTGTTCCGCCTCGACACGAGCGTGTTCCGCGACCACGACGAAGGCGCCCTGCCCGGCGAGGATCGGGAGGATCGGGTACCGGGCCTCCCGCCCGCTGGGGCGGCTGGTGGCCCTGCGGCCGGGAGCGCGTCGCCGACCATCGACGTGATCGTGGCCTACACCTCTCAGGTCAGCACCGTCTACGCCGACCCGGTCGCCTTCGCGCAGGCCGCCGTCGATGCGTCCAACACGGCCTCCGACAACAGTGCGGTGCAGCCCCGGCTGCGCCTCGTCCATGCCTACGAGACGCCGGGCGCATCGTCGGGCTCGACCGCGACCGACCTGCCCGCCTTCCAGGGACAGACGGACGGCACCTTCGACGAGGTCCACGCGCTCCGCGACCAGTACGGCGCCGACCTGGTCGCGCTGATCGGCCCGTCCAGCTCGGTCTACGGGTCGTGCGGGCGCGGCTACATCAACTCGAGCGCCTCGTCGGCGTTTACGGTGACCGCGTACGACTGCGCCGTCGGCAACCTGTCATTCGCCCACGAGCTCGGCCACAACATGGGCCTCCGCCACAACCCCGAGGCGGACGGCTCCACGACGCCCTACGCCTACGGACACGGCAAATTTCAGGACGCGACCAGCGGCGAGGCCTCCTGGCGGACGGTGATGTCGTACAGCAACTGCTCGGCGAGCCCGTGCACGCGCCTGCCGCAGTGGTCCAACCCCGACGTCGTCGTGCGCGGCTCGGCCTCCGGCGACCGCGACCTCCGCGACAACGCCCGTGTGATCGACGAGCGCGGCGCGACGGTCGCCGCCTTCCGCGCGTCCACGGTGTCGCCGCCGGTCGCCTCGGTCAGTCCGCCGGCCCTCTCGCTCACGCTTCCTGTAGGTGGCACGGCGACAGAGACCGTCACGATCGCGAACGCCTCCACGGACTCCGACCTGGCGTGGTCCCTCTCGCTCGCCAACGTCACGACGGCCGACGACGCCGTGGCGATGGCCGCCTGCGTCGACGGCCAGGTCGTCGAGCAGGACGCCGTCGACTTCTTCACCCGGTCGACCGAGGGAAGCAGTGAACTCGGGCAGTCTCTCACGGCTCCGTGTGATGGAACGCTCACGTCCATCGCGACCGACATCTACGGCCCGGCCGACAACGCGACCTGGACGAGTTCGGGCACGCTGCGTGTGTATGCCGGGACCGGGACCGCAGGCCCCGAGCTCGACGCCATTCCCTTCGACCTGACCGTGGCCGACTGGGACTTCGTCGAGTTCGCCCTCACGACGCCCGTCTCGGTGAACGCAGGAGACGTGGTGACGTGGTTCTTCGACTTCGACGCCGGTGCGCTCCCGTTCACCTACGCCGAGGCCGACCCGTACGCCGGCGGCACCGCGCTCATCTCGTTCGACGGCACGCCCGGCGGCGCATCGACCTGGACCGGGAACGACATGCGGTTCCGCGCCTCCTTCGGAGCGCCGACGCTGTGGGTCGCCCCGTCGCCCGTGGCCGGGACGGTCGCGCCCGGCAGCTCGGCGCCCATCGCGGTCGCCTTCGACGCCGCCGACCTGGCGGAGGGCGCCTACACCGCCGACCTGGTGTTCTCGACGAACGACCCGACCCAGGAGACGATTACGGTCCCCATCACGCTGACGGTCGACGACGGCAGTGGGGAGGTCTCCATCGTGATCGACGGCCGGCTCGGCTTCCGCTACCTCGGCGCCCCCGCCGACGGCGTCACCGTGGACGATCTCGCCGACATGAACCTCGTCCGCGGCGTGCCCGGCTACTACCCCAACGCGCGCGCGCCCAACCTCTGGACCGACTACGACCCCGTCGCCGGGAGCTGGATTCCGGCGCTCGGCACCGGCGAGGTGCTCGCGCTCGGCCACGGCTTCCGCTGGCAGATGTACGACAAGAACCAGGGCAACCCGAACGTCAGCCTGGGCTACGAATTCCCGGTCACCCTCTCGACCCCCCTGCCGGCCAACACGGCCGACGTCGACGTGACGCTCGACACCGACGGCGCCCGGTTCAACTTCCTCGCCAACCCGTTCGGCGAGACGCTCGACCTGACCGGCATCGCGACGTGGCCGGGCGGCGACGAGCTGAGCCCGAACGCGCCGCTGTGGGTCTACGACCCCGAGACGCGGACGTGGGTCGAAGACCCGGTCTCGGTGGCGCCGTGGCAGGCGTTCCGGGCCAAGGCGAAGGGGCCGCGCGTCAACGGCAACCCGCGCGTGATCACGATCCCGTTCTCGGCCACCCAGCCCGCCTCGGCGGCCCGGTCGGCCTCAGTCGCTCGGTCGGCCGAGGCGCCGAGGCTGGCGTTCTCGCTGTCGGGCGTCGACGCCGAGGGCGCCCCGGTGGCGGACCGCGCGCTGTCGATCCGCTTCGTGGACGGCGCGTCGGCCGCGTTCGACGCCGACGAGGACACGCCGAAGTTCCAGGTGCCCGCCGAGGCGTACGCACAGATCGGGGCGCGCGCAGGTGGCCGGTTCCTCGGACATGATGTGCGTCCGTTCGCGGCGGCCGAGATCCCGCTGGCGATCGAGGCGCGCGGCACCGGCTCGCGGTTCACGCTCTCGTGGGACGCCGACGCGCTGCCGGCCAGCCTGCCGGTCGTGCTGGTGGACCTCGTGACCGGTCGCGAGATCGACGTCCGGATGGCGTCGAGCTACGCGTTCGACGTCGCGCGGACGCTGGAGGCGTTCACCGACGTGATCCCGTCGAGCGACTTTGCCGACGGCGCGAACGCGACCGACCGGTTCGTGCTGCGGATCGGCACCTCGGCCTCGGCTGAGGCGGCGATCACGGAGGTCGAGCTGACGGCGATCGCGCCGAACCCGTCGACGGGCGCGGCGCGGGTGTCGTTCGCGCTGCCGGAGGCGGGCCCGGCGCGCGTGACGGTGTACGACGTGCGCGGCCGGTCGGTGGCGACGCTGGTGGACGGTCCGCTGAGCGCGGGTCGTCACGAGGCGACGCTGGACAGCGGCTCGCTGGCGGCGGGCGTCTACGTGGTCCGTCTGGAAGCGGGCGGCACCGTGGTGACCCGATCCGCCGTCGTCGTGCGGTAGGGAGCGTTCCGGGTGCGTGCGTGCGGCGGCCGTCTCCTCCGGGAGCGGCCGCCGTCGTGTGTAGGCATGCCCGCCTCGGCACCGAGGTCGGGAGTCTCGCTCGCGGACCGAGGGGCGTCGGCCGTGACGGGCGGATCTCGCCCGGAGGTCGCCCCACATGTTGTGGCTTCCCGACCCGCGGTGTAGAATGAAGGATCGGTGAGCACAGAGACGGTCCGGGGATGGATCGTCGCGTCGCCAGGGTCCCGCGCCGTTCGGGACTCACGATGTCTCCTCCGTGCTTCTCCGCCCTTCCCCACCCCCCCGATCTCGATGATCTCCACCTTTACTCGAGCGCGCCATCTGGTCGGCGCGCTGTTGCTCGCCGCGCTGGCAACGGCGCCTCCCGCGCTCGCCCAGAAGCCGGCGCCCGTCAGCCCGCTGGTGCTCGGGGCCGACCCCGTCGCGGAGCTCGCGCCGGACGGCCTGACCTTCGTAGGCTCGTCGCGCCCGGCCATCCTGGCCGCGATCAACGCGCCGATGGCGCCTGGCTCGCCGGAGAGCCAGGCCCGCGCCTACCTGACGAGCAACCCCTCCGTGGTCGGGCTGCGGACCTTCGACGCGTCCGACCTCGTGCTGCAGCGCGTCCGGGAGGGTCGCGCGGGCACCGTGGTCCGCTTCCGCCAGACTGTCGCGGGCGTGCCCGTGTGGGGCGATGAGACGGTGGTGACGATCGACCGGCGCGACCGCGTCCAGTTCCTCGCCAACGGCTACCGCGACGACCTCACGGCCGTCGACATCCGGCCCGCCGTGGGCGAGGGCGCCGCGCGCTCGGCCGTCTACGCCCACCTCGGCGTGCGGTCCGAGCCGCTGTTCGAGCAGACCGAGCTCGTCATCTGGCCGAGTTCTCCGACGCGCCTGGCCTGGAGCGTCCGCGTCGAAGGCGGCGTGCCGGGCGGCTCCTGGGAAGGCATCGTGGACGCCCACACGGGCGAGCTCGTCCGCGTGGCGGACCGCACGATCTACCACGCCGGGCACGACGACGACGACCCGCCGGTGCGGTCGATGGTCCCGCTGGCCGAGCCGACGATGTTCTCCCGCGTCGACGGGACGGCGATGATCTTCAACCCCGACCCGCTCACGCGAGCGGGCGTCCTCTACGGCGGTCAGTACGTCGACGGCGGCGACGCCGACACGGCGGCCCTCACGGCGGCGCGCTCGGCGGTGACGCTGCGCGACCTCACGTTCGATGGCGTCAACTACAATCTCGTCGGCCCGTGGGCCGAGATCCGCGAGTTGGAGGCGCCTGCGAAGGGCCTCTTCGCGCAGGCCTCGCCGAACTACGACTACTCGCGCAACGCCGACGCCTTCGAGGCGGCCAACACGTACTGGCACATCGACAACTACATGCGGTACGTCAACGTGGAGCTCGGCATCGACGCGACGCCGCAGGCTTACACGACGGGCGTGCGCTTTGACCCGCACGGGGCCAACGGCGCCGACAACTCGTACTTCTCCAGCGGGAGCGACATCGTCGTCTTCGGCGAGGGCTGCGTGGACGACGCCGAGGACGCCGACGTGGTGATCCACGAGCTCGGCCACGGCCTCCACGACTGGCTCGCGGCCATCTCCAACGGCGACGGCCTCTCGGAGGGCTTCGGTGACTACGTGGCTGCCAGCTACACGCGCTCGCTCGGCCTCCTGACGCCCTCCGACGCGGCCTACGACTGGGTCTTCAAGTGGGACGGCCACAACGAGTGCTGGAACGGCCGCGTGACCGACCGCGCCACGGACTACCCGGAAGGCAGCGCCCCCCACGCGCGCGGCCAGCACTGGTCGACGTCCAACATGCGCATCTGGGACGTGCTCGGCCGCGAAGACACCGACACGGCCGTCTTCGAGGGCCTCGCCATGACGAATGGCGGCACCACGCAGCCGCAGGCGGCGCAGGCCGTCATCCAGGCCGCGGTGAACATGGGCTACTCCTCGGCGGCCCTCCAGACGATGTACGACAGCTACACCGACCAGGGGTACAGCGTCACGCTGCCGCTGCCGCCGCCGTCCATCGACGTGACGCCGGGCTCGGTCTCGGTCTCCCTTGAGGTGGACGAGACGACCACGAGCGACGTGACGATCTCGAACACGGCCTCGCCCGGTGACGCTGGCCTGACGTGGTCGGCCTCGATCCAGAACGAGGTCCGTCCGGGCGACGCCGCCGCGCGTCCGCAGGCCCCGTCCGCCGCCCCGGCAGCGGACACGTCGGCTCCGAAGGCCAGCGACGAGACCGCCCTCGGCGGCACCGGAAGGGCCCTCGGCAGCGGCTCCGACACGTTCGGCAACACCTTCGCCGACTCCGACGAGGCGGGCGGACCGAGCGCCTACTTCTTCGACATCGAGGAGATCGGCACCCCCGTCGCCCTCGGCGACGACGCGGCCTCGGGCGCGCTGACGCTCCCGTTCTCGTTCCCGTTCTATGGCGCCTCGCAGAGCACGATCTACATCGGCTCCAACGGCCTGCTCACGTTCGGCAGCGGCAGCTCATCGCTGACCAACCAGAACATGCCGAGCACGAGCACGCCGAACAACCTGATCGCGATGTACTGGGACGATCTCAACCCGCTCGCCGGGGGAACGATCACCTACTGGGACTCGGGCGAGGGGCACTTCATCGTGCAGTTCACCGACGTGCCGCACTACAACGTCGCGGCCGAGGCCACCACCTTCCAGGCGGTCCTCTACGCCAGCGGCCAGATCGACCTCAACTACCTCACGATGACCGATGACGCGAGCGACCCGCTCTCGCACACCATCGGCATCGAGAACGCGGCGGGCACGGACGCCCTCCAGATGGTCTTCAATGCGGCGTACATGCACAACAACCTCACGGCGCAGATCCTGCCGCCGAGTGTCTCGGCGTCGCCGCGGCCCACGCCGCCCGACCCGCCGTTCGTGACGGTCGCACCCGCCAGCGGCACGGTCGCCCCCGGAGCCTCGGAGACGGCCACGCTCACCTTCGACGCGACCGGACTCGTCGACGGCGTCTACACGGCCGACCTCGTGATCACCTCCAACGATCCCGAGCAGCCGACCACCACGGTCCCGCTCACGATGACCGTGGGAGCCACGGGCCCGGGTAGCGTGTCGATCCTGATCGACGATCCGAAGGGCTTCCGCTTCCTCGGAACCCCGTCGGCTGGCCTCACCGTCGACGACCTCGCGGCGATGAACCTCGTCCGCGGCGTGCCCGGCTACTACCCGGCCGCCAACCCGCCCAACCTCGAGACGAGCTACGACGCCGCCACCGCCACCTGGATTCCCTCCACCGGCACCGGCGAG